>DATJBI010000206.1:0-10392 GCA_035515435.1 Anaerolineales bacterium
AATCGAAATTTATCGGCAAATACCACTGCGATTTGTGGATGTTGAGTTGTCAGAAGCTCTGGAACTGGCCGCGGAACTGAATATCTATGCTTATGATGCCTATCTTCTTCATTGTTCGGCCAAGTATCGAGCGCCTTTGCTTACTTTGGATAAGCAATTAGCTCAGTTGGCCAGGCAGAAGGGAATTAGTATTTTGGAGGTCGCATGAACACATATACATTTACCGAAGCACGCGAAAAACTTGCTTCTTTGCTCGACCAAGCCGCGCGGGAAGGTGAAGTTCGGATCAAACGACGTGACGGCCAAGTGTTTGTCATCAGGCTTTACCAGAGAGTCGATTCTCCATTGAACGTTAAGGGCTTGAAACTAGATTTGACACGCAAAGAGATTCTTAAAAGCATTCGAGAAGGGCGCAGATCATTTTGAATTGGTGACCACCGCGCCGCAGCGCCGAGGGTGGGCGTCAGTTCTTTGCGGACACCGCAGGTCGATGATTTGCTTGTGGAATCCAAGGAGTCTTCTGCCAAGCGATTGATAGATCTGCCAGCTTTCCCCTTTGCTCAAAACGCAAACCAGCCAAGAATTCGCCGATCGTAGTGGAATCTTGACTGGTTTTGGTTTGTAGTGCCCCCATGGAGATTCGAACTCCAGTTTTAACCTTGAAAGGGTTGCGTCCTGGGCCTCTAGACGATGGGGGCTCGCTGCATCGCAGGCTTTTGCCGGCGATGGGATATGGGGCGTTCTGAAGCCGTCATGCTCAAAGCGGGCGGATTGTATCATCCCCTCGCACACCGGTCAAGCAGTGTCTCTAGCTTTCCGGCTTGACGCGTTGATTGAGCAGTGCGATCAGATCGATCTGTCGGCGGTTGATCAACATGCCGGCGCTTTCCACCCGCAGGTTGGGAAGCAGAATGGCTGTCAGCGTGGCATTGAAGATCGGGATGAACTCGCGCGTGCCCTCTGCCATCAACGTTGTGAAATCAAATCGTCCCGGCAATTCCAGCGTGCCTTCAATTTCAAAGATCTGCGTCGTGATCCTGGCAGGATATTCGACGATGCTGGCGTATCCGCCACGCACCAAAGCCTGCGGTCCCAGGTCTTCCCGCCGGGCCATGCAGATGGCATAGACCTGCGCCTTCATCATGCGCACCAATTCAAAATGGTCCACCAGTTTGGTGGGCATATGCAGACGTGCCAGACGGGCATCGTGAATTTCCATGGCCGAACGGGTGGTGTCGTTCACCATCCCCATGGTGCCGGTGTTGGTGACCATGATCTTGCCCACCACGCGATACCCGGATATCAGGATATCGGCAGGCAGGAACCGGTAGGTGCGCGGAGACGTGTCCATTGTCATGATGGGGATTCCTCGTCAGATCAGGATTCAGCCGGCGGCCGCGGGGCCGGCCGAGGTCGGGTCCGCTGCGGAAGGCGTTTCGTGCCGGTCGGTTTGCCCGCATCGGGATTCAAAAGCATCGTCAGCCACGAGATGGATTTTTCATCGTACTCGCGATGGCCACACACATCACAGATCCACGCTGGAAAATTCTGCACGGTGATGAGCTCCTCGCCGAGCCAGGTGAAGTACGTGATGAAGCGCAGGCGCATCATGCCTGCTGAACACTCACGGCACGGAACGGGTTCAGGAATTGTTGTATCACTCATTTCAACCTCTAAGGCGCGGGAACCTCGATTTTCACATGATCGACCATTGCCCATTCAGGGGGAGGCCAGTAGATCAACAACGCCTTGCCGATCACATTTTGAAGCGGCAAAAAACCCCATACGTGCGAATCGGAGGAATCGTTGCGATTATCACCCAGCACAAATAGATACCCGTCCGGCACACTCCATTCACCGGAATAAAGCGGGGCGGCGGCGATATAGGGCTCATTCAGTGCCTGACCGTTGACCGAAACGCTGCCGCCGCCGGCCAGGATATGATCGCCCGGCAGACCGATCACGCGCTTGATCAAATCCAGGTCCCGCTCGGTCGTGGATTGAAAAACGATGATATCGCCGCGCGTGGGGGAGCCGGTTCGATAGGCCAGCTTATTGACCAGGACAAATTCTCCATTTTGCAGCGTGGGCAGCATGCTGGTGCCATCCACGCGGACGCGCGCCGATAGTGCATTGATGATCAAGAACAGAACGACGGCCAGCCCAACCGTTTCAAGCAGGTCGAGCAGGAAATGTTTCCAATTTGTTTTTTCCTGCACAGGAACCTGCGGTTCGGGCTGGTTTTCAAGCGGCAAAGTTTCCAATACGCCTCCGGGATTGCCCTATTATACCTGACCCCATGCAAAATACGTTGGCACATTCAATACACGTGTGCCGCGCCGGCGCGCATCTTCATCCAGCCTTTTCAGGTGCGCGATCTCGGTTGCGGCCGCGGATTCAGCCAGATCCGACTCCAACACCTCCCATTCGCCCTGCCACTCTTCCGAAGAGAGCTGGTCGCTCGCCCGACCTTGAATCGCCCCCGTTTCTATGATTGTGATCCCGGCTCGAAAGAACAACTCCGCCAGCCGCGCCCCGAGCCGGATATCGGCACCCTGACGCCGAAGCGATTCGTTTTGCCGCGCTCCGAGCACGGCCAGTTCCTCCGGCCGATCGGTGCGAGCCCCGTAATCCGGCTCGGCCAGGGCCAGGATATAACCATTCGATTTCGTCACGCGCTTCATCTCGGTCAATGCCTGGAGTGGATCACTCACCCATAACAGCAGGAAATGACAATAGGCGGTATCAAAGCAGTGATCCGCATACGGAAGCAGGCGCGCGTCGCCGCGCGTGAAGAAGGCGCCCGGCACATGCTGACGGGCTTCGCTCAGGGCACCCGCATCAACGTCCAGACCGTGAAGGGAAGCGGAGGTCGCCACGGTCGCAAGAACGGCGCCCGTGCCGCATCCAACTTCCAGGACCCGCGCGGCGGTGGAGAGCCTGGTTTTATCAAATAGATAATCACGCAGGCCGCGCGTCCACGCGGCCTGTCGAAGGTAACGAAGATGCCAATTCATTCCCTGCGGAGCGCCGCCAGGCCAAGCAGGGTGATATTCGTTTCAACAGACCCGGCTTTCAGCGCGCCCAGTACGACCACCCCAACCCCCAGCGCCATTCCCACGGCCTCCAGGACCCGCCTGACAATGTTGGATGGTTTCATTTCGCGCTGGCCTTCCGGTAAATCTCTTCCCACGGATCGCGCAGCAGGTTGCCGAGGATCTGATCGGCCAGCCCCTGTGCGGGAAGGACGTCGCCATCCGGTTCGACATACATCCAGGTCCGGCCCGCCCCGTCCGGAATGTTGTCGTCCGCGGTCTCGAGCGCAACCGGATGATTCGCAGAATAGGGCACGGGCAGATCGTGCTTGAGCGTCAGGCCCAGGCTGGCGGCTTTGTTTTGCAGATCGGCCGCGGGCAGCTGCAGATCAGTGAAAGTCAACGAGAGCGATCGGACGCCCAGCGCGGCGAGTCTTCCAAGGACCTGAACTGCGTTCGATGCATTGTCGTTTGTTACGGTCAGATGCGGGGTCACAAAAATATCCTCCGCCGCAATGGTTTGGAGCGCGTTCCATGATTCAGTGCTGCCGGGCTGCAGCAGGAAGAGAATGTGATCCAGCCCGGTCTTGAGCAGCAGCTCAAGATAATTCTTGTCGGCCAGCTTCAGGCCATCGGTCAGCAATCCACAGACCTGGCCATTCTTTTCGGCGCGCCCGATTAGGTCCACGAGATCGTCACGCAGGGTCGCCTCCCCCCCTGTGAAGGTCACATGCGGAATTCCAAATTGCCAGGCCTTGTCGAGGATCGAGAACCATTCGTCGGTGGTCAGCTCGCGATCCACGCGTTTGACGGGCGCGTAATCGGCCTGGGTTCGATCGGGCAGACGATAGGTCAGCGCGCAGTCGAGGCGCAGCGGTGCACTGAGATCGACCGAGTGCGGCGAAACGCGGTCGAAGTCGAGGTAGGATTCGGGATCAAGATCGGTGGCAGTCACAAGTCTTTGCATCCGGGCCGCGAAATCGTTGTAATCCTGCAATGCGGTCTGTTTGTTGATGCGATAACGCGAAGCGATCTCCCGGGCGGCCGCCTCGGGCGCCGTGCCCTTGATGAAGTGATAAGCGCATTCGGCTGCCGTGGGATTGAGATGCAAAACGGTCGCGGCGTTGACCACCAGCACGCCGGAACCATCCCTTTGAAGGCGCAGATGAATTCGGTAGGGCGTTGGCGCCTCGGGCGCGGACTGCTTGTGATATATGCCGGATTGGACCGGCTGGACCTTTGTGAAGAATTTTTTCATGGCGCTCTCCATCATAGGATTTTAGGAGCGAACAAAATGTGGCACCTCAAAGGGGATCTCAAGCGACAGTTCAACGAAACCGGCGTATTTTCCGTCCTTGAACCAAGGCGACTGGAAGATCAATTTCTTGACGCCGTTCTTCTCGATGGTGTAGACATTTTTCTCTTTCGCCGCCAGCAGCCTTTCTGTCTTGGTGCGCGCCGGTTCGGGATGGCAGTCGAGCAGGTTCTTTCCGATCAGCGCGTAACCGCCGTCCTTCTCAACCGTTTTTGCGGCCTTGTCGTTCATCTCGAGAAGGATGCCGTCCGCATCGCAGACGGTGACTGCCGCAGGGAATTCCTTGATCCACTCGTGCTGTTTCATGCCGGCACCTCCAGCGCAATCGATTCCTGCTTGACGCCGAAAGCGGCTCGACGATTTTCAAATTGCAACGGGCATCCGCCGCCGCATTCGGAAACCACAGGACAGGCTTCGCATTTGGATGGCAGGTTCTGCCGCTCGCGCAGCTGCACGGACAGTTTGTGATTCCAGATCGAATCCCACGAATCAGTTAACATGTTTCCCAGCGGATGATAATACGATTGGCAGGGCAAAACATTTCCATTCGATTCGATGCACATGCTGTACAGCGCGGCGGTACATCCCTTGACCCCGAGATTGCTGGCGGTGGGGTCGAATTCGCAATACTGCGTCGGCGTGTACCAGATCAGTTTTTGTCCATGCCCGCAGGTTTTCCGCGTGGCCATATCGAGAATGGGTTGCAGCCGGTTCTCCTTGAGTCCCGTTCCAACCGTCAGGGCGTGGCCAGAATAGATCAATGCGTTCAGTCCGACGGTCGGCACGCCAAGCTCTGCCAGAAAATCCAATGTGTCCGGGATCCGTTGCACATTGGTCTCCAACATCGTGGTATTGGTCATCACATACAGCGGACTGGCCAGGGCGTTCTTAAGTCCCTGAACGGTCTGCTTAAAGGCGCCCCGGGCGCGCATCATCTGATCGTGGATCTGCTCATCACAGGACTCGACGGTGATCTGTACGTGATCGAGCCCCGCATCCACCAGGGTTCGCAGATACTTCGCGTCGGATAAGCGTCGCGCATTGGTGTTGAGACCGGTGATCTGCCCATTTGACTCGGCATGTGCGATCAATTCCGGCAGATCATTCCGCAGCGTGGCTTCGCCGCCGGTGAAGATGATATGCGGCACACCCAGTTCCCAAAGCCGATCCATGATCTTGAACCATTGCTCTGTGGGCAGCTCGGGGAAGCTGCGCTCACGGGCGTTGTAGCAGTGTGCACAGTCATTGTTGCAGCGATAGGTGACGGCCAGATCCATCCGGTACGGCGCGGAGGGCCGCGCGCTGAACGGCATGTTGACTTCCAGCTCAAGAGCATGGATGGGACAGGCCCCATCGGGACGGATCAATTCAGAAAGCTGGTGCCGGATGGAGGCCAGATCGGCCCGGACTTGTGCAACGTTCACGCGATATTTCTGCTGAATGGTCTGGATGGCATTTTTCTCTTCCGCGTTTCCAAGCACCAGGTACGCCATCAGGGCGGCGGTCGGATTCAGATGCAGGATGCGGCTGGCATTGACAATCAGGGTGCCGGTACCGTCCGCCTCCAGTCGCAGATGGGCACGGCTCTTTTCGTCGCCGCCGTCGAAGCGATAATGGTAGAGTCCCGGCCGAGGCAACGACGGTGAGCTGATCTTGAACATGGCAGCGAGTCTGGGCATCATGGTCATCTTCCGCCGCCCGCACAGGCACAGGCACAGCCCGCGCACGCACAGGCACAGGCACAGCCGCCTCCGCCCCCGCCGCGGTAACCACCGCCCGTCGCGGGTGGCGGCGCAGGGTTGGTTACGTTGGTGACACCGCTCGTGAATGAGCCCAGGTTGCCAATCACCTTCGAGGAAAAGGTCTGCACGCCTCCCACGACCGAGGCCGCAAATGTCGCGCCGGGCAGGGAGGCAGATCGGCTGCCGCCCACTGGCAGAGAGGCGGGCGCGGCGCCAGTCATCGTGGGCGCCGAACGATAGAGCGGGTCGTAGCCTCCCCACCAGATCGGCAGGAAGATCGGACCGGTGAAGACGCGCTGCGAGCGCTGGTCATAATTGCGGTCGAGCATCGTCCATTCCAGGTTTTGATCGATGGCCTGGCTTTTGACCTCGGGAGTCTGCGCGGCTTCCACCTGCTGCCAGGCCTGCTCCATGATGTTCTTGTAATAATCCTGCGTTTCCTTGCGGCTGAAGCCTTTCATCTTTTCCGCCACCGACTTGACCAAAGCCACCATCGTCCCCTGCAGTTCCGCTTGACGCGCTGGAGGGGCATCCAGCTTGAAGGCCTTCAGGAAGTTCAATTCATAATCGTATAGGGTGACGCCGGCGGGCGCATCGTTCACCTGGATTTTGAGCGGGTCGCGCGTGACAACTTGTGCCGCGCCTTTTTTGATCACTCCGAACAGGATCATCGTCATCACTTTATCGAGCGGTTCTTCCAGCAGAATCGCCGCCTCGACGGCCGTCAGCCCGCGTTTGATGCCGTGGCCCTCAATGCCGATGCGCGGCGGGATGTACTGCAGTTTGCGGCGTTGTCCCTGAATCACCCCCAGAATGGGCATGCCAACAAAAAACAGGAGAAAACAGCAGACCGGCAGGAAGCTTGCTGAAAAACTGACCAGCCCCGAGATCATGCCGGCCAAGACATCCAGGATGGACGTCTGCACGATGGCGGAATCCGGCACATAGCTCTTCGGGAAGGACGCACCGAACGTGTATTGGGTGTATGCATTGGCGCTGGTCGATTCCCACGTGTAAGTGACCCGGCCCTGGGAATCGATCCCGGCCTGCGGCTGGGAGGGAAAACCGGCCGGCGCAGCATGCCAGCGCGGTTCGTTGCTTTTGACACCGGGCGGCAGATGGAAAGCTACCGTCAGGTCGGTCATGCCGGTCACATACTGCGAGCCGAAATACGTTGGAGCGAAGTCGGCGCTGGCGTAGGTGTCATCGCTGGAATCGGGGTACAGCACACCGGTGATACTGCCGACATAAACATGCAGCGATCCGCTTGCACCGGGCTGAATCGTTTGCGATCCCATCACGACCGCAAAGCCTGAACCATTGCCCTGATAGTCGCTTTGCGAAACACTCAGGCTGCTGCCGTTCACGTCGGCCGTGACCGTGCTCATGTCAAAGTTGTTGTTGGGCATGCCGACATCCACATAATCGATCGGATGCGCACCGGGTTGGTTGGTGAAGTTGAACGTATATTCGACGGACTCGCTCCCGTCGGCGTTCCAATAGGCATCGACCAGTTCCTTATCAACACTGAACTGGTACGACTGCTGGGCCAGTGCACTGGCGGGCAAGCACACGGCGAGGAACAGAATAAAGAGCCATGTTAGAAGTTTTCGGGGCATGGAACCTCCATACGTTTCTTGTTCACATCTCATGTTCCAAAGCGCAGCTGCGGCATTACCACTTGGGTTCTTCGGTAAGTTGATACGTGCTTCCGCAGTACGGACATTCAACCATCGGCGCGCCCGCCGCCATCTTGATGTTCTCCGGTTTGAGCGCACCGCCGCAATTGCGGCAGGTCACCTGCGAGATCTTGGTGTCGCCGGGCAAGTCCACTTTCATCGTAACCTGTTGCACGACTTCGGTCTTGCCGGCGCGCACAGCGGCATAGACCAGCCCGGCGCCCCCCCCAAGAAAGAGAACGCCGACACAGGCGAAGCCGAGTCCGAACGTCAGCCAGCTCTGACTTCCGCTTGGCGCGGTCGAGCCAACCGCATAGAATCCGCCAAGGACCACCAGGCCCAGACCGAATAGAAATAGGATCCCCGCGCCCACGTAAAGCAAGGTTTTGCCCATATGCGAAAGCCTCCTGGGAATGTATACGAAGAGTTTAGCATTTTCGTCTCAAGTATACAAATGACTTTTATCCTGTTATTTCGCCCATGTTTGTCCAATTCTTGGAGGAGCGGTTTGGCTGTATACTTGAGCGAAACTTTTAGATACGAAGGGCACAAAGGGACGCCAAGGGAAACCCTTAAACCTTTGCGATTCCCAGCGTCCGCATGGTGAAACCTATGACTCTCCAGGATCAATACCAAAGATGGCAGGAAAATACGCTCAAGAAGTCGCTGGATAAATTCTCGGAGCGGAGGAAGAAATTTGAAACGAGCTCCGCCATCGAGGTCCCGCGCCTGGCGCTGCCGGAGGCTGATCCCGATTATTTGGAGAAGTTGAGCTTCCCCGGCGAATTTCCATTCACGCGCGGAGTCCAGCCGACAATGTATCGTTCGCGCTTTTGGACGATGCGTCAGTACGCGGGTTTCTCGACCGCCGAAGAATCCAATAAGCGTTATCGCTATTTACTGGCACAGGGACAAACGGGCTTGAGCGTTGCCTTCGACCTTCCGACGCAAATCGGCTACGACGCGGACGATGCCATGGCGCTCGGCGAAGTGGGCAAGGTGGGCGTCTCGATCTCGTCGCTGGAGGACATGGCGCGGCTCTTCGATCAGATCCCGCTCGACCGGGTTTCGACCTCGATGACGATCAACGCGCCCGCCGGCGTTTTGCTGGCGATGTATATCGCGGTGGCCAAGCAGCAGGGCGTGGAGATGAAGGGCCTGCGCGGGACGATCCAAAACGACATTCTCAAAGAATACGTGGCGCGCGGGACATATATTTTCCCGCCGGCCCCCTCGATGCGGCTCATCACCGACATCTTTTCGTATTGCATGCGGGAGGTGCCAAACTGGAACACGATCTCGGTCTCGGGCTACCACATCCGTGAGGCCGGCTCGAGCGCCGTGCAGGAAGTCGCCTTCACGCTCGCGAACGGGATCGCCTATGTGGATGCCGCCCTGCGGTCGGGCCTGAGCGTGGACGATTTCGCGCCGCAGATCTCGTTCTTCTTCAACGCACATAATAATCTGCTGGAAGAAGTCGCCAAGTTCCGCGCCGCGCGCCGGCTGTGGGCCAGGATCATGCGGGACCGCTTCAAAGCGCAAAAGCCGGCCTCCTGGCAACTGCGCTTCCACACGCAGACCGCCGGTTCCACGCTCACCGCGCAACAGCCTGAAAACAATATCGTGCGTGTCACGCTGCAAGCCTTAGCGGCGGTGCTGGGCGGAACCCAATCACTCCACACGAATTCGATGGATGAGGCGCTTTGGCTTCCAACGGAAAAGTCGGTGCGGGTGGCGCTGCGCACACAGCAGATCATCGCCTATGAATCCGGTGCCGCTGATTCGGTGGATCCGCTGGCCGGTTCCTATCTGATCGAATATCTGACGGACCAGATCGAGCAGGGCGCGACCGAATACATCTTCAAGATCGACGAGCTGGGCGGCGCCTTGGGCGCCATCGAGCGCGGCTATATGCAGAACGAAATCCAGAACGCGGCGTACGAAGCGCAGCAGGCGATCGAGAGGAAAGAACAGATCGTGGTCGGCGTCAATCAATTCCAGAGCGAGGAAAAGCTCACGCTCGACAAATTGAGAATGGATCCCGCCATCGAGGCAGGAGCGCGCGCACGTCTGGCGTCGTTCCGCTCCAGACGTGACCAGGCCAAAGTTGCTGAATTGCGGACGCGGCTGGAGAATGCCTCCAGGACGGATGAAAACCTGATGCCGTTGTTCATTGATTGTGTGCAGAACTACGTCACGCTCGGCGAGATCTGCAATACGCTGCGCGGCGTATGGGGTGAGTACGTGGCGGAGGGGTTTTAGCGGAGCCGGGCAGACCGGGGGGAGGCGTTCCAGGGCCCCTCCCGCGGTTTAGATGTCAACCTTTGGTATCAGGTCGCGGCGGGAAGCGGTCGATCAAAGTGGCCCGCGCCTCCCCTCCCGGATCAGAACCCGCTCAAAGAACAGGAGTGAATTCCAGGGCTTCTGCGAAGCCATTATTCGCTCATGCGTCCGATTGAATTCCTGCCGTCGACCCGCTCACGATCTCCACGGGAGCAGTGTCTTGATCTTAAATCCGGGATGGAAGGGGCCGCAGGCCCCCTTGGCCGTGCCCGCGGAATCGTCTAGCGCAGATACGAACGATATGGAATAAGCAGCAAGAACCCGACCGCGATCACAAT
>DATJBI010000207.1:0-10453 GCA_035515435.1 Anaerolineales bacterium
TAATCCGTGAAGAGATGCCCGAAGGTGGACCAAACCATCCCGACGCGGGGACGATCGACTTTCACCTTGGCACCGAAGCCCTCGGCGAACAGGTCGGCCATCAGGTTGATCATGGAATCGGCGGTCAGCGCCTCGCCTTGCTCGATGCGTTGGTGTGTCGCCAATTCAAAGCGCGCCAGGGTCGGCATCTGAAAGAAGTAGCGGAAGAAATTGGACATGGCTTCTTCGATCAGTGTGATCTGGAAGTTGGCATCTTTGACCGTCTTGAGCAAATGAGCGCGCACCATGGCTTGATGGAAGTTCGATGCGACCTCCGCGACGAACAGCGAATAGTCGGCATAAACCAGCGGTTGGTTCTGCCACGTCAGATAGGAGTGCATCGAGTGACCCAGCTCGTGGGCCAGCGTGCTCAGGCTTCCGACTTCATCCGTGAAGCTCATCATGATGAACGGATGGGTGCCGGGCGCCCCATAGGAGAAGGCGCCGTTCTGTTTGCCTTTATTTGGCGCCCGATCCACCCAGCGTTCTTCCAGACAACCTTTGCGGAGCACATCCACATACTCCTTTCCCATCGGTGCCAGGCCCTCGCTGATCATGTCCACGGCCTGTTCAAACGAAACCTTGACGCGCCTCCTGGCGAGCGGTGCCCACATATCGTAGTATGCAATCTCGCGCTGCCCCAGGGCCTTTCGTCGAATCTCGAAGTAGCGGTGCCAGACCGGCAAATGTTTCTGGAATGTATTGATCAGATTATGGAACACTTCCAATGGCACATTTTGTTCGAAGAGCGAAGCCGCCAGCGAGGACTCATGGTTTCTGGCGCGCGCATAAAACACGTTCGCCTTGATGGAGGTGGCAAGATTGCTGGCCAGCGTATTCTTGAATTCCACGTGGCGATCCATGTAATGATCCCAAGCCGTTTGCCGGGCTTTGCGGTCGGGTTGATTTAGAATCTCATGAATCGAACTCTGGGTCACGACCAGTTTCCTGGCCCGGCTGGTCACGGCCGGCGCGAATTTAAAGTCGGCATTGGCCATCAGACTTGAGGTGCTGGCCGGGCCGCTGAACGGATCGGCCAGCATGCCGAGCAATTCTTCCACCTCGCCGGTGCGGACATGAGCCTGTTTTCGGAAAAGGTCATCGAAGAAATGGGCATAGACGGCAAGCTTTGCATCCCGTCTCATCCATTCATCGAGTTTGGCTTTGCCGACGGTCAGCAGTTCGGGCCGAACGAAGGCCGCCGCGGAGGCGACCTGTCCGTACATGGTGCTTGCCCGACTCTGCATGCCGGCCGCGACCTGGTCGGTCGTATCTACGGCCGCGGCAAATCCAGCGTACATATAGGCGCGCTGAGCGCGTACGAGCAGTGCCTCCAGCGCGGCCATTGCTTCAAGCAGGACGGCGGGGCTCTCGCCCAAACGCCCCTTGAACTTCTTCAACGGCCCGATCCCGCCCAGGGTATTTTGGACCTCTTCTTCCCAGGCTCTGTGATTCTTGAAAACGCTCTCCGCGTTCCAGGTTTGCCCTTTTTCAACTTTGTTGCGGGGTGGATAAGAAACAGCCATATGATTTCCTCTTTTGGAATGGTCGCTCGACGCTTGAAGATTGCCGTGCAATTTTACCATTGGTTGTGGACGGGCACAGTTGCCCCCGCCGGCGGGTCAGCGCGGCAGAGAGAAGCAGATGCGTGCCCCGGAATCGGGTTTCGGATCAACCCAGATGCGTCCGCCGTGCGCTTCGATAATGGCCCGCGCCAGATACAGTCCCAAACCTGCGCCTTTGGTCTGCTTGACCGCATTGGTCGAACGATAAAAGCGGTCAAAGATATGTGGCAGATCCTGCGCATCGATGCCGGGACCTTCGTCGCTTACGCAAACGACGACCTGCTCCGGCCGCACCGAGCCGCTGATCTTGATTTCGCCCTTCGGCGCGTATTTCAACGAGTTGGAAACCAAATTCGCGATCACCTGCTCGACGCGCGTTTCGTCGGCCAGGATGACCGGGAAATTCTGCGGAAAATCGGTAGCGATGGTGTGTTTCTTGGACTGCGTCGCAAACCGTTCGGCGACGCGCCCGGCCAGGGCGGGGAGGGAAACGTCTCCCCGATTCAGGCTGAGCCCGCCCGCCTGCAAGCGCGAGGCGTCCAGCAGATCATCGATCATTTTGGACAGCCGGTCGGCTTCTTCTTCGATGACAGCCAGACTTTCGCTGACCACTTTTCGATCCCACTTCGCATCGTCCCGGCGCAGGGTGGAGGCATAACCTTTGATCAGCGCGACCGGCGTCCGCAGTTCGTGGCTGACGATGGAAATGAAGGTGGATTTGATCTCTTCCGCAGTGCGGAAATGCGTGATATCGCGGACCGTGACCACGACGTTGCGGAGCTTGCCTTCATGCGAAATAAGCGGGGCATAGGTCGCGCCCACTGGCAGCGGGGGAGGCAGCGGGCGCTCCAGATCGCCTTCCACATAAAGCGTGGCGTTGGGCGTCAGGGGCCATCCGCCTTGCTCGGCCTCTTCCAGGGTGGTGCCCTGCGGCTCATGCGCCCATCGAATGATTTCGGAATGGTGTTTGCCAACCACATCTGTACGGGCCTCCCCATACAGTTTTTCAAATGCCCCGTTGCATCTTTCGATCGTATGGTCGGCATGCAGGATCAGGATGCCATCCGCCGCGGAATCCAGAAGAGCATCCAGGCGTTGTTTCTCGTAGCTGACCTGTCCATACAGCTTCGCGTTGAAGACCGCGATCGCGGCCTGGTCTGCAAAGGATTGAAGCAGGATCCGATCATTCGGCGTAAAGAGATCGGGATAATTGCGGAAGATGAAGATCACACCGATGACTTGTCCGTGTGCCCCCAGCGGCAGGCCGGTGCCGTTCAGAAGACCGAGGCTGGCCGTGTATGTCAGATCCTTTAGCATGCGATTGAGCTCGCGGACATCCAGCTCGCGGACTTTTTCCTCCCCGAGCAGCGGTTCGAGATAACTCAGGAAGGCTGGTTGGATTCTATGTGCTGCGGCGACCCGCCAGCCATCCGCTTCTTTGAGCGCGATCAGGCCGGCCTGTCCGGCCAGCATCTCCACCGAGACGCGTAAAATGCGCTCCAGCAATTTTTCAAGGTCGAGTTCTTCGGTCAGCAGGCGCACAATTTCGAGAAGGTAGTCGCGTTGATGGACGCGGAAATCTGGGAGCATGGCGCGATTCTATCACCCCCAATTTCTGTCGGCATATGAATTGTATTAACAAAATCTCAAAAGAACGTCCGGATCGTCTTCAATAGCCAAAATACTTGCTGTAGCGCGTGATCAGCGCCGGCAGGTTGTGGACGAAAACCAGGCCCAGCAGGATCAGAATCAGGGTGCAGGCCAAGGGGCTTCTCTTTCGGATCACTTCCATGAAGGCGGCAAATAAGAACAATAACGCAATAAAGAACTGGATTGTGTAGGTAGCTTTGATGACCAGATTGGTTTGTATGAAGTATCGGTACACAAACCACAGATAGCCGAGCGCGGTCGATCCTGCGAAAAATGTGAGAAAGACAAATGAGGTCCTCTCCGGGGTTGGGGATTTGCGAGGCAGAAATACCTGGAGGGTGCCGAATAGCAGCCCCGCCAGGAGCAATGCACTCGGTACAGTCGCTGCCAGGTTCACGCTGCCCAGATAGGATGCCATCGTGTCGTGATTTCCGGTGTTGTTCGAGGCAAATCCGGGTTTTATGTAGGTGAAGTATCCCCAATAATCTCCCCATGTTTCCGAGTAGATGATTGCAAAGAAAGATTGTCGGTCGAAAACCGGTCGAACGGGCGCCTGGAAGAGCTCCATGTTTCTCAATCCGGTCTGTCGGAAGAAGGATACGGTTTCGGCGAGGGAGGGATATCTTGGCTTTTTGATGTTAAACGCAGAAAACGTTCCGTAATCCAGATAGAGGTGAATATAGAACCAGCCTCCGACGATCGCGCTCAGGATCGTGATGAGAACAAACTGGCGCGTCCGAAGCCAGCCCGTGGCCCGGTCCTGAAGGAAAATCCAAAGGGCGAGCACGAAGATGGCCGGGAAGACAAAGAATCCCCATTGTCTGCTCAGCACGAGCAGTCCTAAGGATGTGCCCGTGGCGATGACCAGTTTGTAACTGATCGCGGTGGTTCTTAGAATTTCATTGATGAGGCAGATGGACAGAGCGGTGAAGAAAACGACGTACGGCTCAGCCCGGACCTGGGAAAAGGTCTTGTAATAAACGGTCAGGAGCGCCAGCATCGTCAGGGCAGAGATTTTGAAAAAACGATTGCCGGGTTTGATTTGTTCGGCGATCAGCAGCAAGAGAATGGTCGTGCCGATCGAAAGCAGAACATTGAGGCCCTGTGCAAACTTGCCGTCATACAAACGGCAAGTATTGCTGTAGTTGAGCCCATTATATGTTCGGAGCGCATCCGGAGCGTATTGTTCGCAGACCATATCGAACCGGGATGGCAGAAAATAGGGCAGGGGCGGTGAAAAGAATTCGTAGGTGTCCTGGGCCGTTGGGAGGCGGTCGGGCAGGATCTGAATGTAGTTCAGATCCTGCACCACATCGTATCCAATTTTAGGGTAATGCAGGATCGCATTGGCCAGCACGATCACGTTGATAACCAGACAGAGAATCAAGACGATCGGATCCATCCGGCCGTTGGCACGAAACAGGTTTGGAAATCTGCTGCTCAGAGGTTCGTTGTTCACCGGTGCCTCGTTGGACGGCAATGCCAGGGAGCCCTCCTGCCCAGTCGATCCGCTCCACGGCAATTGTGTGATCCTATCTAAAGTTCAGTTCTTTCTCTGCCAGCGTGACCGCTTCCTCGAAAATGGCCAGACCTTCATCGACCTCCGTTTTGGTAATGCTCAAGGCCGGCGCGACCCGGATCACACTCTTGCCGCAGCCGAGCGTCAGCAGGCCGCGCTCAAATGCCAATTCGACGACCCGGTCGGCGAGCTGCTTGGCGGGTTCCTTTGACCTGCGGTCATTGACAAAATCCACGCCGATCATCAAGCCGATGCCGCGCACATCCCCGATGCTCGGATGGCGCGCCTGGATCTCTTCGAGCGCGTCAATCGTGTACTGACCAACCTCCGCCGCGTTCGCCAGGTATTCCTCTTTAATCAAATCGATGGTGGCCAGCGCGGCCGCGCAGGCCAACGGATTCCCGCCATAGGTGTTGCCATGCGAACCGCGCTCCCAATCCATCACGGACTGACGCGCGATGCATGCTCCCAGCGGTACACCGGAGGCGATGCCTTTTGCGGCGGTGACAATATCCGGTTCGATTCCAAAGTGTTCGATCGCCCACCACTTGCCGGTGCGTCCCATGCCGGATTGAACTTCATCCACCATCAACAGGATGCCGTACTTGTCACATAACCTTCTGAGCGCCGGATAAAAACCGGGCGGCGGAACGATGTATCCGCCTTCGCCCTGAATCGTTTCCACGAGGATGCCAGCCACCTCATCCGGCGGCAGGATGTGGCCGAGAATCTGATCCTCGATATATCGGACCACCGTTTCGCCATAATCTTCACCGCTCCTTCGATCCAGCACGGGACGATACGGATTCGGAAACGGGGCGTGAACCACGCCGTTCATCAACGGATAAAAGCCGCCATGATACGTCGGCTTGCTGGCGGTGAACGTAACGGCGCCCATGGTTCGCCCATGGAAGGCTCCGGTGAAGCCGATGAAATTTGAGCGGCCCGTGTGGTAGCGGGCCAGTTTGATGGCGGTCTCGACGGCCTCGGTTCCAGAGTTGGTCATGAAGGAAACGGCTGCTTCGTTAAATGGCGCAATCTCATCCAGCTTTTCCGCCAGTTCGATCCATTTGGCATGATAAAAATCGGACGAGATGTGCAGGAACTGTTCGGCCTGCTCTTGGATCGCCTTGACCACTTTCGGGTGCGCGTGGCCGGTGGAGGTCACGGCGATGCCTGCCATGAAATCGAGGAAGCGATTCCCATCCACGTCCCAGACTTCCGAGCCTTTGGCGTGATCCACCACAAGGGGATAACTGCGCGGATAGGACGGCGAGATCACGGAGGAATCGCGCTTGATCAATGCTCGGGCTTTTGGGCCGGGTAACTTCATGGGTTCCATAGTAGGCTCCTCATTGAATTGCCTGTAAAGACTGTTCCGCCAGTGTGCGCGCCCCGAGCAATCCTGCGTCATCCCCGAGGGCGGCCATCTCGATCCTTAGGTTCTCAAGATAGCGCGGGTGAAAGACCCGCTCGTGCAGACTGGCGTAGAACGAATCGAACAAGAGCGGCCCGACCTGAGAAACGCCCCCGCCGAAGATAATGATCGATGGATCGAACGCGTGCATGAACGACGCGACCGCGATCCCAAGATACCGGCCCGCCCGTTGATATGCGGAAACGGCCAAGGCGTCTCCCTGCCTGGCAGCCTCCGCCACCTGACTCGCATTCAGACCCGGCTCACTTTTCAAAATCGATTTTGTGCCGGCTTCCAGCTCTTTCAGAACATACTTAACGATCGCCGGCCCCGAGGAAAAGGATTCGAGATGACCGCTGAATCCGCAGGAACAGGGAGGACCATCCGGGTCAACGATCGAATGTCCGAGTTCGGCGGCCAGACCGTGGTACCCCTGCAGAAGCCGGTTGCGGGCAACGACCCCGCCCCCGATGCCGGTGCTGATCGTTAAGTACAGCACATCGTGATGTCCCCGGCCGGCGCCGTATCTCCACTCGCCGAGGCAAGCCAGATTCGCATCGTTGTCCAGGAACGCAGGCACCTGAAAGTGCTTGGACAAATTGGGCCCCAACGGAAAATTATCAAGCTGTTTAATGTTCGGCGTCGAAAGCATGCAGCCGGTATACGGATCCAGGGGACCGGGCGAAGCGATGCCGATCGCATCCACCTTCTGGTGTTGCGGCCAGACCTCTTCGATGGCTTTGATCATGCGCTCGAAAACGCCCGGCTCGTTTGCGAGTGTTTGCACGCGTTGATGCGCACTGGGTTTAAATCCCTCTGCTTCGTAAGCAGCAGCGCGCAGATGCGTCCCGCCGATATCCACAGCAATGATTGTTCCCATAAACACAATTATACCGTAGGCTATTCATCGCAACGATGTCGGGACATCGGAGGGCCCTCCGCCCTTTTCCCGCATCCGACCGGATGGACTGCCGTACTGCCTGCCCGCTCATTCGGCACAATCCCGCTCCGCAAGGCAGGCAAGACCCTGCCATCTGCGATGGGCTGGAAATCGCAAGGCGCCACTGCACAAAATTGCTGGAGATGACGCAGAAGCCCCGGCCTCCAACGCAGGCGGTGTCAGGCGGTTTGCGAGGTTTAACCCATCCATGGCCATTCGAGCTTTTGCCAATTCCCATGGCTGGCTGCGGGATAGCCGCCGAAAGTATACCAAATTGCTCCCAGGCTCGGGCAAGCCACATTTGAATAGACGGTGATCAGTTTGTTCACCCGCCTTTCGATCTTATCATCAGCCAGGATCTGGATCAGATCGGATGGCAGGTTTGGGGGAGTTGATGAAGCACATAGTCCTTGAATGAGAGTCTCCATGCGGTGGAAACGATTTAATGTGCTGCGGGAGCCCTCGTCGTCCGCCAGCGATAAGTCTTCGCACGTGCAATAGTGATTTGTCCCAACCAGCCAGCCATCAGATGGATTGCGCCGGAAATGTTTCGAACACATGCAATCGAAGAGCGCGAACTCATCCGTTTTTCCGTCCGCGGCAAACAATAACATGCCGCCATCTCGATCGGTTTCGTTGAGAAGCATTTCGACATCGCGGATCGTGCGGCAGAGTTCCAGCGCTTCGGTGAGAAAAACATAGGCGGGGACATGTGGTTTGTGCAACGTGGGCTGATCCCAGACGGGCAGGAAGTTGTAGTGCAGCCACAGTTTTTCCCTATTGATGCCGGTTGGAGTAAAGACATCCCCTTCCATTGTAAAGTTAATGGTTGGAATCCTTTCGTCCACCTCGCGGATCATTACGTAACCCCATAACTCAGGCACAAAAGTGTCGTTATTGCGTGCGACCCAGGCATGATCATTGAAAACGCAGATCGCACCGCTGCATTCCTTTTTCTCGCACTCTTCGATATACGCCCACTCCACGAGTCGTTCCAGCGGGACATTTGCTCCCTGAGCCATGCCTTCAAATTCATCCTGAAATCGTCTTGGCAGACGGCGCAGCCAGGATAGCGCACCCGCCTGAAGTTTTTCCATGTCACTCGATGCGGCCATGGTGTTGACGTAATGCGTAAAAGTCCGCTCGAGCCTGTTGCTAAGTGTACGCCCGATGCCAAGACCGATCTCATAGGGCGTGCCTTTAAAATGATGGATGCGACCAAGGTACTCTTTCATGGATAATATTCCTTCCGCCGAGCGGTGAACGTGATTGGAATGTTCTTGTGAAGGACGTGGCGAAGCCTGCCCTTTCCACGAGCGCTAACATCTCTGAGAACGAGAAGATCCGCCGATCGATCAAGATCTCGATCGGCAAATCTTATTCTATAACTTGCTCGACAAGTTCACAAGAGAGCTATTTGCGCACTTGACAGGCGCGGTCATCGGTGCTTTGTGGTGAGCCGCCCAACTGCGCGCGGCGGGCGATCTCCAGCAGCAGCTTTTGGATGGAACTTAGCCCGGATCGTGCAAAATTCGGGGAGTCTTACACCCAAAGGGCGAAAAAACCGCGACCCGGCCCATAGAACGATCATAACGGCCATCCATCGATCGTCGGGAAATGTGGTTTTGTTCTTATGGTGTTGCTTCCATTTCAAGCGGAATGAGTCGTCTTGATTCCTTGGTATCCGAAGAACTGACCGAGATGGGGAGGTCGGCAGAGTTCAACGCAGGGGGTCATCGGCCGAAGAAATGGACGATGGCATTCAGCAGCGCCGGGTTGTATCTGTCAAAACGGTTCGCGTAGCGATAACTTGATATTGCCAGCAGAAAGCTGACGACACACGAGGCGGCGAGCAGCACGATCGCCGCGTAACGATACGCGGCTTGCCATCCAGGTTTTCTCCCTCTCAGATATTGCAGGCCCTGCCAAAAGCCGATTCCCGACAGCAGGGCCAGCTGGGGTGCGACATCGTCCAGAAAGCGCATGGTTTGATAGAAGTACAGTAGGATGGTCGAGAACAACAAAAACGTCGAGCCAGCCAGACTGAGATTCACCCAGCGCAGCAGATCGTTGTGAGGAGGCCCCTTCCTGATCGATGATAACAAGGGAATCAGCGCAAAGAGCAGGAAAGGACTGGTCCATAAGATCCCCGTGGTTTGCTCAAAGAGAACGCCCGGAGTCAGACCGGGGAAAATGACCGGATGCATCGGATTGTCCGCGGCCAGAAACGGGAAAGTCCTCTGCAGATCGAATCCGTAAAAGATATAACCATATAAATTTGACGGCAGGTAGGTCAGGGAAAATAACTGTGTTTTTCTCAGGTCGCTCGACGTCAGTTGATAATGGAGTCCAAATTCGAGCGGGGAATCGAAGCGGGCATGGTTATACCAGCCCATCGCTGCCAGGCTGATCAGTAATGGAAGGGTCATCATCAGCACGGACTTCCATAGGCCGCGCCCGGTGGACTTCCGTGCGAACAGGCTGAATAGGGCAATCCAAAATACAATGGCGAGGATCAACGTGATGCGCGAGGCGATTGCCCCCGCCCAGCAGATCCCGGCCAGCGTCAATTTCCAGGGGGAGCCCCGGGGTTGTTCGAAGGACAAGAACGCAAAATAGAATCCTCCCAGCAGGAGGAACTGGCCGAAGAGAATGGAAGCCTCATAGATCTCGGGATCGTTCAGGCTCCACAGCAGCGGCGAGACGAGCCCTACAAGCACGAGGATGATTTCAAAGGCCCAGACCGGCAGGTCGGAGAAGAAACGTTTCCAGAGCCCGAAAAGCAGCAGGAGGTTGGCGAAAAATAGCCCGCAGGCGGAGGCGAAGACGACATATTGATCGCCGGATTTGACGGGATGCACGAGTCCAACAACCGCCATCAGGACGGCGGGCGCGGCTCCCCAATAAACGTAATACCTGCCATTGTAGAGCGATACGTCCCATGGATAGGAAGCCTTCTTGCGCAGCGTATCGTATTGATACGGGTTTTGCAGGGCGAGAATGGAGGGATCGGGCTTGGTGAGGAGCGATACCTGCCCGTGATCGAAGGCCCTGGCAAGCTGGGCGTAGTAGTCCGTCGTGGTCGGCCATTTCGTCCATGTGCCAACGCTGATAAAGAAAATATAGATCGAGATGACCACACCCGCGCTCAAGGCGCTGAGCCAGTAGATGCGAGAATTCCGGAGAAGCAGAATTGGCTCATTTCTTGGATCATGGGATGTTCGGGTTGCCATGGGTGCGAAGGGTCGACTCCCAGCAGGATGGCATAATTATATCTGCTTGCAGAAGGCTGCGTGGCTTTTGGTCCCGGCGTACCGATTCGG
>DATJBI010000208.1:0-23256 GCA_035515435.1 Anaerolineales bacterium
GTCCGCCAAAAGGCTACCGCAGCCATGCCGTGCGCGAGCACTGCAAAGAGCGGCGGGGTCTGGCCAGTATAGTAGGTCCAGCATTCGCGGGTGGTGCCCCAGAGTTCCAGGAAATAACCAAGTCCGGCGCCCGCCAGAAAAATCAGAAAGGCGAGTCGATGGTCGGCGGGCGTAAGGATAAGGAATGCGCACAGCAGTAAGGCAAGGATCGTATAAGGTTTTTCAAAAGTTGGCGCAACGAAGATGAGCATGGTGCCGTAGAATGAAAGGAAGGTTATCCAGTACAGGACCTGATAGAAGGCCGTCCTTCCCTTCGGCGAAAAATAAGAGAGCGTGCGTGTGATGCGGTCAATGGATAAGGTGGCGATCGGCCAGGCCGGGATGATCCAAAATGGAGGGCGCTCCTTGGTATAGTAGAACCAGAGATTGGTTTGCGTGCCCCACGCTTCGATGACGAGTCCGCCCATGGTCGCGACCAGGACGATCAGCCCGTCGGTGCGCAGGTCCGCGCGGGCCACGATGGTCAGCGACATGAACAGGAAGATCCCGATCAGAAGCCAGTCTATGAAAAGCCACCAATGATGCCAATCTGCATCGGCAAAATAGGAAAGGTAGTCCTGGGCCAGCGGCCACCAAACGTAGACAATGAGACCGACCACCATCAAGAAAGCGCTCAGCAAAATGGTGGAAGCGCGCGTCCAGCGGATCAGGGGAGGGAGTTTTCGCATCGGGGGATTATATCGAATCTTAAATACTGGCCAAAATCATCCTTTTTTAATGATAATCTGTTATAATCGATTTAGTTGGTTGCCGCAACATACTAACTAATCCATGAAACCTTTCGATACAGCAGATCAGGCGCTTGTCCGTGAAATGAATTTGTCATCCGTGCTTCGGCTGATCCACTCTGAAGCGCCCCTTTCCCGTGCTCAGTTGGCTGCCCAGACCGGACTGAATAAATCCACCGTGTCAAGTCTGGTAGAGGATCTGCTGGTTCGAAATCTGGTTCACGAAACGGGGATCAACTCCGCTGGAACGGGACGACCGGCGATGCTGCTCGAGATCAATCCGCAAGCAGGCGCGATCATCGGGGTGGAATTCGGAGTGGATTTCATTTCGATCATATTGACCGATTTTGTCGGCAAGATCCTCTTGAGAAAGAACGTGATCGCCGACCCGGCGGCGTCTCAGGAAAAGACCCTGGAGCAGGCGTATCACCTGATCGAAGAAGCGGTTCTATTCTGCCGCGACAAGGACGATCGAATTTTGGGCCTTTCCTTTGCCATTCCGGGAACCGTCGAGCTCAAGGAAGGGCTCTTGATTTTTGCCCCCAATTTGAATTGGCGTAATACTCCCATCCGGGAGATCTTTTCACGCCGCACCGGGCTGAAGGTTTTTGTGGAAAACGACGCCAACGCGGCTGCGGTCGCGGAACATTTATTTGGTGTTGCTCAAAACCTGAATGATTTTATCTTCGTCTTTGCAGGGGTGGGCCTGGGCGGCGGATTGTTCCTGAACGGCCAGCTGTATCGGGGCAAGGGCGGCTATGCGGGGGAGATCGGACACACCTCCATCATGGCGGAGCCTTTCCGGCTGCCGTGTCGTTGCGGCAACCTGGGCTGCTGGGAAACCTACGTCAATCAGGAGTCGATCATTCAACGCATGCGGTCACGTTTGGACAACAAACAGAACGGCTCGCTGTCCATTTCATCCATCAAGCGGGCGGCCGATCGCGGCGATGAAAATGCGATCGAATCGATTGCGGAAGCGGGAACGGCCATGGGGATCGGCCTGGCGGGCCTGGTCAATATCTTCAATCCGGAAAAGATCATTATTGGGGGCCCGATCAGCGTGGTCGGGGACTATCTCCTACCGTCCGTTCAGGAAAGCCTGCAGAAATATTCCATGGCGGAAATTGCGGTTCAAATGCAGGTAAATCTTTCCGAGTTTGGCCCCGATGCGAGCCTGGTGGGGGCCGCGGCGATCGTCGTGGATGATATACTTCAAAACCCTACGCACGTTGAAAGGAGGTGATGCGAATCCGCGGAACTGAAACCAATTGCGCCCTCTGTGTTTCCAAATTAAGCCACTACCATACAAAAGGAGAAGATTATCATGTCTAGGAAGATTTGGTAC
This sequence comes from Anaerolineales bacterium, assembly GCA_035515435.1. Classification (GTDB taxonomy): domain Bacteria; phylum Chloroflexota; class Anaerolineae; order Anaerolineales; family Villigracilaceae; genus Fen-1038. The sequence continues at coordinate 2,137 of DATJBI010000208.1, forward strand.
AGCCTTTTGGCCGTACTCGTCATCACGGCCACCGCACTGACTGCGTGTGGCACCCCCGCAACCCCCACTGCAGCTCCTGCCACCCAGGCGCCGGCTGCAACCGCAGCACCTGCTCCAACCACAGCTCCGACCATGGCCCCGGCCAAGATCGCCATCCTGCTGCCGGAGACCAAGACTGCACGTTATGAGACCCAGGATCTGCCCAATTTCAAGGCGGAGCTCACGTCCCTGGGCTTCGACGTTGCCAATGATCTGATCTACAGCAATGCCAATCAGGATGCGTCGGCCCAACAACAACAGGCTGAGGCTGCGCTGACCAATGGCGCCAAGGTGCTGGTGCTCGACCCGGTTGACTCCGCCGCCGCCGCTGCGATTGCGGATGCAGCCGCTCAGCAGAACGTGCCGGTCATTTCATACGATCGGCTGATCACCGGATCGAAGAACGTCAACTATTACATCTCGTTCGATAACGTCCAGGTTGGCAAGCTCCAGGCCACCGCGCTGATGACCGCGTTGAGCAGCGTCACGAACCCGACCATTGTCATGATCAATGGCTCGCCGACCGATCACAATGCTACGTTGTTCAAGCAGGGCGCCCACAGTGTGTTCGATCCATTGGTGACCGCCGGCAAGCTGACGATTGCCAAGGAATACGATACGCCCGATTGGAGCCCCGATCAGGCCCAGACCGAAATGACGCAGGCCCTCACCGCTTTGAACAACAAGGTGGACGGCGTTTATGCGGCCAATGACGGTACGGCCGGCGGCGCTTTTGCCGCCATGAAAGCTGCCGGGCTCACCACCTTCCCGCCCCTTACCGGGCAGGACGCACAGGTGGACGGCATCCAGCGCATTCTCACGGGCGAGCAGTACATGACCGTCTACAAGGCCATCAAGCCCGAGGCCGTCGCTGCCGCTCAACTGGCCTACGATCTCGCGACCGGTACCGCCGTTCCTTCCACCATGGTGACCGGCACGACCAACAACGGCGCCGTGGACGTTCCTTCCATTCTGCTGACCCCGGTCGCAGTGACCAAGGACAATGTGGAAACCACGGTCATCGCGGACGGCTTCTGGAAGGTCTCTGACATCTGCACTGCTGACTTTGCCGATGCCTGCACTGCGGCGGGTGTGAAGTAGACAGATCGCGGAAATGCAGTAGAATAAGAGTGTAAATTCAATAAAGCAACGGCAGGAAGCATGGCTTCCTGCCGTTGAACTAACAGAGGTGTCTGCCATGCCTGAATCATCTTCTCGAGTTCCCATTCTTGAATTGCGCGGCGTCAGCAAGAGGTTCGGCGCCGTGCAGGCATTATCCAACGTAAACTTCGAGGCGTACGCCGGAGAAGTGGTAGGATTGGTGGGCGATAATGGCGCGGGAAAATCCACACTGATCAAATGCGTGGCAGGCATTCATCCGGCGGACGACGGCGAGATCTGGTTCGAAGGGCAGAGAGTCCACATCCAGAATCCGAAGGATGCGGCCGATCTGGGAATCCAGACCGTTTATCAGGATCTGGCCTTATGTGATAATTTGGATGTGGTTGCCAACCTTTACCTGGGGCGCGAGCAAACGTCGCGCCTGCCGCTCGATGAAGTGAGCATGGAGAAACGCTCGCTGGAGGTTCTGCGGGACCTTTCGGTCTCTATCCCGAGCGTTCGCACGATCATTGCTTCCCTTTCCGGAGGACAACGCCAGTCGGTGGCCATCTCGCGTGCGGTCATGTGGAACTCCAAGTTGGTGATCCTGGATGAACCGACTGCCGCACTGGGGGTTTTGCAGTCGCACCAGGTTCTGCAGTTGATCAAAAATCTGCGTCAGCAGGGATTGGCGGTGATCGTGATCAGCCATAACCTGGCAGACATATTTGAAGTGGTGGACCGGATCAGCATCCTGTATCTTGGCCGCAACAACGGTGTGTTCAACGTGCATGGCACCAGTCAGGAGCAGATCGTGGCGGCCATCACCGGCGCGGAGTTCGGAAACAACAATCAGGGCTCTGCACCAGCCCGCCAGCGCAAAGGAGGGTCCTCCCGATGAGCACCATGGTAAACGATCCGCGCCTTGAATCGGAACGATCCGGAAATCCGCTTCAAAGATGGTTTCAGCGCTTCCGTCAATCGGATTTGGGCCCCCTTCCGATCGTATTCGGCCTGCTCATCATCTGGCTCATTTTCCAGCGGACCAATGACAAGTTCCTCTCGCCTCTCAACCTGACCAACCTGATGGCACAGATCGCCGCCCTGGGCACGATCGCCGTGGGCGCGGTATTGATATTGTTGCTGGGCGAGGTGGATCTGTCGGCCGGTTCCGTCAGCGGTCTGTGCGCGGCCGTGATGGCCGTATTGAACGTCAAGTACGGTATCCCCGGCCCGATCGCGGTGCTGGCGGGCCTGTTTACGGGTCTGGCGATCGGCCTGTTCCAGGGTTTCTGGGTGACTCGTTTCAAGATCCCCTCGTTCATCGTGACGCTGGCCGGACTGATCGGCTGGGTCGGCGCGTTGTTGTACGTGCTGGGGGAAACGGGCACGGTCAACCTGCGTGACAAGTTCATCGTCGGCCTGGCGAGCACCTTCCTCAAACGCGATGTGCCCAATGGGGAATTGTATTCGTGGCTGGTCGGGATCCTTTTCATCATCATCTATGCCGCGAGCTTTATTTGGGAGCGCCAGCGCCGCAAGCGCGCCGGCCTGCAATTCCGGTCGATCGGCGGCCTCCTGTTCCAGATCGCCGTGGTGGTCATATTGGTGGTCGGGATGCTGTTAATCACGAATGCGGATCGCGGCCTGCCCTCGGCGATGGTCTTCTTTATTGCCGTCCTGGTTATTTTTGATTTTCTCACCCAGCGCACGATCTTTGGACGGCACGTCTATGCGGTCGGCGGAAACGCGGAAGCGGCGCGCCGCGCCAGCATCAATGTGCCCTTCGTGCGGATCGCAGTTTTTGGATTGGCATCCACGCTGGCGGCCTTCGGAGGCATCCTGGCGGCCTCCCGCCTGCTGGCGGTCAATCAATCATCCGGCGGCAGCGATCTGCTGCTGAACGTCATCGCTTCGGCAGTGATCGGCGGCACCAGCTTGTTTGGCGGACGCGGCACGGTCTGGTCGGCGCTGCTGGGCGCGTTGGTCATCGGTTCGATCTCGAACGGCATGGACCTGCTGGCACTGCCATCGCCTATCAAGTTCATGATCACGGGCGGCGTCCTGCTGGTGGCCGTCACGATCGAGGCGATTTCACGCCAGCGCCGTGAATCCGCCGGGCGTTAATGCGTTGTCCTGCGAAGACAAAGCTGCGGGCGGAGTCATTGCTGTCTCGAGGAGGTGGAATACCCTCCCCCTTCCATCGAATGGATACGGCGCTGGTCGTATCCATTCTTGTTAAGGAGCCAATATGCGGTATCGAACGCTGGGAAGGACCGGTTGGAAGGTTTCGGCCGTCAGCTTTGGGGCCTGGGCCATCGGCGCGGACTGGGGCACGGTCAGTGATCAAGTTTCGCTCGCCGCCCTCAATCGCGCCATTGACCTGGGCGTGAACTTCATCGACACGGCGGACGTTTACGGCGACGGTCGAAGCGAACGGCTCGTCGCGCAACTGAGGCGAAGTCGCCGTGAGCAGATCTTCATCGCCACCAAGGCAGGCCGCCGGCTCAATCCCCAGACGGCGGATGGTTACAACCGCGCGAATCTGACGCGTTTTGTCGAACGCAGCCTGAAGAACCTCAAGACGGAGGCGATCGATCTTTTGCAGCTGCATTGCCCGCCGACCGAAGTGTATTATCGTCCGGAGGTGTTTGGCGTCCTCGATGATCTGGTAAGGCAGGGCAAACTGCGGCATTACGGTGTGAGCGTGGAGAAGGTGGAGGAGGCGCTTAAAGCCATCGAATACCCGAACCTGCAGACCGTCCAAATCATCTTTAACCTTTTCCGCCAGCGTCCTGCGGAGCTATTTTTTGAGCAGGCGAAGAAACGCAACGTCGGGATCCTGGCGCGGGTCCCCCTGGCGAGCGGCCTGCTGACCGGGAAAATGAAGCCGGGCACGAAGTTCGAATCCAGCGATCATCGCAAGTACAACCGTCACGGCGAATCATTTGACCGCGGCGAGACCTTTTCCGGCGTGGATTACCGGAAGGGGTTGGAAGCCGTTGAAGAAATCAGGCGCCTGGTTCCGCCAGCCATGACGCTGACCCAGTTTGCCCTGCGCTGGATCCTGATGTTCGATGCCGTGACGTGCGCCATTCCGGGAGCCAAAACTCCAGCGCAGGCGGAGGAGAATTTTGGGGCCGCGGCTCTGCCCGCGCTTTCAACGCAGACGATGTCCCGCCTGGAGCGGATCTATGCTGAACATATTCGAGAGCTGGTCCACCACTATTGGTAAAGATCATGGCAGATAAGATCTTGCGCTGGGGATTGCTTTCGACGGCCCGCATCAACCAGGCCCTGATCCCGCCGCTCAGGGCCTCCAAGCGAAATCGTTTGACAGCCGTCGCCTCGAGGAGTCAAACCGCGGCGCAGGCCTACGCCCGGGCCTGGAAGATCCCGCGCGCCTTCGGCACGTATGAAGCATTGTTGGATGATCCTGAGATCGATGTGATCTACAATCCGCTTCCCAACAGCCTGCACGCCGAATGGACGGTCAAAGCCCTGCGCGCCGGCAAACACGTGCTCTGTGAAAAGCCGATGGTGCTGTCCCTGGCCGAAATGGACGCCATCCGAACCGCCTCCCGACAGACTGGCCGCGTAGCGGCGGAGGCGTTCATGTACCGCCATCATCCGCAGACGCTGAAGGTCCAGGAGATGGTGGCGGAGGGCTCGTTGGGCACTCTGCAATTGATCCGGGGTTCCTTCACATTTCTGTTGGAGCGCGAAGGCGATGTGCGCCTCGATAAAGAACTGGGCGGCGGAAGCATTTGGGATGTGGGTTGCTATCCGATCAGTTATGCGCGGCTGGTTGCAGGGGCCGATCCGCTCGAAGTGTTTGGCTGGCAGGTGACGGGCCCGACCGGGATCGACATGTCGTTCATCGGCCAGATGCGATTTGCCGGCGAGCTCCACGCCCAATTTGATTGCGGCTTCGCCTCGCCTTTCCATTCGTTCATGGAGATCGTCGGTACGGAGGGAACGCTGAATATTCCGCTTCCGTTCAAGCCCGAGCAAAAGGCGAAGATCTATTTCACCCATGGCCGGAAGACTGACACGCTCGAAATCAAGGGCCGGGAACTTTACATCGGCGAAGTGGAAGACATGGCGGATGTGGTCTTGCTGGGCAAGCCGCCCCGCATGAGTCTGGACGATAGCCGCGGCAATGCCGCAACGATCCTGGCGCTGCTGGAATCGGCGCGGAGCGGGAAAACGGTCGCCCTGTAGGACCAGAAAGGTTCAGAGATGAATTCGATCGTCAAAGCTGCATTGGGGCCCCTGGTGCGTTCGGCGATGGCGAAAAGGAATGTGCAGTTTGAGGAGGGATTGTACGCGGGGTTGTGTGGCACGGGTTCTCCCATGCCCGATATTAATCGTACGGGCTCCTGTATCGCCGTGCTGGCAGGCAAACATTTCTTTATCGTGGATGCCGGGGAGGGCAGCACCCGCAATGTCTTGTTGATGAACCTGCCGCTGGCCAGGGCCGATGCAATTCTGTTGACCCATTTTCACTCCGATCACATCGCCGATCTGGGCGAGATGATGCTGCAGCGCTGGGCCGGCGGCTCCAACAAAACTCCGCTGGAGGTGATCGGACCGACGGGCGTGGAGCGCGTCGTGCAGGGATTCAATCTGGCATATCAGCTCGACGCGGGTTATCGGGTGGCGCATCATGGCCCCGAAATGGTGCCTCCGGCTGGGGCCGGCGGAATCGCGAAACCCTTTGAGCTGTCCGGTGAACCCAATGCGGCTGTCGTTGTGTTCGAGCAGGACGGCGTGCGGGTCACTGCCTTCAAAGTGGATCATCGCCCGGTCGAACCGGCCGTCGGCTATCGCTTTGACTACCGGGGCCGTTCCGTGGCAGTGAGCGGCGACACGGTCTATTCGGAGTCGCTGCTTGAACATTCCAGAGGCGCCGATGTGTTGTTCCATGAAGCCTTGAACCTCGAGATGGTCAGGCTGATGAATGAGAATGCCCGCTTGGTAAACTCGCCGTCCTTGAAAAAAGTCACGCAGGATATTCCCAGTTATCACTCCACGCCGGAGCAGGCGGCCAGGATCGCGTCTGCCGCGCAGGTTGGACATTTGATCTATTACCACATCATTCCACCGCTCCCCCGGCCGATGTTGAAGAACCTCTTCCTGGGTGATGCAAAGAACTACTACCGCGGACCGATCACCGTCGGCGAGGATGGGATGCTGGTCTTCCTGCCCCCAGATTCTGGACGGATCGAGATCAAGAATGTTCTTAAATAGGTCGGGAGTACGCGGCCAAACTCATGCTGGTCATTCATTCCTGGCGGCAGCTGTTCCAGCCACTCGGGCGCTCTTGCATGGCCGGGGTCGGTCGGGCAAGGGGCGATCAGGCCTGAAGGTGCCGGACGGGAAACACCGGCCCTGTGTTGAATCTGCCGGCTGCGGTTCTCCTGGCATGGTTGGGGAGGGCGGGAGCTTCGCCAGATGCGAGCATGTTCCCGGCCTCCTTTCTTTTTCTGACCCGCGGCATGCCCCACACCCGCCGACCGGAGGCTACGCAGACGGGGGGCGGGCGGACGTCTGGAAAAAGCTGGCGTCTGCTTGAATGCCATGCCCAAAAAGAGACCTGCCCAGGCCCGCCGGGGGCGAAGTGGGAAAATACCGATCGGCTTGAAGCTCGGCTTCGTCGCCATGCTGGCCATCACGATCCTGGCCCTGGCGCTCTGGCAGCGTGCAGAACAAAAGGGGCGGATCGCCCTTGCACGCCAGTTGGCCGCGCAGGCGCAAAGCGCCGTCCTGGCGAAAGACCACGCGCCAGCCATTCTCCTGGCAATTCAATCCATGCGCTTGAACCCATCGGGCGAAGCCGCGCAGATCCTGCAAAATGAGGCAGCGATCCGTCCGGCATCCAGAACAGACGATGACGGCTACATCAGCGCCTTTGCATTTAGTCCCAGCGGCACGTTGGCGGCCTCAGGAAGTGAGAAAGAGGTCATTCGCATTTGGAAGCTGACCACAGGAGAAGAGGTTTTGCGCCTGCCGCCGGACAACTGTTTCATCGATTCTCTCGCCTTCAGCACGGACGGCAGCTACCTGGTCTCCGGCTGCAACTACAGCGACTGGAGAAAAGGCGGAATTTCCCGCGTGTGGGATGTCTCGACGGGAAAGGAGATCGCGCACCTGGCGCATCCCGACTTTGGCGTCAGTGCTGTTGCCATCCGTCCCGACGGACGTTTGGCAGTTTCCGGAACCTATGATGGTATCGCCCATGTCTGGGAAGTCTCGACCGGAAAGGAGATCGCTGCGCTGGTCCATCCGGATGTCCATATTATGTATGCGCTGGCGTTCAGCCCTGATGGTGAATATGTGGCTTCGGGGACCAGAGAAGATCACAGCGTGCATGTCTGGAAAGTGTCCACGCATGAGCAGGTCGCCCGCCTGGTCGATGATGATTCTGTGACATCCGTTGCCTTCAGCCCGGATGGAACGTACCTGGCCGCAGGCAGTGGCGAACGCGGCCATGATCTTCGCGTGTGGGAGGTCTCCACGGCAAAGGAAATTTCACGGATGATGCCTCCCGCCGGTGTGAACTCTGTGGCATTCAGCCCCGACGGCCGATATGTGATTTCCGGGAGCGAGGATCTTACCGTCCGGGTGTGGGATGCGATGACCGGGCAGGAACTATCACGTCTTGCAAATGTTAACGTCAAAAATGTTGCGTTCAGCCTCGACGGCAAATATGCGCTCGCGGGCGATTATTACGAGAATGTTCACAAGTGGAAATGGCCCCCGCAGGACATGATCGCTGATTCCTGTTCCCGTTTGAACCGAAACCTGACCCGCGCCGAGTGGCAGGAGTATATTGGGAGCGCATTGCCCTACCAGGCCGTTTGTCCCAATCTGCCCATCGAGCCCGCTCCTGTACCGATCGCGATCACAACCCCAACGCCATATTAGCAGAAACCCGTTGAAGGCAGGCCCGCCGGCGGGATCCGGCCAACACGAGATCTGCCCGCGGCGTGCACGCCGGGTTCCCGTCGCTCCGTGGGGGCCGGTGAGGTCAGCCCGCCAAAATCGCGGCGGCCTGCGCTCATGCAGATCCTATTCGATCAGCCTCGGCTGGTCCCATCCGAAGGCCGCTGCCCGAACGGGGCCCCGCGCAGGCAATGCGTTGGATGGAATCAGCTCTCCTTCAACCAGGGAATTATCTGCGGGAAGCCACGGGAGTGCCGGGAGTTGAAGGAGTCAGGCGCCGCGACATCGGTCACGGCTTTCTGCGAAGGTAAGTGGCCAGCTTTCGGGAGGTGGAACGATAGCCGGCGAATTGGATCCGGCTGGAAGCCAATAAACCCAATCTGGACCCAGGGTGCAGGCGTTGGGGCAGCGTTCGAAGCGGAGGCTGGGTTAAGTGAGCTCGAGGGATCACCCTGCCCGGTTAATAGGGTGAGTGCAATGGGATCACAAGCTGGCTGCAGGCTTGAATCCGGTGTGCAAATTCTGGCGCGGAACTTTATGAAGTAAAATATCGAGATGGATAAAGGCCGGTGGGCAGCCTTCCGTGACGGCGTGATTGCCATCATCATCACCGGGATGGTGTTGGAATTGAGACCGCCTCAACGGGCGGATCCGGCGGCGCTGCGCCCGTGGCTCCCGATATTTCTCAGCTACGTGTTGAGCTTTGTTCAGCTCGGAATTTACCGGCATGATCACCCCCACCTGTGTCAAGCGATGGAACGCGTCAACGGCCTCGTGCTGTGGGCTGACTTCAAAGGGCGATTTCCCATTGTGTTGTCTGCCATCGCCATTCCGCTGGCCTTTGCAAATTCATGGATTGCCTGCGCAGTTTTCGTTTTGATCGCCGCGCCCTGGCTCGTCCCCGATCCGCGCATCGAGCAGAGATTGCACCCGTGAGGCCTGCATGACGAGGTCTGGCTTCTTTTGTTCAAGAACAATACTGTGTGCCACAATGGCCTTCGTGCTGAGCGCGTGCAGTATCTCTTCTCTTAGGCCCGGGCCGTCTCCCGAACCAACGGTCACGCCGGCCTCCCCTCCAAGCAGCCGGCCCACGCCCGCCGGCAGCACGCCTCAGGTCGTTGTCACGAATACACCCGCCGGTCCGCCGCCGATCAGCCTTTTCAATTTTCAGAATCTGGCCCTTTTGTATCAATGGGACATTGCAAGCGACATTGTCAGAATCACCGGCGCGGCCCTTTCGCCCCTGGGGGATCAGCTCGCGTTTTTGGCCGTTCGGTATCCCGAACAATATTCGCTGGAACTCAGGGATTCCAAGACCGGCAATTTGAGGTGGACGCAGACCCTGGAGGCGAAGGCGGATTACTCCGCCCTGGCCTTCTCACCGGATGGGAATCTGATCGCGGTCGGGACCGGCACCGGGAATGTCACCGTCTGGAATGCCCCGGACGGCAGCGTCTCGCAAGTCTTGAAAGGCCCGTCCTATGCGGTACGGGCAGTTGCGTTTTCTCCGGACGGAAATTTGATCGCAGCCGCCGGGAGCGACAGCATGGTTCATGTCTGGCAGGTCTCCGGCGGCGCGCTGCGGGAAACCTATTTGTTAAAGGAGAATGTCGGCAGCCTGGTTTTTTCGCCGGACAGCCGATATCTTGCAACGTCATCAAATATATTTGCCGTCTACGATCTGACCTCGGCAGACAATACGCCGGTCGTTTATTATGATGGGATCGCCCCGCATGCCACGGCCCAGATCCTCTTTTCACCCGACAGTCATTCTTTGATTGCAGAGGCAGAACTGAATGACCGGGACAATAATACCTGGATCCCGCGGATCTTGATCTGGAAACTTTCATCCAATCGCAGTGCCTTCCGAAAGATCCCTCTGGGGGACGTCGTTCAAAATATGATCGTTTTGTCCGACGGGCAGTCCGTCCTGGGATATGACCCGGGCACTGGCCAGCTTGAGGCGGTCGATACTTCAAGCAAATCGATCGTCGGGACGGTCGATCTCGGCCCGCTGCTATTTATGGATTATTCTGCCGATTTCAGCCGGCTGGTGGTCGTGACCCGAAGCTCGGTTGCAGTTTGGGGGGTCCGGCCCTAGCATGGCGCGTTACCTCGCCTTTCTGCGCGCGATCAATGTCGGCGGGCATACCGTCAAAATGGATGATCTGCGTGCGCTCTTCGAGCTGTCAGGTTTTTCAAACGTCGAGACGTTCATCGCCAGCGGCAACGTTCTGTTTGAAGCGAGCTCCAAGGGGGGGAATGCTCTCGAAAAGAAGATCGAATCCCGGCTGCGTGAAGCGCTTGGGTATGAGGTGGCGACCTTTATCCGAACCGAGGCGGAACTCAGGGCCATAGCCGCCTATCGGCCGTTTCCTCCATCTCTGCTTGAGGCGGCAGCGGCCTTCAATCTCGCCTTCCTCAAGGAACCACCGGACGATCCATCACAACAACGGGTGCGGGCCCTGCGCACTCCCATTGATGATTTCCACATCCGCGGCCGCGAACTCTATTGGTTGTGTCGGAAGAAGCAAAGCGAATCGACCTTTTCCAACGCGGTGCTGGAGAGGACTCTCGGCAAGCCATCCACTCTGCGCGGAGTGGAGACGATCCAGAAGATGGCCGCGAAGTATCGAATAACATAACCGCTCCCGGCACCTCAGGGATAAAATACCCGAAGAAAGAAGTGAAATGCCGCTGCGAATCCAGGGCAGTCTGCCGACGGATCCGATCAAGGGCTGTGATACTGAATGACCAATTGCGGGCGGAAACTGACGCCATATCTTCCGCTGTAGAAACTTGCAGAATTGGATATGCCGTCATCATTGCTGGGCGGGAAGGTCAGGCGGAACTGGGTGGTGCCGGTCAGGTTGATCGCGCTCAGGTTGGAAGAGACTGGTGCAGAATACCAGCCTCCGCTGGGAACGGAATTGAATGTGGCTACATCGGGATAATCCGCGGCAGCCTGGAAATCCCCTGCCTCCAGCGCAGGACTGGGTCCAAAGTTTGGAACTGCCATATCCACCGCAAGATCGCCCAGGATCGAGAAAGGATCGCTGCTGATCCTGTTCAATCTGATCCTGAGCGTGGCTGAATCAACGACCGCCAGAGGCGGCAGGACGGCCGTATTGAATGACAAGATGGCCCGGACTTGCCTGTTATCGGTTGTATCTCCCACGCTGAACCATTTGCCCGTCGAATTGAGCACTCCGCCCACCCCGCTGCCGGCGCTGGTCTCGATGATGAATCCATCGAAGCCTCCCTGGGATGGGATTGTTTTTGTGGCATAGGCAGGGTGTTGTGAGATCTTGATCACCTGGCCGTTCAAGTCGGTCAGATAGAGTTCACCGCCCTCATCTTGTCCGAAAGATGAGATCTGGTAACTGGTGGAGGCGACCAGATAGGAGGTCCAGGTGTTCCTTGCGTTCTTGATCAAGCCAAGTACCTTGCCCGAGCAGTAGTCGCCATAAAAGTAATAGCCCTGCATCAGCACAGATTGGGTGCCGCGATAAACATAGCCGCCGGTTAATGCGCAGCCATAGGAATCATTCGTACCATGGTTGTATGTGGTGACCGGCGCGACGTAGTTGGGGGGTGCTGCGCATCCCGTCGAAGGCCGGTAACAAAGATTGCCTTCCAGAATATGCCAGCCGTAATTTTGTCCGCCCGTGCTGGCATGGGACTGGAAGTCCACTTCTTCCTGCCGGTCCTGTCCGACATCGCCGATATAGAGATCGCCCCTTGATTTATCGAACGAGAAACGCCACGGGTTCCTCAACCCATACGCCCATATTTCCTGCTGCACATTCGGGTCGCTGCTTCCATAAAAAGGGTTGGTCGGCGGAACGGCGTAATTCTTTCCGAGATCCGGCGGTCCATCCACATCCAGCCTGAGGATCTTTGCGGATAATGTATCGAGACTTTGCCCATTGCCGTCCGGGTCGCCTCCACTGCCGCCATCGCCCACGGACATATAGAGATAACCGTCCGGGCCAAAAGCGATCATGCCGCCGTTGTGATTGCTGTATATCTTCGGCACCGCCAGGAGGACGAACCCGGAGGCGGAGTCCGCCACATCGGAGGCGGGCGTCGCATGATAGCGCGCCAGTGTGGTGGTGTAATTGCAGGTTTGACCACTCGTGGGCACATACGGGCAGGGAATCCCGCCGGTGTCGGTGGTATAGGTAATATAAAAGTATCCGTTGCTTGAATAGCCCGGATCGAATGCCAGACCGAGCAGGCCCTGCTCGGTATCGCCTCCATTGTCAGAGCTGATGAAGCCGCTCAGGCTTGAAATATCCAGAAAGGCAGTCGAGTTCGGACTGGAGGCGTCATGGTCCATGACCAGGATCTCGCCGCTTTGCTGCACGATGAACAACCGCTGGGAGCCATCGCCGGCATTGGTGACAAAGACCGGCTTGTTCAAGCCTGAGGCCACTGTTGTAAAGTCCAGTGAGAACGGCGCCGTCGTGGCTGCCGCCATCAACCCGCCCCGGGCTGAAATTGTGCTGATGGCCAGGCCACAGACTGCGATCAGGCTGAATATCCGGGATGACTTTGCCATGGGCATGCTCCTTGGCATCTAGAAGATACAGGCTCAACGAATCTTTCCATTGCTCGAAACCGATGCTCCGGTCTTCCGGGGGGGACGGTTAAATCAAAGCCGCCGGCGAGCGGGTCGGCGGCTTTGATTATGATTGGCTTTTCGTACTTTTCTCAGCAGGCTTGGTTTCTTTCGGCTGCGATTCCTTGGAATCTTCTTTTTTCGCAGACCGGGGCGGATCGCCGCCGGACGGAGACCTGTGATCGGTGGCATAGAAACCGGAACCTTTAAATACGATCCGCACCGGCGAGATCACCTTTTTCAAGGCCTTCTTGCGGCATTCCGGACAGACTTTGAGCGGCTGGTCGGTGAAGGATTGCTGGCGTTCAAATTGCACGCCGCAATTTTCGCAGCGATATGTATAAACGGGCATGGACTTTCTCCTTGTTCACAATTATAGCGCGGCGGTCCGGCTGTGCCAAGACTTACACGCGGCATGTTATAATTTTCTAACATTCATTTTCATGCCTCGAGAAGGTCATTATGCTCAAAATTGAAATCGTCTACTGCGCGGTCTGACACTATACCAACCGGGCCGTGAGCCTGGAAAGTGAGCTGCTCAAGGAATTGGAGCACGTGATCGAATCGGTGACGCTCATTCCCTCGGACGGGGGCCGTTTCGAGGTCCGGGTGAACGGAACATTGATCTATTCCAAACTGCAGACCAAACGTCACGCCGAGCCGGGCGAAGTGCTGGGCCTGGTCGGCAAAATGGTTGAAGGATAAACAAAGCAATGTCAAAGAAAAAGGGACGCGTCTTCTCAGGTATTCGGCCGACCGGCCGGGCCCATCTGGGAAATTATCTGGGGGCCATCCAAAATTATGTCGCCTTGCAGGCCGATTACGAATGCGTCTACTGCATCGTGGATATTCACGCGCTGACCACGGTGGAGGATACCCAGAACCTTCGTCAGAACACGTATGAGATCGCGCTGGATCTGCTGGCCGCCGGGATTCGTCCTGAAGAGACCATCCTGTTCATTCAATCGCACGTGCCGGAGGTGATGGAACTTCACACCCTGCTTTCGATGGTCACCCCGCTCGGCAAGCTGACCGACCTGCCGACCTTCAAGGAAAAAGTCCGCCAACAGCCCGACAATGTCAACTATGGTCTGGTGGGTTATCCGGTCCTGATGACCGCCGACATCGTCCTTTACAAGGCCGATGTGGTGCCCGTGGGAATCGATCAGGCGCCTCACCTCGAGTTTGCCCGGGAGGTGGTGCGCTCATTCAATTATCGTTACAACACCAAAGTGCTGGTCGAGCCGCAAATGAAAAACACCGAATACCCGAAGATACTGGGTGTGGACGGCAAAGAGAAAATGGGAAAGAGCTTGAACAATCAGATCGAACTGGCCGCCACGCCCGAGGAAACAACGCAGCGGGTCCGGGAAATGGTCACCGACCCCGCCCGCATCAAGCGGAGTGATCCTGGCAACCCCGATGTCTGCAATGTCTTTACCATGCACAAGATCTTTTCTCCGCAAAGCGATGTGGAGATGGTTAACCTGGAATGCCGCCGGGCCGGGATCGGTTGTGTGGAATGCAAGATGCTTTATGCCAAGAATCTCAACAAGCACCTGGAGCCATTCCGGGCCAAGCGCGCCGAGCTCGCCTCCCAGGGGGATCTGCTGACGGATATCCTGGACAACGGGGCCGACCGCGCTCGCCTCCTGGCGCGAGCGACCATGCAAGAAGTCCGCACCGCGCTGCAATTGCCATAGATCGGCAGGGCCCCCCGCATATTTGAATCATCATGCGCGCATTAATCCAACGCGTCTCGGAGGCCGGTGTCACGGTGAACGGACAAGTCGTTTCCAAAATCGGAAAGGGCTTGTTGATTTTCTTGGGCATCGGTCAGGGCGATGATGAGGCCCAGGCCCGCTTCCTGTCCGAGAAAGTGGCCCACCTTCGCATCTTTGAGGATCAGCAGGGGAAGACCAATCTGTCGCTTCTGGAGGTGAAGGGCGAAGCGCTGGTGGTTTCCCAGTTCACGCTTTACGCGGATGCCCGGGGGGGCCGCCGGCCATCCTTCACCGCGGCGGCCCTGCCTGAAGTCGCGGGGCCGCTGGTGGATCGTTTTGTGGAACTGTTGCATGGGCAGGGAGTTCCGACTCAAACCGGCCGGTTCGGTGAACACATGCTGGTGGAAATCCATAACGACGGGCCGCTCACGATCTGGCTGGAAAAATAGGTCCAGGACCTCGTTTCAAAAGGAGTCTGCAATGGAAAAAGGCTTTCATCTCAATGATTTTCTTGACAAATACGTTCTCCCCTGGCCGGTTCGTTTCCTGACGCACCGCTTTGTCATTTTGGTGACCATCGCCCTGCTTGTGCCATTGATCATCTTTGCCGGCAACACCGTCTTTGTCCTGACGGCCAACAGCTATCTCAACACGATGAGCGTGGCCGTCAGCTCGATCGTGCTGCTGTATGCCACGTTATCGGAGGTTAATCAGAGAAAGATCGCCGAGATGCAGGAGAAGCGCGCCCAGGAGGACCATGAGCATGTCACCGAGATGCACACGTTTGTGCTGGAGATGATGCAGTCCCAGCGGGAAGAGCTGGAGGATATCAAGGTGATGATCGCCGGCCTGCAGGGCAAAACCTATGAGCGCAAGCAGGCCAGGCAGATCGCCGACCTGCGCGAACTGCATCCGCGGGGCAAGGCGCGCTATGAAGAGCATGACGTGCGGGAGCGGATGGCCGGACATCTTCACAGCCATCATCTTGCCAATGCAACCGGCAAAGACTACAACCACAAGAAGGCTCAGAACGGAAAGCAATCTTAGCTGTCTGGTCCCCGCCACAGAGCGGAATCCGTCTGGACCGCCAATGCGCCGGCCGCGATCAGTGTGCCGGCGTTCTCCTTGGAATAGACGCCGCCCGCCGCGATCAAGGGGAAGCCAAGCCTGGCGGCGGAGTGAACAATTTCGAGGGACTGGGCGAACAAGGCTGGACCGAACAATCTTCCTTCAATTAATTCGCTGCCCGGCAGGGTCAGCGCCCCGCGCGGCGCGGCCGTGCTGATGGCAGCGGCGCCTTCCGCAGTCAGGCGCGGGCCCAGCGCCAATACCTGCTCCCATGGCAGGCAAAGGATCAGCGGCAATTCGCCGATGCACATTTCCAGTGTGATGGAGACGATATCGTCTGCGAGCAGCGGTGCAAAGCCAAGTTCGACCGCCATGACATTCTCCAGGCCCTCCAGGGTCTGCACCATGTGCCTGGTCGCCTCCGGACGATCAGCCATGAGATGAACCAGGATGGGTAACGGCGAGTCGTTCCAGCGGCGCGCATATTTCTTGAGCGCCGTATCCAGTCCGGGATTCGGCAGACCGGTATGCAGCAGAAACCCGCCGGGATATTCGATCACGGCCGGTTGGGAGGCGGCCGTGCGAGGGCGCAGTGAGATCGGATTCGTGATGAATGCCCCAAAATCGTCCCAGGCGACCGGCGCATGCGGATCCGGCGCGAAGCCGAGCGTCCCGGCCGCGTTCATCAGTGGTTTGCCAAAGATCAGGTCGCGTTTGGTCATCTTTTGATTGAGCTCATTGTAGTCCTTTTGGGCCATGGTCGGAACGTCATTTCCATTTATGATTGCGATAAAAGGAGAGATTATGGGTACTGTCATATATGAAGCCAATCCACTTCAGGCGTTTCTTGGCCCGCTGGGAACGATCCTGCTGCTTTTGGTGATCGGCCTGGCGGGGATCGGCATGGCCGTCCTGCGCCGCAACCAGCGCGCGCCGACGCGGATTCTGACCGGTGCGCTCGGGGCCTTCCTGATCGTCGCGGGTTGTGTTTTCGCGGCCCTTACCCTTTATTCTTTTTCCAGCGGTGCGCGGACCATCACCCTGGGACTGGCTGACAAAACGATTGCGGAGGACAACTGCGGCGATAACGGGGAAACCTGTGCTCGTTATGTTCTTTCGGCAACCACCAGCACCAATGCCTACGACTTCGATGTTTCGCAAAGTGTTTATGAAAAGGCACAGCTGAACGGCTGCTATCAAATTACCTATTATCCCAACGCCAGCCTCTTTGGCTTGTGGCTGAACACCTCTTCCTACCAGCAGATCGATAACATTACGAGGATCGCAGCTGCCGATCCGGGTTCGTGCCGATAGGGGCCGGGGATCGAAAAAGCCGCGCCCGGGCGCGGCTTTTTCGATCGGGGTGATCTGCTGCTTCAGGCGGTGATCGTCAATCCCATCGCCTGCAACATCTCTTCGTTGCTGACAAACTTGAATTCTTCCAGCCCGCGCTTTTGGGCCTCGGCGGCTTCGACCGCTTCCAGCTTTTTGATGTCATCTTTCGTGACGACGGGCTTCTTCAGCTCCTTCATCTTTGCGGCCACGCCTTCCAGGTTTGGAACGGTGGGCTGCAGGGTTTGCAAGTACTGCCAGACGGCTTTGGATGCATTGATCCCATCCTTGCGCGCGTATCCCACCAGCCCTTCGCTGGCCTTGCGTGCCCATCCGCCAATGAAGACGTCCGGGATCACCGCCCCGCTATTTGGGTCAAACGCTTCATACGATAGACCGTCAATGGGATAACGCGGTGACGGATTCTTGATGAATTCATTGGAATCGGACGGCAGGCCGAACGAAGTATCCACTTTATCGCCGATGGAAAAGATCACGGTATCCACGTCCAGGGTGCGCCTGTGGCCGCTGCCCTTTGGCCGGGGCACGCCGTCCTTAAGCGTCAGGATGTTGTCCTCGACCTCCATTTGTTTCACCACCCCGTTTTCGCCGATCATTTGAACTGGCGAAGTCAGGAATTCAAAACGGAAGCGGGTATTGCCGAATTTGGGCTCGGCTTTCGGCAGCGCATCCAACACTTTATGGCGGCCCAGCTGCGGGTCCTGATTGATCGCCAGCAGGGCGGGCGTCACCCGCTGCATCTCCGCTTCAAACGCCTCCAGGTCCAAATTGGCAATCGTGCGCGTCATCTCTTCCTTGGTGAAGTTGACCTCGGCAGGTCCGCGTCGCACCACGGCGATGACTTCTTCCGCCCGGATATCGTGAATGAAGTAATAGGCGAGATCGAGCATCACGTTGCCGGCCCCGATGATGGCGCAGTGTTTGCCGAAACGGAATTTCTGCTGGTCAAAGGGCGGCAGCTTGTTGTAGGCCAGGACCACCGGCTTGGAATGATACACGCCTGCCAGGTCCTCCCCGGGCAAGCCCAGCAGTTTTTCATTTTGCGCGCCGACCGTGACGAGAATAGCCTGGAATCCCAGCGAACGCAGATCGTCCAGGGTCAGGTCGCCGGCCGCCCCGACCTTGACGTTGGAATAATAGGTGAGGTTATCATTGGCAAGCGCCTGGCGGAACTGCTTGCGAAAGCCCTCCTTCATTTTGTGTTTATCCGGGTACACCCCATATTCTGCAAGTCCCCCAGGCTTGATATCGCGATTGAAGATGACCACGCGCGCGCCCTGATTGGCGAGCTCGCGCGCCCCAAACAATCCGGCAGGTCCCGCCCCGATCACGGCCATCCAATATGAATTTGTTTCAGACACTTTTCGTCCTCCTGATTTGTTGTAGCAGACCGCCATACATTATATGGGAAAAACTGGTACGATACAAGCCGAAGTCACATTCGGAAGAAGTTGGCACGCCGGATAATGAGGTTGCGCTGTCTCTGATAGAATAAGGTGCGTCACGGGTCGCGCAGAAGTTATCTCAGGTGGATCGTTCCTGTCAAAAAGCATTTCTGCTTTTCAGATCTGGACGGAGGCGAATGTGTTTCCGAGGAGGTCGTATGACGAAGCCAGGTAACAAATCGAAACCAACACCGGCAGACCGTTTGCATGCCATCCTGGGCGGGATGAAGAATGAAGGCATTCCCATCGATCGTCTGCCGAAAGCCAGGCTGGTTGATGCCAGCTCGGTCTCGGAGGCCGCTCGCCTGCAGTCTCCTCCTGCCGCGGCGCCCGGGCCGGATGGGGGAAAATCCAAACGACAGTTCCTGCCGGCCCTTTGGACCGTTGCCAGCCTGATCTCGATGGGCGTGAATATCATCCTGCTCTTGGTGCTCATCAGCGCTTTGCGCAGCCTGGGCGGCTTGAATCTCGGCCAGGTCGGGACGGGCCTGGCGGGCGGTCTCTATTCGAACTTTGAAAGAATGGATGCCGCCCACATCAAGACCGATATTCCTGTGCAGTCCAGTCTCCCACTGAGCCTGTCCATCCCGGTGCAAACCACCACGAACATTTCGCTGGCCGAGGCGGTGGAGATTCCGAATGCACACGTCAAAATCTCGACGGGCACATTCAATATCGATTCGGATGCCGACGTGACCCTGCCGGCCGGCACCAATTTGAACGTGGTCCTGAACTTCAGCGTTCCTGTGCAGACGACGGTCCCGGTGGCCCTGCACATCCCGGTCGACATTGCGCTCGACCAGACCGACCTGCATCCCGCCCTGGCGGGTCTGGAAAGCACCATCAAACCGCTGTATTGTGTTCTTAACCCAGACGCGATTTCGATCAACAATTCACTGATCTGCAAGTGAAAGGGTATAATCTGCGCCCATGCCCGAACATACAAAAACCAAGCTCTCGAATGGTTTGACCGTCCTTCTTAAAGAAATCCATTCCGCGCCTTTGATCTCAGCGTGGATGTGGTACCGGGTCGGCTCGCGGGATGAAGCCCCGCCGTTGACCGGGATCTCTCACCTCGTTGAACATATGCAATTCAAGGGCACGCCCAAATATCCGGCTTCCGTGATGGACAAGGCCGTTGCGCGTGATGGCGGAATGTGGAATGCCTTTACGTTTCTCGATTGGACGACTTTCTTTGAAACCATGCCGGCCGGCAAGATCGATCTGGCATTGCGGCTCGAGGCGGATCGAATGCGGCACAGCGTCTTCGATGAAAAAGAGTTTGCTTCCGAGCGGACGGTCGTCGCCTCCGAGCGCCAGGGCAACGAGAACGAGCCGCTCTTCCAGCTGGGTGAAGCAGTGCAACAGGCCGCCTTCCGTGTGCACCCGTATCACCATGAGGTCATTGGCGACATGGCCGATATCCGGTCGATGAGGCGCGACGACCTCTATCATCATTACCGCACCTATTACGTTCCCGGCAATGCCGTCCTGGGCGTCGCGGGCGATTTCAAAACCAGGGAGATGTTGAGCCGCATCCGGGAATTGTTTGGAGGGGTTCCTGGCGGTCCGACGCCGGCGCGGATGGCCAGGCCCGAGCCGGAACCGCCGGGTGAAGTACGGCTGTCCGTGGAAGGCCAGGGGGAGACCGTTTATCTGCAGGTCGCGTATCATGTCCCCGCCGCGTCGCATTCCGATTTCTTTGCTCTGTCGGTGCTGGACAGCCTGCTGGCCGGCCCGTCCAATCTGAATATGTTCGGCGGAGGCGGTATCTCGAATAAGACCTCGCGCCTCTATCGCGCTCTGGTGGATCAGGGATTGGCTGTCTCCCTTTCGGGCGGCTCGACCGCCACGGTCGATCCTTTCCTTTATTACATTACACTGACCGTGCATCCCAAGCGCAAAGCGGAGGAGGCGCTGGCCGCGCTGGATGTGGAACTTGAACGCGCCCAGGACGAGCTGGTATCGAAACAGGAAGTTGCACGCGCCATCAAGCAGGCCCGCGCCAATTTCGCCTATGGCATGGAAAATATCACCAATCAGGCCTTCTGGCTCGGCCACAGTGAGATGTTCGCAGACTACGATTGGTTTCTGACCTATCTTGATAGGCTGGCCGCGGTCAGGCCGAAAGATGTGCAACGCGTGGCGCGCGCCTATCTTCGCCCGCAAAACCGCGTGGTTGGGACATATCTTCCGGCGGGAAAGGCTGGCAAATAATGTGCCCTCCACGCAAATCATCCCTGGCGAGCACAGCCTCCCTGCCGGGACCGGAAGATATTCACCGCAAAATTCTTCCGAACGGCATCACGGTGTTGTGCCGGGGCAACTTCAACAGTCCTTCCGTATCCATCAACGGTTATGTCAGTGCCGGCAGCATATTTGATCCGGATGGAAAGCTTGGCCTGGCCGATTTCACTTCCGCGGCATTGATGCGCGGTACCGAAAAGCACAGCTTTGACAGTCTATATAACGAACTGGAAGCGGTTGGGGCAAGTCTGGGATTTGATGCGGGAGTCCATACAACGGCATTCCATGGCCGCGCCCTTGTGGAAGATCTGCCGCTTCTGCTTGATCTGCTTTCGGAAACGCTGCGCCAGCCGGTCTTTCCGGAGGCGGAGGTGGAGAAACTGCGCCACCAGCTTTTGACAGGCCTTGCCATGCGTGCCCAGGATACCTCCGACATGGCGGATCTGACTTTTGATGAGATCCTGTTCCATGATCATCCTTATGCGCGGCCCGAAGATGGATTTCCTGAAACCATTCAGGCGATCACCCCTCAGGACCTGGCGGAATATCATCGCAAAAGTTTTGGACCGCG
>DATJBI010000209.1:0-3987 GCA_035515435.1 Anaerolineales bacterium
CCCGATTTGCGCGGTGAAACAGAAATGAAGTCCGTGCTGTCACGCGAAGCACTTTTCCTGCTCAACAACCTGTTATTCATCAGCGTGCTGGTGGTATGTTTCTGGGGAGTGGTCTTCCCGATCATTTCACAGTTGTTTACGGGTCAGACAGTAACCGTGGGTCCGCCCTTCTATCAAACGGCGGTCGCGCCGCTCTTTGCCGGATTGATGTTGCTGATGGGCGTTGCCCCACTCTCAGCCTGGGGACATTCCAGCCTCAAAACCCTGGGGCGCGCGATTTGGAAATCGGCGCTGGCCGCGCTGGTCATCACTGCCATCTCGTTCTTCGCCTATACGAACAATCCCATTGCGCTGATTGGATTCTTCCTGGTCGCACTGGTTCTATTCGTGACCGTGCAGGAGTTTTGGCGCGCCACCTCCGCCCGCATGAGGGCGCAGAACGAAAATCTCTTCACTGCATTTTGGCGTCTGGTTGGACGCGACCGCAGACGCTACGGCGGATATGTGATTCACATCAGCATGATGCTCATGGCAATCGGTATTCTCGGGATCAATCTGTTTCAAGTGCAAACGCAAGGCACGGTCTCCGAAAACAATTCTTTAGCGTTGAGCGGCTATACCGTCAAGTATGATTCGATGGCCCAGTTTCCCGGTCCGGATGGACAGCAGGTGACGCGTGCGGTCGTCAGCGTTTATCAGGGCCAAAATTATCTGGGCGATTTATATCCGCGCATTGATTATTACCCCACTCAAGAACAGAACATGACCATTCCCGGTGAGCGTTCAACCTTGAAAGATGATCTCTACATTATTCTGGTGGATTGGCAGCCCACCTCCACCAACGGCGCAACTTTCAAAATCTTCGTCAATCCACTGGTAAACTGGCTATGGATCGGAGCGGTCCTATTCCTGTTCGGGATCTTCATTGCGGCCTGGCCCGAACGTGACCCACAACGCATTCCCGTGCGAACCCGGCATGTCAAACAGGCTGAAAGCAGGCAAACCAACGCGGCAGATTGAAACACAAGCTGATCATGAAACAATTATTTTGGGTCGCCATCCTCATATCTCTGGCTGCCGCATTTTTCACAGGCAGTGTCCTTGCACAACAGCCGGTGCCAACCCCCTCGGACGATCAAGTGAACCGTATCGCTCATCAGTTGTATTGTCCCGTCTGCGAGAATACGCCTCTGGACGTATGTCCCACCGATGCCTGCCGCCAATGGCGCGATTTGATTCGGCAGCAGCTCTCCGAAGGCTGGACGGAGGATCAGATCAAGGCATATTTTGTCCAACAGTATGGTGCGCGCGTGCTGGCTGAGCCGCCTCAAACGGGAATCAATTGGCTGATCTATATCCTGCCGCCGCTGATCATTTTAGCCGGTGCGTTCATCCTGTTCCGCGCACTCAGGATGTGGATAAAACCCACCTCCGCCTCCGCTGCCCAGGGGTCCGGGAGCGAAGCGCCAGCGGATGAATATGTTGCCCGTCTGGAAGAAGAATTGAAAAAAAGAAATTAACTTTCGATCCTGCTCTTTGCAAGATCGTTGACGGAGAAGGTCATGACTGAAACTAAAACAAGCGCCACGCGGCGCGGCGTTCCGTTGTGGGTCCAAATCCTTATTTGGGGTTCCCTGCTTGGCCTGCTTGTACTGGTGGCCATCGAATTGAATCGTTCGCAGCAGGGCCAGGTGGAGCGCGGTGATAAGATCAGCGACTTTACCATGCCTCTATTTAGCGGGTTTGATTTGAATGGACAAAGTCAATTCGATCTTGCCAGTTTTCGCGGCAAGGTCGTGATGGTTAATTTCTGGGCTTCGTGGTGCAAACCCTGCGAGCAGGAAGCGCCCGACCTGGAACAGGCCTGGCAATTTTATAAAGAGGATGGCCGCGTGGTTTTCATCGGTGCGGACTATGTGGATACGGAACCCGAAGCGCGTGCCTACCTGGCAAAGTTTGACATCACATTTCCCAACGGCCCCGATCTTGGTACGCGCGTATCACAAATCTTCCGGATCAAGGGCGTGCCTGAAACGTATTTCATTGACCAACAGGGCGTGCTTCAATACGCTCAAATTGGACCATTTTCTTCGGTGGATGATATCCAATCAATTATTAACCCATTGTTGAAGTAGGAGGGCTTGTGGATCTCAGTGCAATTCTTTTGCTGATTGCCTTGTTGTTGGGCATAGGCTTCTATCTGGCCGCGCCCTTGATTTCCGATGCAACGCCTCACAGTGCCAAAGAAGAGACCGGCGAAACTTCTTCGCTGATGGCCGAACGCGACCGAATCATAAACTCGCTGCAGGAGCTGGATTTCGATTTCCGGCTCGGTAAAATTCCCGATGAAGATTATCCCACACAACGCCGCGAACTCCTGCAAAAGGGAGCGGATATCCTGCGCCAGCTGGATGCCCTGCAACCCCGGCCGCTCAGTGACGATGAAGTCGAGCAGCGCATTGAACGCGCTGCAGCAGCCCGCCGCGCCGATGCCGCTACCCAGGCTCAGTCGCTGTCCGACGACGAAATCGAATCCATGCTGGCCGCGCGGCGCAAACAACGCAAGAGCCGGTCGGCTGGCTTTTGTCCAAAATGCGGCAAAGCTGTTTTGATCACCGATCAATTCTGTGCCAATTGCGGGAAGGCATTGAAATAGACTTCAAATTTTAGCCTTTGGATTCAGGATATCAACAGGTTCAATATCTCGGGCCAGTGGAATATCTCATTTTGAGGAAATCATGAAACTTCGCTACGTGCATGTGGTTATTCTTTCAGCTATTTTTCTCGCAGGGTGCACCCTCGCTTCGGATATTACGCCGCCCCCCGGCTACGTTGCGCCGACTCCCTTGCCAACGCTGGGCCTGCTGTATCCCACCTCCGCTCCGAACGTCCAAAACGGCGCAACGCTCTTTACGCAAAACTGCGCGCCCTGTCACGGCGACACCGGACTCGGCAACGGACCTCAAAGCCAGCAGTTACCGGTCACCGTTCCCGCGCTGGGCTTGGCCGATACGGCGCGCTCCGACTCGCCCGCGCAGTGGTTCACCACTGTTTCCCAGGGTAACCTGGATCGTTTCATGCCGCCCTTCATCGGGAACTTGAGCGATCAGGATCGCTGGGATGTGGTTGCCTATGCCCTCACGCTTCACACCCAGCCCGCTCAAATCGCACAGGGCAAAACCTTGTTCGATTCAAATTGTTCCAACTGCTCAGGCAAATTCACCGACCAGAAAATGATGGCGGCGTTATCCGATGACGACATCATCCGAATCATCAAAAACGGCGCTGGCGATATCCCCGCCTTCGGGAAGAATCTAACGGACGATCAGGCTTTGGATGTGGCGATGTACATCCGCACGCTGACTTTTGCCTCCACGCCTTCCACCGCGGCGATTATGCCAACCAACGTCCCAGCCACTGTCAGCGGAACTTCCCTAACACCCGCGACAACCAGCGCGGCAACTCCCAGCGGGTCGACGCCTGAGGCGACTGCTATCCCGGCAACCACTGCTATTCCATCCACAAATACTGCGGGCGCCGGAACCGTCAGCGGCACCGTCCAATTCAATAATGGAACACTGCCATCCGGCCTAACCGTAACTTTGCATGGCTACGATCAACCGCCAGGTCAAAGCAGCACCGCCACCCCGCAGGAAATTGTCACCCTGACATCCACTCCCGCACCGGATGGTTCATTCAAATTCGAGAATGTCGCCATGCCTGCTAATCGGATCTTCTCGGCGGAAGTGGATTACAAGGAGGTTCAATATGCATCCAACCCGGCTACCGTCACGGCTGGAATGACCAGTCTTGTTTTGTCTCCGGTCAAGTTGTACGATGTGACCGATGATTTCAGCACGCTTACATTCAATCAGATTCATCTTTATTTCGATTTTGCCACCGCGGGACAAGCGCAGGTATCTGAGATTTACGCCTTCACGAACGCCACCGATAAAACGGTGATCGTTTCAACGGATGGAGCCACGG
>DATJBI010000210.1:0-24795 GCA_035515435.1 Anaerolineales bacterium
CGCCCGGCGCGGCAAAGGCGAGGCACTCTGGAAAAGCCTGCTCGTGACGCGCGGCGATATCATCGTCTGGGTCGATACGGATATTGTGAACATCCATCCGCGCTTTGTCTACGGTATCATCGGTCCGCTTTTGTTGAACCCACAGGTGCAGCTGGTGAAAGGCTTTTATCGCAGACCGCTCAAGGTCGGCGACAAAATGCAGGCGGGCGGCGGGGGACGCGTGACGGAATTAACTGCGCGCCCGTTGTTGAACCTCTTTTATCCCGAACTCTCCGGCGTGGTTCAGCCGCTGGCCGGCGAATACGCGGGCAGGCGCGCGGCCCTGGAGCGCATCCCCTTCTTTTCCGGCTACGGCGTCGAGACGGGCCTGCTGATCGATATTTATGAACGGTATGGTTTGAATGCCATTGCCCAGGTCGACCTGCTTGAACGCATTCACCACAACCAGCATCTGGAAGCATTGAGCAAGATGTCGTTCGCGATCATTCAAACGATCTTCCACAAGCTGGAGAGCCGCCTTGGAAGCGCAGTGTTGGAGGATGTGAACCGGTCCATGAAGTTGATCCGGTACAACAACAACGGATATTTTCTCGAGGTCGAGGAGATCGCAGAAAGAGAACGTCCGCCCATGCTGGAGGTGGAGGAATATCAAACCCGTTTCCAGGTCCGGGCCGCGGCACCGGATCCATGATGGAGACGGCCCGGGGCGGATCCGGAGAGCGGGCGCCGCGGCCGCATATTAAATTTTTCGTTTATACTCTGCATTACCCAGTCTGCGTTCTCCAGGGATATCATAATTAGATGAACGGTCAGGAAATCATTGTGGTGGAAGAGGGCATCATTGCGTTGCTGCTGATTGCATCGGCAGTGGCCGTCGGGGCGCGGCAGCTGCGCCTGCCCTACACAGTGGGATTGGTGTTGATCGGCCTGGCGCTCACGCTGCTGTCCCCTCTGCAAATCCAGGTCTCGCCGCAGGTCATCCTGGCCCTGCTCGTCCCCCCACTGGTGTTCGAGGCGGCGTTTCATATTCGGACCGAGGATCTGCGGCGCGATCTATGGTTGATCCTGCTGCTCGCCGTGCCGGGTGTCATCCTGACCACGCTGCTGGTCGGCTGGCTGGTGGCCCAGGGAACGGGCCTTGCCATTCAAATCACATTGGTCTTTGGTGCGATCGTCTCCGCGACGGACCCGGTGGCCGTCGTGGCGTTGTTCCGCCGCCTGGGCGCGCCGCGCCGGCTCCAAGTCCTGCTCGAGGGGGAGAGCCTGTTCAATGATGGAACCGCGATCGTGATGTTCAGCCTGATGATCTCCATCGCCTCCAAAGGCGAATTCAGTTGGACCGGCGATGCCGCTCAGTTTCTCACGATCGCCGGAGGCGGAGTGCTGGTCGGCATCCTGCTGGGCATGCTGATTTCACAGTTCATTGGCCGGATCGATGATCCGCTGGTGGAAACCACGCTGACCGTCGTGCTGGCCTTCGGGGCATACCTAGTCGCAGAGTCCCTGAATGTCAGCGGCGTGCTGGCCGTGGTGGCGGCGGGCCTCGTCAACGGGAATGTGGGACCGCGCGGCATGTCTCCCACCACGCGCGTGGTCGTTTTCAATTTTTGGGAGACAGCCGCCTTCATTGCCAACTCATTTATCTTCCTGCTGATCGGTCTGACCATCAATTTGAACGCGCTCGTTGCAAACTGGCAGGCGATCGGCTGGGCCATTCTGGCTGTCCTGCTGGCGCGCGCCGTCAGCATTTACGGTTTCTCGATCTTCGGGCGGGAGATCCCCAAGAACTGGAAACACATCCTGTATTGGGGAGGCCTGCGCGGCGCCATCGCGTTGGCCCTGGCCCTCAGCCTGCCTGAGGAGGGCGGATTATTTGCGGCCGCCCGCGCCCCCCTGCAAGCCATGACGTTCGGGGTGGTGCTCTTCACGCTGCTGGTCCAGGGCTTCACAACGGATGGCTTGATGAACCGGCTCAAGATTGTGAAGCGTTCGCATTACCAGGAGGAATACGAGCGCCGCCATGCCCGCTTTGTAGCCGGCCGCGCCGCGCACGAATACCTGCGCCGCATGAATCAACAGGGACTTCTTTCCGAACATACCTGGCAGCGCCTTTCGCCCCTCCTGGAACGACAGAACGTGGTGCTGGTCGAAGCGGTCAGGGAGATCCTTACCTCCGATCCCACGGTGGAGGCGGAGGAACTGAATACCGCCCGCCGCGAAGCGCTGCGCGCCCAGCGCTCGGCGTTGATGGGACTTTTGCGCGACAACGTCATCTCCGAGGAAACTTATACGCAGCTGGTCGGCGAAGTGGATGCGGCCCTCACGGAGGAAGGATTGCAGTGGCCCGATCTCCTGCGCAGGAACACGGCGACCTCCCTGCGCATCACCAAACTGATGGTAGCGGTCATTCAACAGGAGGATGAAGAGAACGCCACAAACATACTGGCCAACATGGGCCTGCCGCTGGATCGCCTGCCCAGCTCGGGCGGATTCCTGGATCGTCACAGCATGACACTGCTCATCGGGCTTCCGGACGGGCGTGAGGAGATGGTGGTCAATGCACTGCGGCGCGCCTGCCGCGGGCGGGTCGAATTCGCACCGAGGGGCCTGCCGGCCGACCTTCCCCTGAGGCCCAGGGAGGTGAACGTGGCAAAGGCCACCCTCTTCACTTTCGAGGTTGACTCTTACGAGGAATTCTAGAATGATGAAAATGATCGTTGCCATCCTGCACAACACGGACGGGGATCCGGCGCTGGCGGCGTTGACCGAATCCGGCTTCCGCGTGACGCGGGTGGCGGCCACCGGAGGCTTTCTGCGCCGCGGCAATGCCACGTTGTTGATCGGTGTGGAGGAGCAGCAGGTTCCCGACGCCCTGCAAATTCTGCGCGAGCACAGCGCTCCGCCGGTTGATCCGGGCCTGAAACGCGCAACTGTCTTTGTGTTAAAGGTGGACCAGTTCGAACAGATCTGACGTGGGCCGTTGCGCCGCCCCGCCCCGCCGGGTGCGAAAGAGAAGCAGTCATATAATTGAACTTAAAGGAGTTCAGATGTCCAGTCCCGATCCGGATTTCGTTGCCTTCCTGCGTGCCTATCCTTCCTATCCCGCCACGCACATCATTGACGACCAGCGCGCAGCCGAATATGCCCGTCTCGACGCCGGCGAACATGTGTATCTCGATTACACCGGCGGAGGCCTGTACGCCGAAACCCAGGTGCGGCGGCATCACCAATTATTGAGCGAGCATGTCTTCGGCAATCCACATTCGTCCAATCCGAGTTCGCTTGCGGCTACCCGGTTGCTTGAACGCGCCCGCGAGTACGTGCTCCAGTTCTTCCAGGCCGACCCCGCGGAATACGATGTGATCTTCACACAAAATGCCAGCGGCGCCTTAAAGCTGGTCGGTGAGTCGTATCCGTTTGCAGAGGGCGGGCATTATCTGTTAACGTTCGACAATCACAACTCGGTCAATGGGATTCGCGAGTTCGCACATGCCCGCCGCGCCGAGGTGACCTATATTCCGGTGGCGCTGCCGAACATGCGGGTCGATGCATCTTCCCTCGACGATTACCTGGGGCGCGCCCAAAAGGGCGCACACAATCTGTTTGCCTATCCCGCCCAATCGAACTTCTCGGGAGTCCAGCATCCGCTCGAATGGGTCGCGCAGGCCCAGGCCGCCGGCTGGGATGTTCTGCTGGATGCCGCGGCTTTCGCTCCAACAAATTATCTCGATCTGGGCAAGGTCAAACCGGATTTCGTTCCGCTTTCATTTTATAAAATGTTCGGTTATCCGACGGGCATCGGCGCCCTGATCGCGCGCCGGGAAGCATTGGGGAAACTTCATCGTCCATGGTTCGCGGGCGGGACGATCACGGTGGTGTCGGTCCAGGGCGATAAATTCTACATGGCCGATGGCCACACGGCGTTTGAAGACGGCACGCCTGATTATTTGAATATCCCCGCGGTCGAGATCGGTTTGAAGTACATCGGATCCATCGGCTATGATGTGATCCACACCCGCGTGACCTGTCTGGCGGGCTGGCTGCTGGATAATTTAACGCAAATGAAGCACAGCACCGGTGAGCCGTTGGTGCGCATCTACGGACCAACCACAACCGAAGCGCGCGGCGGCACCGTGACCGTGAACTTCTTTAACAAGGACGGCCAGGCCATTGACCATCGCTTCATCGAAAGCGAAGCCAACAAGGTCAATATCTCCCTGCGCACCGGATGTTTCTGCAATCCCGGCGCAGGCGAGGTCGCGCTGGGGCTCTCGCGCCTCGAATTGGATGTATGTTTTTCCCAGCCGGGCCATGAGAACCGCTTGAGCGTGGATGATTTCCGTTTGTGTATTGACGGCAAGTCCAGCGGCGCGGTGAGAGTTTCGGTGGGCCTGGTGACAAACTTCAACGATGTGCAGGCATTTTTAAGTTTTGCCCGGGGACTGCTCACCTGAGAGCGCTCGGAACAGAAAAATGCCCTCATGACCCCCGGTCACGAATTCACAGAACGGGCAGGCTGCGACCGCGGACGGCAAATTCGAATCGTGCGGGAGATGTGCATGTTCAGGCCGCCGGCAGACAGGCGAACCCAAAACGGAAGTTGATTTCCAGCCTCTCTGGCTTGACTATGGATCGGCAGTTCCCCGGACCCGTGATATCAATCAAATTCACGCGGATCCCGTTCCTTGACCGCCGTTTTGCCGTTTCAAACATATAATATCCGGGTAGTTCAGGAAAGGACGAGGAGTTCCTCTATGAACATTCAAGACATTCTCACCATCTACGAGTACAACTACTGGGCGAACCAGCGCATCCTTGCGAAATGCAGGGATGTCACGCCCCCACAGTTCGGCGCGCCCGCAGAATTTCCATTCGGCGGCCTGCGCGGCACGGTGGTCCACATCCTGGATGCGGAATTTGGCTGGAGAACGTTCTTCCAGCAGAATAACTGGTCCGCCCCGGAGCTGAAGGAAGCCGACTTTCCAACCCTGGCCGCGGTCCAGGCACGCGCGAATCAAGAAGAGCAGGCCATGCGCGCTTATCTCGCCACGCTGCGTGATGAGGATATGAACACTCACAAGCACTACACGAACGAGAAAGGCGAGCCGCGTGACCGCATCCTTTGGCATTGCCTGTGGCATGTGGTCAATCACGGGACACAGCATCGCAGTGAGGCCGCGGCACTGTTGACCCGGTTTAATCAATCTCCGGGCGATCTCGATTTCACATTGTTCCTCAGTCAATATAGACCATGAACGGACAGATCCGCGCCGACCTCCGGCCCGGCATGACGGTGCTGATCGTCTTGAAACAGGACCAGCCCACCGGCAAATTGACCAGGGGCATCGTCCAGGATATCCTCACCAAGTCGCCGACGCATCCGCATGGAATCAAGGTCCGCCTGGTGGGGGGGCAGGTGGGACGCGTCAAAGAAATCGTTGAGGCTTCAAAGATATGATTCGCCCGGCATGACATTCACCGCCCGTTTTCTCGCATACCTGGAAAGGCAGAGCCGGCTGTTCCTCTGGCTGACCATTGCCGTCTCCGTGTCCGGACTGGCCATTATTGATTACAAGACCGGTCCCGACTTTTCCATTTCGCTCTTCTATGTTTTTCCGGTGGCGCTGGCAAGCCTGGCGCTGGGGCGGTCTGAGGGGATCCTCGTCTCCATCCTTTGCGCCGCGATCTGGGAAGTACTGCGGCTGCCGGCCGATCAACTTCTCGGCGGTCCGCTGGTCGGTTGGTGGAATGGCATCGCCCGTCTGGGACTCCTTTCAGTCATTTCCCTTCTGTTCGCGGAAATCCATACATTGTTTAAGAACGAGTCACATTTATCGCGCACCGATTATCTAACGGGCATCCTGAACCGCCGAGCGCTCATGGAAGCCGCCTCCCTGGAACGGGCTCGCATGGCAAGGACCGGACGACCCTTCACCCTCATCTACATGGATTTGGATAACTTCAAAAGCATCAACGATACAGCCGGACATGAGGCCGGCGATTCCCTGCTGATCCGGGTCGCGGCCCTGCTGACGGTTCAATTGCGCGGCACGGATATCGCGGGCCGCGTGGGAGGCGATGAGTTTGCCGCGATCCTGCCGGAAACCGATGACCAGGCCGCGCGCAAGGTGGTGGCCCGCCTCCAGAGTTCGTTCGCGGAGGAAATGTACACCCATCACTGGCCGATCACGTTCAGCATCGGCGTGCTGAGCTGCCTCTCCACGCCGTCCGGCACAGACGAATTGTTCCGATTGGTGGACCAACTCATGTATGAAGCAAAGAAAGAGGGCAAGAACACGATCCGCTACAGGGTTTACGGAGGCTAGATCCCGAGTGCATTGACAGGGGATTCGATCCAAGAAATCTCGAGGCCCGGGAATGTTGAGTGTTCTGCCTGCCAGCGCTTTCTCCCCCTGTCACCCGCTCGGCGGCCCGCTTCCCTTTTCGATCTGGATGGCGCCTCGCCAAGGCCGTCCCCACCAAACCGCCGCCTTCCCTGCCGGGCGCCGGGTGAACGGTCCGATCGGACGCCTCCAGAAAATCGTCGAAGAAAAATGAAGCTATAATACAACAACTATGAGCACCGTCCGCCGTCTCCTTGCATATCTGGAAAGGCAAAGCCCGATATTCCTGTGGCTGGCCGTCCTTGTCTCGACACTGGGGTTGGGAATTATTGATTACCAAACCGGCCCCGGTTTTTCCATGTCGCTCTTCTATATCTTTCCGGTAGCGCTCGCAAGCTGGGCACTTGGAAATTCTGAAGGCATGTTGACCTCTTTTGCCTGTGCTGCCAGTTGGGCGGTTACGAACCTTCGCACCGATCAACGTTTCTCCGATCCGCTCGTTTACTTGTGGAACACTGCTGTTTTCCTGGGGTCCCTTTTAATTGTCTCGCTGCTGGTCACGGCGCTCCACGAGTTACTAAGAACCGAATCGCACTTATCGCGCACCGATTTTCTGACAGGCATCCAGAACCGCCGAGGCTTCTTTGAGTCTGCAGCCGTGGAGATCAAGCGGCTGGCCAGGACCGGGCGGCCTTTCACGCTCCTCTTCATGGATTTGGACAATTTCAAAAGCATCAACGATGCGCGCGGCCATGCGGCCGGCGATACCCTGCTGACCAGCGTTGCGACCATCCTGAAACTGCAACTGCGCGGGATCGATATCGTTGCCCGCATGGGAGGCGATGAGTTCGCCGCGATCCTGCCTGAAACCGGCGATCAAGCCGCTCGCAAAGTGGCGCCTCGCCTGCAGGGCCTGCTCCTGGAAGAAATGCAGAATCATCAATGGCCGATCACGTTCAGCATGGGCGCGCTGAGCTGCGTCTCCGCGCCCCCCAGCCCAGAAGAGATGTTTCAACTGGCTGATCAACTTGTGCACAGTGCAAAAGAAGAGGGTAAGAACACGATCTCCTACAAGGTTTATTCGCGTTAAAACACAAATCTGCCTGCCGCCGGATGAAATGAAAGAAATATTGGTTTGATGGGACCGATTGGCATTCCTTCTGCGTTCGTATTTATTCTATTCGGCTACCTGAGCGGATCACTGCCTTTTTCGATCTGGATTACGCGCCTGGCCAAGGGCGTGGATGTGCGCGACTCGGGTTCCGGCCACGCCACGACCACCAACACGCTGCGTCAAGCCGGGTTTGGCCCGGCGGCGCTGGTCTTCGTCCTCGACCTCGCCAAAGGTTTCATCCCGACCTGGCTGGCATTTCATTATGGGCCATCCTCCTGGATTACACCCCTCACCCTTGCTTGTGCGGTCATAGGACATTGCTGGCCCCTCTTCGCACAATTTCGCGGCGGCATGGGTTTGGCCTGCGCGGGCGGGGGATTGCTGGCAGTCAGCCCGCTCGCCTTCCTGATCTCGGCTGCGATATTGATCGTGCTGGTCCTGCTCGTTCGTCACCCGGCGCGCGCCAGTGCCTTGACCGGGGTCGTCATCGCACCCGCGCTGTGGCTCTGCGGATTGCGCGGCATCCTGTTCTGGCTCGCGGCCGCCGCGGGGATCGTGATCGCCTGCCGTTTCCTGGTCGATTGGAATCGCCGTTATCATGAACTCTGGCTTGACCGGAAGAATGCTGAATAAAATATCAAACAGGTGTATCATTCGATAATCTATCGAGAAAGCGAGGAGACATGGCATTTAATCTTGTCCGTTATTCCCAGCAGGACCCGCAATGGAAGAATATGAAGATCGGCCCCGGCCCTGATACCATCGGCTATATCGGTTGTGCCTTGACCAGCCTGTCCATGTATGCCAGCAGCTGGGGATTCACGGAAACCCCCGCCACCTTAGACCAGAAACTGACCGCCAACGGCGGCATTACCTCCGATGAACTTCTTGTCTGGAGCGCTATCAGTAAACTCTATC
Source organism: Anaerolineales bacterium (assembly GCA_035515435.1). GTDB lineage: Bacteria > Chloroflexota > Anaerolineae > Anaerolineales > Villigracilaceae > Fen-1038. Next base: position 8,377 of record DATJBI010000210.1, read on the forward strand.
CGCAAATTCAAAGCACCGGACTGACCATATGCACCAACACGGATGCACCCATCTCACAGATCAACACTTCGCTGCTGGTGGGTCAGCCCGTGATCGTGGAGGTGGACTATTCGCCCGACGCCGGGCTGCAGACTCACTGGGTGCTCCTTTATGCCCAGCAGGGCAACGATTATTTGATCCAGGATCCATGGCCCTTCCCGCCGGAGACGACCCCCGTTACGCTGCTGACGCGCTTCGCTCAGGGACAGCCGCTGCAACGCGCCATCAAGGCAGTGGCCTGGTATAAATGTGCACTCACCTCCGCGCCGTCCGGGACCTCCGGCGGCTCGACCACCACCACCACACCATCCACCGCGCCTGCGCCCCCCTCCACCCAAACGGGCCTCTATGTGCAGCCCCTCGCGACGGCGACCGCCGGCCTGCGCCTGCATACCCAGCCCTCCTCCGATTCCCCGGCCAACTATGCTGAAATGCCGAGCGTTCCGTTACAGGTGATCGAAGACCAGGCCGGGGCTCTCGCAAAGATCGGCGTAACCAATCAATGGATCAATGTGGCCGACCCGTCGGGACATCAGGGATATGTCGCGGCCTGGCTTGTGCAACAGGTTCCGGGCACCGCGCCGGCCTCGACCCCTGCTCCCACTTCCACGCCTGCGCCGAATCCGGCTCCCACGCCCTCGACCCCCTCCACGCCTTCCGCTCCCGCCGCGCCGGGCACGTCATCCTCATCGACCTCCCCTGCTTCAACTCCGGCACCCTCCACTTCATCGCAAGCTCCGGCCTCCCAGCCTCAGCGGTTGGTTCTGCAGGTGGCGGACACGGTGGGAGCGTATGGATTGCGCCTGCGCGCCTTCCCTTCGTTGGCTGGAACGATGGTCGGCGTCGAAAAAGCAGGCACGTTCTTGACGGTCATCGAGCCCTCCAATTCCGCGCTGGCAAAGGTCGGGATTGCCAATCAATGGATCAACGTGCGCGACCCGAACGGCCTGCGCGGCTACGTGATGGCTTCGTATGTGAAGGTTCCTTAATGCAGGGAAGATGTTTTTGAATGACCGCCGGCCCGCGGCCCGGGCCCTGATCCTGTGGAGTATGCTTACGGCTCTCCTGGCTGCAAGCATACTCTTTATTTTCCTGCACTGGGGCGGAGCGGGCTTCAAGATCTTCCTCCAGCAGTGGCCGCTGGAGGATCTCCGGATTACGCTGGCATCCGTGACGTTTGCGTGGCTGTTGCTGGGAGCGCTGATCTATCTTCTTTATGCAAGGCGGGTCAACGCGCGCAATGCCTGGGGCATCGCCGGTTTCTTTCTGATCGGTTTCATTTATCTGAATCTGTTGAGCGAACGATTTCGTTACGGGGATTACCAGTATTACCTTGAAGCGGCTTCGAATCTATTACAACACAAGCCGCTGCCCCCCACGTACTTGTATCCGCCGCTCTGGGCCACGCTGTTGCAATTCCTCGTGCCGTCCGGCGAGGAAAACTCTCTATTGATCCTTTGGGCGGCCAATTTTATTTCGTTGATGGCCTTTTACGTTCTCCTGCAGCGCGTGCTGGAACATTACGGCTTTTCGACCCGGCTGGCCGCACTGGTCACCACGTTGTTCATGCTGATCAATGCACCTGTGCTGCGGACCCTCTTCTACGTTCAGATCAACCTCCACACGCTGAATTTCATTCTCCTGAGCCTGCTGCTTTACCCGAAACGCCCGTTCCTCTCCGCGTTGGCGCTGGCGCTGGCTGTGCATCTCAAGAGCTCGCCGATTGTTTTGGCGCTTGCCTTCCTGCTGGAACTGGATTGGCGCTGGCTGGGATGGTTTGTCGTGAGCCTGGTCCTCGTCGCCATGTTCACCGTGGCAATTGACGGCATTTATCCGTTCCTGGATTTCATCAAAACCACGCAGGGCTTGACCGCGTTGCAGACGACCAATTTTCACGATACTTCGTTCGACTCGTTCTTTCGATCCATCGTTCCGCTGCTCCATCTGGACCTGATCTGGGCATCCGTTCTGACGTACGCCTCCAAGGCGCTGCTTTTGACCGCGGCCCTGCTCGTGACGCTGCGAGCTGCGGGCCGTGCCATCTTTTTCGATGGAAAAGGAAAAGGTGCGCGCCTGGCCAATGCTTTGCCGCCGCTCTTCATCCTGATGACCCTCGCTTCGCCGGTGGTATGGGAGCATCACGGCATCTTCGTGGCGTTATCGTTCCTGCTCCTGCTCAAGCGTCTCGAAACCCCGGATGAGTGGATCTGGTTCGGCCTTGCTTATATTCTGGAGTTCATCCTGCCGACCTTTGACTTTCTTCCCTGGTCTTACGGACGATTGCTCGCGCCGCTCATCGTTTTATGGCTGATCTGGAGGGCAACGGGGAAACAGGGTCGATCACGAATCTTTGCCTCCCTGAATGACTGGATGGATAAGCTACCCGCGTTGGGAATTTGACGGACCTCTCATCTACTCCGGAACGTACGGACCCTGCTTCGCACGGTGGGCTGCCTGGCGCGCGAGGCGGAAACCCCCTGCAGGCAGCGGCACTGCGGGCGCAACATACCCGTTGGTTTGCAATTTTGACCCCGGCAAAGTCCTTTGGGAGCGTGAAAAGATCTTGATGACGGCCACCTGCGCGGGGACGGCCAAAGGGTGGCTGATCAGGAATGGTCGGGGTATGCCCCGGCTGCCCGATTGCTTTCTACTCATCTGGGGCCCTCGTGGTTGGGGCGCCCTGCGGGGCCAGCTCGGCGCTCCGCCGTGCCTTGCGGCGGGTCTGCCGCTTGGGTCTTGTTCCCGCGACCTGGACGCTTCCTGTTCTGCCCGTCAGCCTGAGAGGAGGTCTCGTTAAGAATAGGGTATACTTTTCCGTGGAAGCCTGATCGTGCCCGGCGCATTCAACCAGCAATTCGTCCTGCTCGCAATTTCATAAGGATTTTCAAGCACCTTATTTGGTAGGCGAATGAACAGCAAACTCGAGAAGATCAGAGAATTAAACCAGCAGGCTTGGGATCTTTGCAAAAAGGATGGTCCGCAAGCGCTGCATCTGGCCCAAAGGGCTCAAGGCCTGCTTGCCGAATGCGCTGAGGCCCAAGCCACAGATGAATTTGATTGTCTGAAAACCCAGACCTACTGCCTGGATATGCTCAGCAAACAGGAGCAGGCCCTGCCGATGGGATTGAGGGCCAATCAGCTCGCCCAGCAAATCGGGGATAAATATCGGATCGGCTTGATTCAAAGTTTACTGGGGAGGATCTATTGGCACATTGATGATTATGCCACATCGATGGATTATTATCTTAACGCACTGAAATTGGTTCAGACGGAACACCATCCTGATCTGGAAATATCATTGATCAATGGCCTGGGGATGGTTCAATACGGGTTGGAAAACTATACCGAATCCCTTGGGTACTTCAAGGCCTGCCTGGAGAAGGCGGGTCAGGAGGATCTCACGGGGCGGGCAGATGCAAACAATAATATTGCCTACGTTCTGCATATGCTGGGGCGCGACCGGGAGGCTGTCGAATACGCCGAGACGGCCCTGGATATGTTTAACCAAATGGGAGCCTACGTTGGAAGGCTGCATACTCTCCATTCGCTGGGTGCCATCTATCTTGCCCTGAGAAAGTATGACCAGGCCATGACCTGTTTACAGGAGGGGCTGGAATTATCGCGTCAAAACAACAGCCAACTTCTCGAACTGACCTATATCTCGGAGATCAGCCGCATTCATCGAGTCTGGGGCCGCTATGACCAGGCCGAACAAGAACTGCTGCTGGCTTTGCAGGTCGCCGAAAAAATAAATTCACTTACCAATATCTCCCTGATCCACGAGCGCCTGATCGAGATCTATAAGGAAAAACAGGACTATCGATCGGCTCTGGAGCATTTCGAGGCCTTCCATGAAGTTTATAAAAAGATCTTTAACGATAAGTCTGACAGAAGGATCAAAAATCTCGAAATCCTGAACCAGGTCGAGACTGCCCGCCAGCAGACCGAACTCTACCGCGAGCTGGCTGGAACCGATTCATTGACCAATCTGATCAACCGGCGGCACTTTTTGGAAATCGCAGAAAATGCGGTTCAGCATTTGAAGATCAGCAGGGAACACCTGGCGCTCATCATGCTGGATATTGACCACTATAAAAGTGTGAACGACAAGTATGGTCATAAAGCGGGGGATGATATCCTGACCATGGTGGCGGCCATTATCAAGAGATCCCTGCGCAAGGGCGACATTGCCGGACGCTACGGCGGCGATGAGTTTCTGGTGCTGGTGAGCGGCGCATCCGCCGACCATTGTTTCAAGATCGCGGAGCGCATACGCCAGGCGGTCGCCCGTCAGGAATTTCAAATTGGTCCTGTGGCAATGCCGGTAACGATCAGTCTGGGCGTGGTTTCCATTGATCCCGAGCGAGTCCCGCCCCTGGATGAATTGATCAATTGTGCGGACCGGGCATTGTATTTGGCCAAAGAGCAGGGAAGGAATCGCGTGGTCGTGTGGCGGGAGGGCGATCAAGCGCTCCATTCATGAGTTCTATCCCAAAGGAAACCGATTCGGTCCTGCACTTTTGACGGCATGCGAATTGCAGGCCGCCGCTGACCCGGGGTGCTCCATGCCGCCTGCTTCCCCTCCCGCCCAGACCGGGAGGCGGGGAACTGCCCTCCCCCTGCGGCGAAAGCGCTCAAACCATGCAACGCCCGCACAAGCACTTCCGGCCTCCGCCCCAAGATCGATCTGTTCCAATTCCGCGCCGTTCCTAAAGACAAGCGCCGCGGCGTTTGTCTTTTCCTGGCGCCGCCCGGCCTCAGGCAAACGTCCCGGACCAGGCTTCAAAACTTCTGCCGCCGCGCTCCCCGTCCTGATAGAAGGCCAGATAGGTCATGGCTTGATAGGGAACAAATGCATCGGGTTGATGGATCTTAAGATGGTTTTTTGCGGCAATTGCATAATACGAATGCCAGGTGCCTGAATTGATATAGACCTGGCTTTCGGGGTCGGAAAGATACCCGTATGCATCCAGCGGAACGACCTCGTGAAAATGTGTATGGCCGTACACGACAAAACGCGCCTGTTCCTTTTGCACCGCCGGTTCGTTCAGGGCGTGCGCCGCGTACGAGATCTCTCCGCTTCCCATTTTGTCGCGCAGCCAGTTGATCAGTTCGTTGAGGGTCGTAAAGGATGTGCGGTTGGTGATCTTCACCGCAAGCCGGAGCGCATCCACGGTGTCGAGCTTGAACGCCTTGTGCGCCTGGCGGACAAAATCGTTTTCGAGGAACTCGTCGCAGACGCGATCCCAGATCTGCTTCAGCTCGGCCTCGAGGGCGGGCGAACCGGCGTGCTGCTCGATCTGGCTTTCAATCCACAGGGAAGTAGCCAGCACAGGACGCACGTTGACGATGCGGCGCAGACCTTCCAGGATCCCGCCGGGCAGTTGATCCCCAAACCGCTTCTGCACCTCGACCGGAAACCGGTTCAGCACTTCCACCGCGAAGACATCGCCCAGCGTCCCGAAATCCCGGCCTTTTTCCGGATCGTAATTGAAGTGATCGTAATAGTCGCCGTGACGCATCAAGACCCTGTAGCGCCCTCCCAGCTCTTTGAGCGGCCCGAATTCGTCCATCTCATAGGGGAAGAGGTTCGCCGGATTATTGAGTCCGAGGGCCTCAACGATGTCCTGGCGTAGCGCGTCAAAACGTTTGTCAGGGAGGTGATAATACCAGTCGTGGTTGCCGATGGTGTAATAGACCCGCAGCGGGATGGGCACCGCTACGCGCGACTTTAGGGCTGGCTTGCCGCCGCGCTTGGCGGGTGGCAGCGTCAGCGCGCCCGGACGGGTGAGGTCCTTGATGACATCCAACCCCTCGGCATTCGCCTGGAGGATGGCGCGCGTCACCTCCTGGAGTTTGGAATCGTATCCAGCCTTGAGCGGATCCACCCACGGTCGGATGTAGTCTGCGTTGCCCGCTCGCGTATCCAGCCAGCGCGTCGAATGAAGCGGGTCGAGGATGTCGCCCATCAAGACGAGATCAATTCCATCGACCGGACGATAGGTGTTGTCCTTGCGCCACGAAGCCTGATACGCGGTTTCACGCAGGCGGTCCGCAAACAGATAAAATGCGCCGGGCGAAATGGATTTGGCGCAGGTTCCATCCACGAGGTGAAGATCGCTGGCAAGGATAAGCATGGCTGCTCGGCCCCGCCCCGGCCGCCGGTCCCCTCGCGAAGCACTCCCGCAGCGGGCCGGGGAGGGGAAATCTAATCAGTAAATAATGGCAGGTGCCCGAGGGAAATGATGCTGTCCCATTTTGACCGTTCGCCCTCGGTCAAGATGGCGGCCTCTGCGACGACCTGCGCGCCGGCCTTTTCCGCGATCATGCGCATGCCCTGCAGAGTCGAGCCGGTGCTGATCACATCGTCCAGCAGGACGATCTTCCTGCCTTTCATTAACTTGCGATCTTTCTCATCCAGGATCAGCAATTGAGGCTCGCCGGTCGTAATGGAAAGCGTTTCCGCGGTCAGCGCATCGCCCATATACGGCTTGTAGGTTTTGCGCAGGATGACGTACGGCTTCTTCATCGCGGCGGAGAGAGCATATGCCAGCGGAATGGATTTCGCTTCAGCGGTTACCAGGATGTCAAACTTGACATTCTTGAGCCGTTTGCTCAATTCGTGCGCGCAGGCCTGGACGAGTTCCGTGTCGCCCAGGATATTCAGTATGGCGATGCGCAGTCCGGGCTTGATCTGGAAAAGAGGCAGTTTGCGGTTCAAACCGGCGATCTTGATGGCATAGGTTTTGCGAGCGGACATTTGTTCCCTCCAGCAGGAAATAACAAACGCTGAAAGTTTATCACAGTTTGTTGTATCGCCAATGAGACTCGGCGCGGTATAATCGTTTCGGCGATCCGCCTTATGCTTCCTGATCTGCAACTCAACGATCTGCTGCGCCTGCGCAAACCGCATCCCTGCGGCTCCTACGAGTGGACGGTTGTCCGGCTCGGCGCGGACATCGGTCTCGAGTGCCGCGGCTGCGGCCATCGCGTGATGCTCACCCGGCGCGAACTTGCCAAACGAATGAAAGCCAACCTGACAAGGAAAAATGAACAGCAACAACGGTCATAAAAAGCCTCATATCGTTTTCTACTTTTCCGATACCGGCGGCGGGCATCGTTCCGCGGCGGAGGCCATTATCGAAGCGCTGCAGGCCGAATACGGCGATTCGTTTACCTCCGAGATGGTGGACTTCTTCAAGCAGTATGCGCCGCCCCCGTTCCGCCAAATGCCTGACCTCTATCCGGAGATGGTGAAGGCGCCGCGCCTGTGGCAGGCTTCCTTTTACGCGACCGACGGACGCGCCCAGGCGCGCTTCATCACAACCTCCCTGTGGCCCGTGGCGCGCAACGCGGTGCGCCGCCTCGTCCGCAACCATCCGGCGGATTTGATCGTCACCGTGCATCCGATCGCCACATCCTTCGCGCTGAGAGCTCTGGGGCGAAATCGTCCGCCGTTCTTTACCGTGGTTACCGATCTGGTCACGACCCATGCGTTGTGGTTCGATACGCGCGCCGACCGCATTTTCGTCCCGACCGAGACGGCCCGCCAACGCGCCTTGTTCAACAAGGTGCCGCCGGACAAACTGGAAGTGGCCGGCCTGCCGGTCGCGGCCCGGTATTGTGTTCCAGGCGGCAATAAGCGCCTGCTTCGAAAAAGACTTGGCTGGCCGCTGGATAAACCGATCGCCCTGCTGGTCGGCGGCGGTGATGGAATGGGTCCGCTGGGCCCGACTGCGCGCGCGATCGACGAATCGGGCCTCGACCTGGGCCTGGTCATCGTCTGCGGTCGCAACGAGAAGCTGAAGGCCCATCTCGAATCAGAATCCTGGGAAAACCCGACCTTCATCTATGGCTTCACGCGCGATCTGCCGGAATTCATGCGCGCCGCGGACATTATTGTCACCAAAGCGGGGCCGGGGACGATTGCGGAGGCGCTCAATGCGAACCTTCCGATCATCCTGTACGCCAAGCTGCCCGGGCAGGAAGACGGCAATGTGACTTACGTCGAAACAGAGGGCGCGGGCGTCTGGGCACCCAGTGCCCAGCTGGTGGTCCGGGCCCTGACGCGCTGGATCTGTCGTCCGCAGGAACGCGCCGCGGTCATTGAGAATGCTCGCCGCGCGGCGCGCCCCGATTCGGCTCAGCGCGTCGCCCACGCCGTGGGACAAACGCTCGGGCTCCATAAGAAACGCAACAAGAAACCTGGAGGGAGAAATCGAAATAAAACATAAGTCTGGCGCAACACGCCAGACTTATGTTTTAGACCTGATGCAGCTGTTTTTTATGATGGAGCTCCGGCCGCGCCTGGATCTTGCTGCTGCGCGGCAAGCGCATGGTGAAGGCGGTGCCCACGCCGACCTTGCTTTTGACTTCCATCCGTCCGCCGTGCCCCTGCACGATCTGTTTGCAGATGGAGAGGCCCAGTCCCGTTCCGGCGGCCTTCGTTTCATTTTCCCGAACGCGATAGAATTTCTGGAAGAGATGCGGCAGCGCCTGTTCGGGGATTCCAATGCCATTATCCTGGACGCTGATCAGAATTTCCGCCGCGCTGAAATCGCCGTGCAGGACGATCGAGCCGTGGGGACGATTATATTTGATTGCGTTGCTCAACAGGTTCAGCACCACTTGTTTGATCTTGTCGCGGTCCGCCTCCAGCGCGGGCATCCCCTCCGCGGTTTCAATTCGGATCTGCAGCCCTTCCTCCTCCGCCTTGGAGTTCATCACATCCTTGCACTCGTACAGCATATCGGATACGTTGAAGCCGGTCTTGTGAAACTGCACCCGGCCCGATTCGAGGCGGGCCAGATCCAGAAAGGAGGACGCCAGTGAATTGAGCCGGAGAGTCTCGCTGTGAATGTTGCGCGTGATCTGCTCCTGTTGTTCGCGCGACATTTCAGGACGGAGCAGGAGATAGGTCGCGGTGCTGAGCGAGGCGAGCGGCGTGCGCAGCTCGTGGACGAATTCAGAGATCAAGTCCGATTGCTGGAACAGGCGCGCATTCTCGATCGCCACCGCGGCTTGGGCGCCCAGCACCGAGAGCATGCTTTCATCTCCGTCACTGAATTTCCCCTTTTCCTTGTTCAGCGCTTCCAGCACACCGACAACTTTGTTCTTGGTGATGAGCGGCACGCCCAGCAGGGATTGAGTGGGATGTCCGGTGACGCGATCCACATTGGCAAAGAGGCGCGGGTCCTGCTGGGCGTTGATGATGCGGATCGGCTTGCGGTTCGTGACGATCCAGCCGGCGATGCTGCCCTCCAGCGGAATGACCAGACCGCGCATGGTCGGTTCGTCCAGATTGGTGGCAACCTGAAAATAAAGTTGCTGCGTTACGTCGTCGTACAACAGGATCGAGGCGGCTTCGGAGCCGCTGACCTCCGCCGCCGCCTGGACGATGCGCTCAAGCAGCACATCGAGGTCAAGGGTGGATGCCAGATCACGGGCAATCTCAATAAGACGACGGTAGCCGCCAAGGCGTTCGGTCTTTATTTCAGCCATGCAGAACCTGTTCGGCGATTGCCGGGATTATATCCGAAACGTCCTCCTGGATTGCCGTATCGGCACGGACGTTCAGGTAGGTGGGCGAGTTATTGATGATCACCAGATGCGCACCGCGGTCAAGTGCCTGCATCGGGAGGCCGGCCACCGGCAGCACTTCGAGCGAGGAACCTGCCACCAGCATCAGGTCACACGTGCGGCTCTCCTGCTGGGCTTCGAACCAGGCCCGCTGCGGCAGCTGTTCTCCGAACAGGATTACGTCCGGCTTGAGGAGCGCCCGACAGTGGGGACAACGCGGCAATTTTCCCTCTTCGACAAATGGTTTCAGATAAGGAGCCGAGTCAACTTGTTGAAAGCACTCCGTGCACGAGAGGGTTCGCAGCGTGCCGTGCAATTCCACCACATGCCGCATCCCCGCTTTTTGATGAAGCATGTCGATATTCTGGGTCAGGACCGCACGGATGTGTCCTGCCTTTTCCAATTCCGCCAGTGCCCGATGCGCGGCGTTCGGAGCAGCCTCAAAGATCTGATGCGCCAGAGGCCGGAACCATTCATAGAATCTTTCCGGATGGGTGCGGAACGTATGCAAAGAGGCGACCTCCAGCGGTTCGTCACGCGACCACAGCCCGCTGCCCTCCGAACGAAAATCCGGGATGCCGGACGGGGTGGAGATCCCTGCCCCGGTCAGAACCACTGCCCGTTCCGCCTGGCGGAACAGCTCGGCAGAAAATTCAATGCCCGTCTGCACCGAGGCCGGGAATGACTTCATTTTGCTTTCTCGTGCTCAATGAGGAGATCGGCAATTTTTAGGAATTGTTGGGAAGTGACATTGGTCGGCTGGGACATCATGGCAGGCGTGTGCAGGCGCGCCGCGCTGATAAACATCTCGGGGGCAGGGGTGAGGGTCGTAGCAATCGAATGCCCCAGTTTCTGTTGGACTTCTGTCCAGGCCATCTGGGTCTCAGAGCGGGCACGATTGTTGAGGACCACCAGGACTCCCAGTTTGTCAATGCCGAGATTGGCGATTTCATCGATCAAAAGCTTCGTCTGGTTGATGGTGTTCGGTGCGCCTTCGATGACCACGATCCGGTCATGACATAACGGCAGGATCTTTTGGACAAAGGGCGGCAGGCCCGTGCCTAGATCCAACGTGACGAAGCGGGCCAGAGTCGCCAGGCGGGCAATCAGGATCTCGTAGTTTTTGACCTGGCCGGTCAGGTAGAGGTCGCGCGGATTTTCAGAGGCCAGCAGCAACTTCAACCCTGATCCGTGGGGCACCAATGCGGACTGGACCTTCTCCTTCGTGACCTCCACGGTACTGCCGGAGAGGATCTCGCTTAATTCCTTCTGGCCCGGCACGCCGAGTTCCATGCCGATCGTGCCTTTTCCGGGAATTAATTCGGCCAGGATCACCTCGGACTGGGTTCGATTGAAGAGCGCCGCGGCGACGTTTGTCGCCACCGACGATACGCCCAGGCCGCCGCGGGCGGAAAGGACGCCGACCACGCGTCCGTTGCGTTCGTGCAGGGCGGTCGCGATCTCGTCCTCATGCCTGGCCCCCGCACGCCCCAGCAGGGCTTTTACATGGGCCTGCAGTTCGGTCGGATGGGTCGGCTTGGTGAGGTAATCGTCCGCTCCAACCTCAAAGCCGGCCACTTTGTCGTCAAGCTGGGTCTTGGCCGTAAACATCAAAATGGGAGTCGACTGGGTGGCCGGATTTTTCCTGAGCCGCCGGGTGACCTCGTAGCCATCCATATCAGGCATCATGACGTCCAGCAAAATGAGGTCGGGCCTTTCTTCTAGGGCTTTGGCAAGACCTTGTTCGCCGTTGGTGGCGGCACTGATTTGATAGCCCTGCCGTTGCAGCATTAAACCGACCAGCCGCAGAGTATCCACATCATCATCTATGATGAGAATTTTATTAGCCATGATCCTCTGTTCCTGAATCAAGTCTAGCATAAAGCTGATTTTCGGGCAAGTTGTATAATCGCCCTTCCGCCGGGAATTTTGCCGGTGTGGCTGTGCTATAATGATCGGGCACGGGCACACCCGTTCAGCCGGGGATGACAGGCTTCGACGGGAGAGGCTGGTCCCGGAATGCGAGCCGAGAGGCGCCGAACTCGTGAACTCAGCGCAAAAGATCAAGTGCCAATAACACTTCCTATGCTGCTATGCCCCTCGCCGCCTAAGGCGAGACCGTAACAGCCGGCCTCCTTTGCGGGGGCCGCGTCCGCCGTCACCGCTCTTCGTCCGGTGGCGGGTCGGGCGAGACAAAGGCGAAGTGCCGCGCATGACTCTGCTAAATGCGCCCAAGATCAGCAGATGGCTGCAGAGTGACTCGCCCGCCGAGATCTCTGCGGTGACCAACTTCGGCAGGCTACGCTCGTAGAATTTCGAGGGTCGAATCTTTCGGACGCGGGTTCGATTCCCGCCATCTCCACCACCCATCCTGCGACCTTCCCCTACCATTGGGGGAAGGTCGTATGGTTGAAACGGGGCCTCATTTATGCTATATTAAATCAGCCGATTTTTGTATCCGCATTCGTTGCAATCGGTAAAATTCAACAAACCAAGAGGAGAGTATCCATGAAAGGCAAATTGTTCAAGCTGGTTCTTTGTTGTGTTGTTGCGATCATGACCCTGACTGCCTGCGGCCTGCCCGCCGGTGGAGGCGGTGGACAGTCCGCCGCGGCTACCTTGCCCCCTGCCCAGCAGGCTACCCAGCCGGCCACCCAGGCCAGCACCGGAAAATATTTCCAGGAGGACTTCAACGGCAGTCTCACGAATTGGTCGCAGTTCGTGATTAACGGGTCCAAAGTGCCCAAGGGCGGCAACCCCGAATTGGTTCAAGGCAACTTTGGCACGATGTCCGTCGGCGTCAAGGACGGCTTCCTGGTCTTCGACCTGGAGGGCAATGGTCAATGGGCCTACTCGATCTACGATGCCCAGCAGTATGATGATGTTCGTCTCGATGCAAGCGTGGAGAACCGGGGCAGCAGCGATAACAAGGTTGGTCTGATGTGCCGCTACGACGGGACCGAATGGTATGAATTCGATGTGGCCAACAGCGGCCTCTATGCCATCTACGAGGTCGCGGTCCAGACCGATCAAACGGTGGTCTATTCCAAACTCGCCGACGGCGGTTACAGCAAGTACAAGACGGGCAAAGATACCAATCAACTCGCTGTGACCTGCCAGGGGCGGACCCTGACGCTGTTCATAAATGGTTTGCAGGTGAAACAGATTGACGACAATCAGTATGAGTTGAAGAACGGCAAGATAGGCGTTTCGGTCTGGTCGAATGTGACTCCGCCGACGACGGTGGGCATTGACTGGATCAAGATCGGCCAACCCTAAGAAAGCAGGAACCGCCTCGCACGAGGCGGTTCTCTTTTTCGGGGGACGACCGGGGCCGGCGCGCAGAGGCTGCGCTCTTAGCCGTGCCTGCCCATGAAATTTTCCATGCGGCGCAGGGCCTCTTCGATCTGCTCGTAGGAGGTGGCATAACAGGCCCGGACAAACCCCTCGCCGCCGGGTCCGAATGAATTTCCCGGGACGACCGCCACATGTTCCTCTTCGAGGAGTTTCTGCGCAAATACTTCATCATCCATGCCGGAAGCGCTGATGTTGGGGAAGGCGTAGAACGCGCCGCGCGGCTCGAAGGTCTTCAGCCCCAGCCGGTTCAAGCCATTGACCAATAATCTGCGTCTCCGGTCGTATTCCGTGACCATCTCATTCACATATTGCTCGCCGTTTTTCAATGCTTCGATGGCCGCATCCTGGGCGGTGGTGGGGGCGGACATGATAGTGTACTGGTGGATGCGGACCAGCCCTTTGATGATGTCCGCCGGTCCGGCCGCGTATCCGATGCGCCAGCCGGTCATGGCATAATCCTTGGAAAGCCCGCCCAGCAGGATGGCGCGGTTTCGGATGCTGCTCCCCAGGGCCGGGAAACAGACATGCTTGAAATCGTAAACCAGCCGGTCATAGATCTCATCCGACACAACCAGCAGATCGTTTTGTTCGGCCATCTTTGCGATCTCAAGCAGCACCTCGCGCTCGGCGACCGCGCCGGTGGGGTTGGAGGGATAACCGATAAAGATGACTTTGGTGCGTGAGGTGATCGCTTTGCGGATCTCTTTGGGATCCAGCTGGAAATTGTTTTCAGGGCGGCTGGGGATCTCGATCGGCACGCCGCCCGCCAGGATCACTTCCGCCTGATAGGATACAAAACACGGCGTCGGGATGATGACCTCATCGCCGGGATCCAGGATGGCGGTGAACGTCAAATATAACGCTTCACTGACCCCGACGGTTGCGACGATCTCCGTCGCCGGATCGTACCTCACACCGTACAGCCGCATCAGATTGTCGGCGATCGCCTGGCGAAGTTCCAGCTTGCCGTGGTTGGACGTGTAATGGGTCTCCCCGCGTTGGAGGGATTGGATGCCTGCCTCGAGAATGGGCTTCGGGGTCGTGAAATCCGGTTCGCCGATGCCGAGCGAGATCACATCTTTCATCGTCGCGGCAATGTCAAAGAATTTGCGGATGCCGGACGGTTTCAGCCCGGCCACGCGCTGTGAAAGTCTGTGGGTGTTGGAAAGTTCCTGCAGAGTCTGAGGATTGACCATTGAGCCTCCATTGCTCAGAGGTCGCTGCGGGCCGCCCGCAGCGACAACTTCAAATTGGCTGGACCTGCCATTCATCGGGAAGTTCCCGATACGTCAATTCAAAAGCCGCGCCGTTGGTGGTCTTGACACGGAATCCCTTCTCGTTGGGTCCGCGCCAGCGGGCGACGATTTCCGCGATCTCATAGCGGCTCCCGTCCCAGGTCAGGGCCAGGGGGCGTTCTGCGAATTCAGAATCGGAACGGCATTCAACAACTTCCATTCTACGCACTATTCTAGCGGCATTAAATGAAAAAGGGTAGTGACATTCTCACTACCCGAACATGACAGAACTGTTATCTCCGACATTCAACTGAAAGGGTTCCTTTGCGCCGCTTCCCCGGACCTTGGTCTGCCTGCCGACCATCGAGCCTTTCAACGCCGCGTCCTTGATCTCGCACTCCGCTTCGATGATGCTGTCCTCGATATGGCTTCCGGTGATCTTGCAGCCAGCTCCGATCGAAACGTACGGCCCGATGACCGAGTCTTCGACTTCGGCGCTTTCGTGAATGAAGACCGGTTCAATGATCTTCACCTTCTTGCGTTTGGTGTTCTCGATTTGCACGCCCCGCGCTTTGTTCAGGAGGTACCGATTGGTATCCAGTGTCGCTTCAATCGTTCCGGTATCCAGCCAGGTTTCCGTCCGTTCGACCCGCATCAGGGCATGATGTTCCAGCATGATGTTAAGGGCATCTACCAGGAAGAATTCATTCTTGATCTGAACGTTCCGCTGCATCTGTTCTTCAATGGCGGCCATCAGGTTTTCGGCGCTCTTGAAATAATAGCAGCCCACCACGGCGAGCTTATTTTGCGTCGTCTGCGGCTTCTCCACCAGCCGCCGGACCCATCCATCGGCGCCGACTTCTGCAACACCGAATCGGCGCGGGTCTTCGACCTCTTTGACCCATGCCACACATTCGCTCTTTTCGCGATCCAAAAACGAGAAGTCGGTTTCCAGCAGCGTATCTGAGAAGCACATGATCATGGGACCGCTGAGGTATTGCCGCGCCAGGTACAGGGCGTGGGATTGTCCCTTCTTCTCCTCCTGCACCACGTAATGTACCTTTCGGTCAGGATAATTTTCCGCGATGAAATCCGGGATCTGGATCTCTCCCAGATACGGTTCGACGATGAAAACATATTCCGTCCGGCGGGGATTCGGAACGGTTTTGAACATATCCAGAAGATAATCCAGCGCGGTCCGGCCCGCCACGCCTACCAGCGGCTTGGGTTTGCTCCAGGTGTGTGGGCGCATCCGCTTCCCCCAGCCGGCCATGGGAATAACGATCTTTAAAGTCTCTGACAAGTCATTCTCCTCGGAGAGATTATCGGAAGTCTATTCTAACGCCAAACCTTTTCATATCTTTCGACAAAGCAGGACCCCTTTGCCGATCGGAACAGTCAGCGCGTCGACGCGTGGATCCCTCTGCGCCCGTTCCACAAAGGAATTCAATTCAGCCTTGTGACTCAACACGTTGTCGGCGGCCAGCAATCCACCCTGTACGAGATTGGGCACGACCTTTTCATAACAGTCGGAATAAATATCTTTTTCAGCGTCCAGAAAGCAAAAGGCAATTTGATGGTATTGATCGAGCATTTGGCGGGCATCCCCATGGATCAACCGTATTACGTTCTCGAGGCCCGTGCTGCGAAAAGTCTCCCTGGCAAGCTCAATTTTGTTCGGCAGGATTTCGAACGTGGTCAGCGGATCGCCTCGCAGGCGGCAGGCCAGTGAAAGCCACATGCTCGAATATCCGCCGCTCGTGCCGATCTCAATCACGTTTCCTTTTGGTGCGCCGGCACACAGCAGGGCCAGAAATTTGCCCGTCTCAGGCGGGATCTGACGCAGGCGCCCGGTGATCGGCGTTCCGTTCGTCCGGTCGCTAACATCCCGGCTTTCCATTTCCTGCATGCGTTGAAGCATCCGATCAGAAATATCGTGAAACATCATTTACCTCCAGATCAGAAATCCAAAGGCCGGCCCGCATCCTAAGGGGGGGTTGATCACCACTTCCCAAATTGCGGATGGCTCAGACCGGCTTGATATTCCTCCAATCGCCGGCGGTGACCCGCTATGAGATCAGCAGGCAGGGCGTTGAGCGGAAAGAAACGGCCCTCGGCAATCTCGCGGTCGTGTTCCGCGCCGGTCGTAAAGTCGGTGCAAAGGAAAAGCACGTTGTGATCGCTCTTCCAACCTTCGAAATCGGTGTAC
>DATJBI010000211.1:0-24327 GCA_035515435.1 Anaerolineales bacterium
TTCGCAAACATGGGACAATCGCTTCGGTGGCCGACCGCACGGCACTCATATCCGCCAGCTTGAACTGCTGCCCGTCGAAATTCCCAAACTGGTCGTGATGGAAGGGCGTGGGCACGGCAATAATGAATGCGTCCGCTTCCTCGGGCTGAGTGGATACCCTGAAGTTGCCCGAAGTCAGGGCGGCCTGGACGGTGTCGCGCAGACCCGGCTCATGAATGTGGATCTCGCCGCGCTGCAAAGTCTCGACGATCCGCGGGTTGACATCGACGCCGAGGACGTGGACGCCGTGCACCGCGAACGTGGAGGCAGTGGGCAGGCCGATATAGCCCAGTCCAAGAATGCATATTTTTTTGAAGTTCAAGGGAGACTCCTGTGCCAGTTTTCTTTGTCATTATACCCTGCAACTCACGACCTCATTTGTCGTATAATAACGAGGTACAGTCAAAAAGGAGAAAATAACATGGACGTTGTTCTTTACGGCTTTCTGTGTTTGGTCTTAATTGTCGTGGTGATCCTGCTGAATGCCATTCGGATCGTGCCCGAATATCAACGGTTGGTGATCTTCCGCCTGGGGCGGGTGTTGAGCAGGCCCAAGGGCCCTGGTATCGTTTTCCTGATACCGATCGTGGATCGCCCTGTCCGGGTGGACCTGCGCGAACAGATCCGTGAAGTTCCGCACCAGGTGTCCATCACGAAAGATAATGCCCCGATCTCGATTGACTTTCTGTGGTACTTCAAGGTGATCGAGCCGACCGCCAGCGTGGTCGCGGTGGGCAACTTCGAACTCTCCGCGGCCGGCATGGCCACGACCACCCTCCGTTCCGTGATCGGCGGCATCGCCCTGGATGATGTTCTTTCCCAGCGTGAAAACATCAATACCACGTTGAGAACCAAGCTGGATGAGGTCACGGAGCGCTGGGGCGTCAAGGTGACCAACGTGGAGATCCGCGAGATCATCCCGCCCAAGGAAGTGCAGGAGGCGATGAACCGGCAGATGACGGCCGAGCGCATCCGCCGGGCGGTGGTGACCGAGTCAACGGGTACCCGCGAGGCGGCCATCAACGTGGCCGAAGGCGAGAAGCAGGCCGCGATCCTGAAAGCCGAGGGCCAGAAGCAGGCGAACATCTTGCAGGCCGAAGGCGAGAAGCAGGCCCAGGCCCTGCGGGCGGAGGGCTTTGGGGTCGCGCTGGATAAGATCTTTGCCTCCGCCAAACTGATCGACCAGAAGACCATGACCCTTCAATACTTCGAGGCGCTGAAGACGATCGGTCAGGGTGCGTCCACCAAGTATATTTTCCCGATGGAGTTCACCAGCATGATCGAGAACTTCCTCAAGAACAAGGATAGTTGATGCTGGATGGCAAGGGGATCCGATCAGGGCCTCGCGTTTGGCGCGAGGCCCTTTGTTAAATGGAAATCACAACTGCTTCCTTCCTCGACCTGGGCGCGCTCAACAGACTGGAGCATGCCTGCTTTGAAAAAGATGCCTGGCCGTTCCTTGATCTGATCGCGGTCTTGACGTTTCCCGATGTGATCCGCTTAAAGGCGCTGGATGAAAACGGGAAAATGATCGGATTCGTTGCCGGCGATCCACATCCGTCGGAGGGTTTCTCGTGGATCGCGACGATCGGTGTCCTGCCGGAGTTCCGCCGGCGCGGCATCGGACGCGATCTGCTGCACGCCTGCGAGCATCAACTCCAGACACCCCGCGTGCGCCTCTCGGTGCGGGCTTCCAACGAAGGCGCGATCAGGCTCTATGAGCAGGAGGGCTATCGGCGCGTGGACGTCTGGGAGTCCTACTACAACGATGGGGAGGCCGCGATCGTCATGGAAAAGGCGCGCGGGATATAATCAGGCTTATGGCCCCTGATGACCTGGCACCGCCTGAACTGGTTCAAACCTCAAGTCAACTCCGTCAGCTTGCCGCTGAATTGACCCGCCAGGCCCGGATCGCCGTGGATACCGAATCCAACAGCCTGCACGCCTATCATGAGCGGGTCTGCCTGGTGCAGTTCTCCACCTCCGAAACAGATTATCTGGTGGATCCATTGGCGCTCGACCGCCTGGAAGTCCTGGGACCCGTCTTTGCCGATCCCCGGATCGAAAAGGTATTCCATGCGGCGGAATACGATCTGATCTGCCTGCGGCGGGATTACGGATTCGAGTTTGCCAACCTCTTCGACACGATGCAGGCCGGGCGCATCCTCGGCCGCAAGCAGGCCGGCCTGGACCGCCTGATCGAGGAGAAGTTCGGCGTCCAGGTGAACAAGCGGTTCCAGAAGGCGGATTGGGGAGCGCGTCCGCTCTCGCGCGAGCTGATGCTGTATGCCCGCCTCGATACACATTTTCTGCTTCCACTGCGCGACCTGCTGAAGACCGAGCTGGAAGAAAAGGGGCTCTGGCCCCTGGCGCGGGAGGATTTCCGGATGGCCTGCCAGGCCAATGGCGCAAAGCCGAGATTGGAAACGCCCTCCTGGGTTCACTTCAGTCACCGGCGCGATCTGACGTTGCGCGATCTGACGGTGCTGAGCGAATTACTGGCCTTTCGCGAGCAGATCGCGGCGCGCCTGGACCGGCCCCTCTTCAAGGTGCTTGGGGATGATCGCTTGATCGAGATCGCCAAAACGAAACCGGCCACCCTGCACGAGCTGGAAGTAGAACTCACCTCGAGGCAGATTCAAAATTGGGGAGCGCCGGTTCTCGAAGCGGTCAGGCGCGGGACGCACAGTCCGCTCGTGAAGCGGCAGCCGCCCGAACGACCCGATGCCGCCTACGTCAAGCGCCTGGATAAATTGAAGAACTGGCGGAAAAAGACCGCGGCGGAGATGGATGTTGAGTCGGACGTCATCCTGCCGAAGACCCTGTTGACGGCCCTGGCGGAAGGCGGCCCGCAGGTACTCGACCAGGTCATGGAATGTTCCCCGTGGAGGCTGGAGCACTTCGGCCCAGAGATCGCAAAGGCGCTCGGAGGTTAGGATGCGCATCCATTTTCATGGCGCGGCACAGACCGTGACGGGCTCACAGCATCTGTTGGAGATCAACGGTGCCACTCTTCTGCTTGAATGCGGATTGTATCAGGGCCGCCGCGCAGATACCTATTTTCGGAACCGCAATTTTCCCTATGACCCGCGCCGGGTGGATGCGGTGATCCTTTCGCACGCCCATATTGATCACAGCGGCAACCTGCCGCACCTGATCAAGAACGGTTATGCCGGTCCGATCTATGCCACGCCTGCCACCGCCGAGCTGGCCGATGTCATGCTGCGCGACTCGGGCCACATCCAGGAGGCCGATGCGGAGTTCGTAAACAAGAAAGAATCCCGCCATGGCGGCCAGCCCGTGGAGCCGCTCTACACCATGGCGGATGCCGAGCAGGTGGATGAACGCTTCCGGGCCATGGATTATGAACAACCCTTCGAGCCGATCCCCGGCGTGACGGTCCGCCTGTGGGATGCCGGCCATATTCTTGGCTCGGCCGGCGTTTCGCTGGACATCCAGGAGCGGGGGCGAAAATTCCGCTTCTGGTTCTCGGGCGACATCGGTCGTCCGAACCTGCCGCTGCTGCGCGACCCGGTCCTGCCGGAGGCGGCGGATTATCTTTTGATGGAATCGACCTATGGCGATAAGCTGCACGATGATCCGCGTCTGGCATTTGAGGAGTTTCGCAGCGTGGTTTCGGAAACGATCCGCCGCGGCGGAAAGGTCATCATTCCTGCATTTGCGGTGGGCCGGACCCAGGAACTCGTATTTTATCTGAATGAAATGATGAGCGACGGGGTGCGGCCCGTGCCGGTCTACGTGGACAGCCCTTTGGCGGTTCATGCCTCCGACATCTTTCGCGCCCACCCCGAGTGCCTCGACCAGGAGACCCGCCAGTTCATCCAGAAGGAAAAGCATCCTGCGCTGGATTTCAAGCAATTGACGTACATCCACTCGGTGGACGAATCGAAGGCCTTGAACGAACGCACCGACCCGATGATCATAATCTCCGCCTCCGGCATGGCCGAGGCCGGCAGGATCCTGCACCACCTGCGAAACAATATCGGCAGTCCGCAGAATACCATTTTGATCGTGGGGTGGACCGCGCCCGGCACCCTCGGCCGCAGACTGGCCGATCGTGAGAAACACGTCAGGATCTTTGGCGAACCGTATGAAGTCAAGGCGCGCGTCGAAACGATCGGCGGGCTGTCGGGCCACGCCGGCCAGAACCTGCTGCTCCAATATGCCGCGGCGGTCCGGGGAAGCCTCAAAAAGATCTTTCTGGTCCACGGCGAGCCAAAGGCGGCAGGCGCCTTGATGGACAAATTGCGAGAGGCGGGGCTGCCGGAGGTCCATTATCCCGAACTCCATTCGAGCGTTGAAATCTGAGATATAATTCGCCGCGCTCATGGAGAGGTGCCAGAGCGGTTGAATGGGACGGTCTCGAAAACCGTTGTGGCCCTTGTGGCCACCGTGGGTTCGAATCCCACCCTCTCCGCCAAAAGGCTGTAGAGACGAAGCACGCTTTGTCTCTACTTCTTTAATGGTAAGATTCACTCGATGCAGATAAATCTTGCCCTGGCTCAAATCGCGACCAAACTGGGAAACGTTCAAGCCAACCTCGAAAAGCATCTGGACTATATCCACCAGGCCGAAGCCCAGAGGGCCGATCTGGTCGTATTTCCGGAGCTCTCCCTGACCGGCTACATCCTGCAGGACCTGGTCTCCACCGTCTCGCACAAACCGGCGGCGGACGATCCGGTCTTCGGTCCGCTGCTGAAGGCGAGTCAAAATCTGGACCTGGTGGTCGGCTTTGTCGATGAGGATCCGCGTCACCGCTTTTACATTGCCTCCGCCTATCTTTCCGGCGGACGCGTGCTTCATGTCCACCACAAGGTCTATCTGCCCACCTATGCCCTGTTTGATGAAGGCCGCTTCTTTGCGCGCGGGGATTCGATCCGCGCCTTTGATACGCGTTTTGGACGCATGGGCATGCTGATCTGCGAGGATTTCTGGCACGCCTCGCCGCCCTATCTCTTGTGGCTGGATGGAGCCGACGTGTTGGTGTTCTCATCCGCCTCGCCCGGGCGCGGCCTGAACGAACATGCCAAGCTCGAATCGGCCTGGTGGGTGGAGAACGTGAATCAATCGTATGCCAATCTCTTCACCAGTTTTGTCGTGCACAGCAACCGGGTGGGGTATGAAGACGGGTTGAATTTCTGGGGCGCGGCCACGGTCTTTGATCCCAGAGGCGAAAGGCTGGCGCACGGCCCGTATTTTGAAGAAGCGCTGACCATGACGACCCTGGACCTCAATCAGATCCGCCGCACCCGATCGCGCCTGCCGTTGATGCGCGATGAACGGGCGGATCTGGTCCACAAAGAACTGACCCGCATCCTGTCGAAATGAGAATCGATCTCAGCATCCATACCGAGCTGGCCCGGAAGATCCTGACCGGTTTTATCCGAAGTGAAGTGACGCGCACCGGATTTACGCGCGCCGTGATCGGGCTTTCAGGCGGGATCGATTCTGCGCTTTCGTGTGCGCTGGCGGCGGAGGCCCTCGGTCCGGGAAATGTGCTGGCCCTGCGCATGCCCTATCAGACCTCCTCTTCTGATTCGCTGGAAGATGCCGAAAAAACGGCGGCCCGCTTCGGAGTCCGGATGGAAACGATCGAGATCACGCCGATGGTCCAGCCGATCATCCAGCTCGATCCGCACATCACGAATGTCCGGAAGGGCAATCTCATGGCGCGCGCCCGGATGATCCTGCTGTACGACCAGTCGGAAGTCTTCCATGGGTTGGTGGTCGGCACCAGCAACAAAACGGAGATCCTGCTCGGCTACACAACCCTCTGGGGGGACATGGCCTCCGCCCTCAATCCGATCGGCGACCTGTATAAGACCCAGGTCCGCCAGCTGTCGCGGGCGATGGACGTGCCGCGCTCGGTGGTGGAGAAGGCGCCCTCGGCAGATCTCTGGCTTGGACAGACGGATGAGGGCGAACTGGGTTTCACGTATGAGGAAGTGGACCAACTGCTGTACCTCCTGGTGGACCGGCGCTACAGCGTGGGGGATTGCGTGGCGGCCGGGTTTTCGCAGGAGTTTGTGGACCAGGTGCTGGAGCGGATCCGCCGCAGCCAGTATAAACGAATGATGCCGCCCATCGCCAAGTTGAGCAATCGCACGATCGGTTATGACTTCCTCTACCTGCGTGACTGGGGCACCTGATCCCAATTCCCGACCTTCGTATCCGCCGAAAAATGCATATCCCTCCCTCGTTAAGATATCGCCGTTTCTTTTATCTATGGCTTGGGCAATTGATCTCGGTCGCCGGGACGCAAATGCAGATCTGGGCGATCTTCTGGCACATCCGCACGCTGACGGACCAGCCGATCGCCATCAGCGGGGTCGGGCTGGCGCGCATCGTGCCGGTGATCATTTTTTCGCTCGTGAGCGGCGTGGTCGCGGATTCGTATGATCGGCGGACGATCATTTTCATCACGCAGTCCGGCGCGGCCCTGCTGGCCCTGATCCTCGGCCTGCTGACGCGGTGGGGGCATATCACGATCTGGTACATTTATCTCCTGACCGCGCTCGGGGCGATTGTGATCGCATTTGACGGCCCGGCGCGGGCCGCCCTGATCCCGAATCTGGTGCCCGCCGAGCACCTGGCCAACGCCTTCAGTTTGAATTCGATCGCGTTTGACGCGGGCTCGGTGATCGGGCCCGCCGTCACCGGCTTTGTGATCGCCGCCAGCGGCCAGGCTTCGGTGTACATCATTAATGCGGTCTCCTATGTCGCGGTGATCATCGCCCTGATCCTGATCGGTGAGATCCCTCAGAAGATCCAGCTGCGCGCCAACGGCATGAGCCTGGGCAGCATCCGGGAAGGGATCGGTTTCATCGTCAGCAAGCCGATCATCTTTTCTTCCATGATCCTTGATTTCATTGCGACCTTCTTCGCCTCGGCCAGCACGCTGATGCCCTTCGTCGCGAACGATGTGCTGCATGTGAATGTGGTCGCGTATGGCTGGCTTTCGGCGGCGCAGTCCGCCGGGGCCATGACGGCGGCGGTCGTGATCTCGCAGGTGCATCAATTACATAAACAGGGCGCGCTCTTCCTGGGAGCCGTGTTCATTTTCGGCCTGGCAACGGTGCTCTTTGGGGCGGCCACTTCCTTTGGCGTGGCCTGGGCCGCGCTCGCCGTCACCGGCGCGGCGGACGGGGTGAGCACCATCATCCGCAACACGATCCGTCAATTGCAGACACCCGATGAAATGCGCGGACGCATGACCAGCGTCAATCAGATCTTCTTCCAGGGCGGACCTCAACTGGGAGAGTTCGAAGCGGGCGCGGCGGCCCAATTGTTCGGCACGCCTTTTGCCATCATCAGCGGCGGAGTCGGATGCATGATCGGGCTGGGGCTGATCCTTTTCAAATGGCCGCAGATCTGGAGATATGACGGTGATGAACCGATGCTGGCCGGGGCCGGCGCGGATTGATCTTCACCCTACAACATCCATACGAAAGCCTGACAGACCGTAAATCGCGATTGACTTGTCTTTCGAATCTGACTATACTCGGTAGCCAGAGCAGCCTGCTATGCGATTTCTGGCGAACGACCAGCTGGTTCTTTAATCTGAAAAGGCACGCGTTCCCGCGCGTGTCTTTTATTTCAAATCCGGAAGGAGATTGAAAGATGGATTCTGGGATGATTGGAAAGAGAGAAAAAGCCAGGCGGTATGCGGAGGAACCCAGTCGCTTCCGCTTTGACAAGTTCGAACTCACCTTTCATGGCGACAACAACAATCATCACGTGACTTTTGATGAAGGGACCTTTCAATGCGACTGCGAGTTCTTCATCACCCATCAGCGCTGCGCCCACACGATGGCGCTTGAGTATCTGCTCAAAGATATGATCCCCGCCTCGGTCCAGGCCTGAGGCGCACAACCGAACAACCCGACCGGCCCTCCGACTTTGGAGGGCCGGTCGTTTGGAGCCCTGATCCGAATTTGCACCGTTTTCGAGTACAATCTTTCGCATGTCAAAATATTTTTCCCGCCGCGACTTTCTCAAGCTGGGCGGACTCAGCCTGGGTGGCCTGGCCCTGCCTCGTCTGACGGGGGCGCAGTCTGCGCCGGACTTGATCGATTTTGATGACAGCGATATTGTGCGCGTGGCAACCAGCTCCGTGAGCGTGTACAGCACGCCCTCCCTCGATTTGAAGAAATCCACTATCACCGGCACCTGGTATAAGGATGATCTTGTTCACGTTTATGAACAGGTCACCGCCGACGAGCCGAAGACCAATCCCATCTGGTACCGGGTGTGGGGCGGCTACATGTGGCGGGCCCGGCTGCAGCCGGTGAAGACCCTGCTCAATCTTCCGCTCACCTCCATCCCGGACGGGATGCGCCTCTTGGCGGAAGTCACGGTCCCGTTTACGCAGCCGTGGCGGTTCTCCAAGACCTATGGCTGGGACTCTCTCCAGTTTCGGTTGTATTATGAATCGGTGTATTGGATCGAAGTGATCGTCGAGGGGCCGGACGGACAGCCCTGGTATCGTATTTTTGACGACCTGACGGGCAGCTATTACTATGCCAACGCGGCCCATCTGCGGCCCATCCTGCCGGCGGGCCTGGGCTATATCTCACCCGAGCTCCCCGCGGAAAACAAGCGCATCGAAGTCAACCTGACCACGCAAACCCTGACCGCCTATGAGAACGAGGTGGTGCTTTTGCAGACGAACATCTCCTCCGGCGTTCCATCGGCCAATCACACCACCACGCCCACCTCTCCGCCGGAGGGCTTCCATATTCAGGACAAGTATCCGTCCAAACACATGGGCGACGGGAATCTGGCCTCCGGGCCCGACGATTATGAACTGCCGGGCGTTCCCTGGACGTCCTTCTTCACGGATTACGGCCATGCATTTCACGGCACATACTGGCATGATAATTTTGGGACGCCGATGAGCCACGGCTGCGTCAACATGCGCACGGCCGAGGCAAAATGGCTTTTCTTCTGGGCCAGGCCGCAGCGCAAGGACTGGTCCTCCTATATTCCGCAGTCCGATAAGATCGATGACATCGGCTATGGCACGCTCGTGAATATCCATTATTGACATGCCTGTTCTTGACTGGCCCGCCAAGCACCATCCGGACCCGCAGCCGGCTTCGGTCGTGAAGGACTCCATCGTCTATCCGGGCGGACACGGTTATCCGGACGACCGGGCGGAGAGCCGCTTGATCCTGGGCGACAACCTGGCGGTCATGGCCGCGCTCCTGCCGGAGTACGCCGGCCGGATCAGTCTCATCTATGCCGATCCGCCTTTCTTTACCAACCGCAAATATGCGGCCCGCATCGGCCGCGGGGAAGACTCGCGGAAGCCCGACCAGTGGGCCCTGGCTGAAGGCTACCACGATCATTGGCTCGACCTCGATACGTATCTCGATTTCCTGTATCCGCGTTTGGAGTTGATGTACCGTCTGCTTTCGCCCGGCGGCACGCTTTATCTTCACCTGGATTGGCACGTCGATTCCTATGCCCGCGTTCTGCTGGATGAGATCTTCGGTCCGGATCATTTGCTCAACGAGATCATCTGGGCCTATCACGGCCCGTCTCCCATCCGGCGCGCCTTCAACCGCAAACACGACACGATCCTGGCGTTTGTGAAAGGCGACGGGTTCACGTTCAATGCCGACGCCGTGCGCGAGCCCTATCATCCTTCAACGATCCAAACGTTCAAGGCCTCAGCCAGGGCGGGCTTTGGAAAAATGCCGGACCTGGAGCGCGGCAAGGTGCCTGAGGATTGGTGGTATTTCCCGGTGGTGGCGCGGCTGCACAATGAACGCACCGGCTATCCCACCCAGAAGCCGGAGGGCCTGCTGGAGCGGATCATTCTGGCCTCCTCCAATCAGGGGGATCTGGTGGCGGACTTTTTCTGCGGTTCCGGGACCACGGCGCTCGTGGCCGCGCGTCTCGGACGCAAATTTATCGCCTGCGACATCACCCGTCGGGCGGTTCACACGACCCGCCAGCGATTAACCGCTTCTTCAACCCAAGCATTTAGTCTGGAACGCCAGGGTTCGTTCGATCCGCAGTACGGCGCCTCTTCAAAAAAAATCAAGGCAGAGGTCTCCTCCGACTCGATCAGGATCACCACTTCTCTTCCCCTGGATTACTGGGAGGTGGATCCGGCCTGGGACGGAACAATCTTCAAAAGCGCCGCGCAGGCTCAACGGCCGCTGCGGCGCGGGGAAATCGCCAAAGAAATAAGAATCAAAACCGGACGCACGGTTAGCATCCGGTTGGTAACGATCGACGGGAAAATGTCTCAGCTGATCGTGGGTCGGCCGCAGGCAGCCCGCCGGGCCTAAAGGCTATTCTTCCGGTGCGGCGGGTGCCTCCTCGCCGCCGTCCACCCCCATATCCAACGGCAGGGCGACTTCACCGCTCAGCGCCTTCTGGCGGATCACCGTCTCGATCTCCGCCAGCAGGGCGGGATTTTGCCGGATGTATTCCTTGGCGTTCTCGCGGCCCTGACCGAGACGGGTCTCGTTATAAGAGAAGAACGCGCCCCGCTTTTGAACGATCTCGAATTGCGTGGCCAGATCGAGCACATCCCCCGATTTGGAGATGCCTTCGTTGTACATGATATCGAACTCGGCGGTGCGGAAGGGGGGTGCCACCTTGTTCTTGACGACCTTGACGCGCGTGCGGTTGCCGATGATCTCCGCCCCGACCTTGATGGCTTGAATGCGCCGCACGTCGAGTCGGATGGAGGCGTAGAACTTGAGCGCCTGGCCGCCGGTGGTGGTTTCCGGGTTGCCGAACATCACGCCGATCTTTTGGCGGAGTTGATTGGTGAACACCACCGTGGTCTTGGTTTGATTGATGGCGCCCGAGAGCTTGCGCAGCGCCTGGGACATCAAGCGCGCATGGACGCCCATGGTCGGATCGCCCATATCGCCTTCGATCTCGGCGCGCGGAACGAGGGCCGCGACCGAATCGATGACCACTACGTCCACCGCGCCGGAGCGCACGAGCGTCTCCGTAATTTCAAGGGCCTGCTCGCCGGTATCGGGTTGTGAAACCAGCAGGTTGTCAATATCCACGCCACACTTGGCCGCATAACCGGGATCAAGGGCATGTTCCATGTCAATGAAGGCGGCTGTGCCGCCATGGCGCTGTGCTTCCGCCACGATGTGCTGACAGATCGTGGTCTTGCCGGACGACTCGGGGCCGTAGATCTCGGTAATGCGGCCGCGCGGGACGCCCCCGACGCCCAGGGCAATATCCAGCGAAAGGGAACCGGTTGAGATCGCATCCACGTTCAACATGCTCTGAGCTTCGCCCAGCTTCATGATGGAACCTTCGCCATAGCGTTTCAGGATATCGCCGACCGCTTTGTCGAGCACGGCGCGTTTGGCGCCGTCGACTTGAGGGGCGGAGGCTTCTTCGTTTTTCGCGGTAGATGATTTACGAGGGGACATGTTCTTCTCTCCAGATACAAGTGTTCAGGTCAAAATATGGTGGACACAGTATAGCACAAATGTTCAGTGCGTCAAGGGGTTGGGATGGGCGGAGGCGTGATCGGCAGGAAATCCTTGGTCGGCGGCGGCGGAAGGGCCAGACTGAATCCCGCGCCGTGATACGTAAAATAAGTTACCTGGCCCGGATAGATCCGCATCCAGTCCTGGACCGGCTTGCCCTCATAATCGAAACTGACCTTGTAAAGCCCGCCGGGCAGATCGCTCAAGACCATGTTTTCATCGTAATACGGATCATGGTTGATCTGCTGTCCGGGTCCATAGGTTTTGACCATCAGCGTGTTGTGGGTGATCGTGTTGGTAACGTAGACTTCCAGCTGCTGGAGCGTCATCCCCGAGGCATCCGCGATGTTGCCGACCAGGACCCCCCAGCCCTGGGGCGGTGCCATCCACAACTCGGGGTTGTAGGTATCGTAATAGGAGTTGTACCCCAGGCGGATCTCAAAATGAACGTGCGGTCCGGTCGTGTGGCCGGTTGTGCCGACCAGCCCGATCACATCGCCCGTATTGACGTGCTGGCCGACGATCGCGATGATCTTGCTCATGTGGGCATAAACACTATAGAGCTGCTGGTCCTTGTAACCGAAGTCCATGCGGATCGCCACCGCCTGTCCGTAGGGATCGCTCTTATCGCCGGGAGCCTCCTTGAGCAGTCCCCAGTTGGCCCAGACGATGGTCCCGGGCCCGGCCGCCAGGATCGGCGTGCCATAGGGTGCATCAATATCGACACCGGTGTGCGGAACACCGGGCGTAAATACGCCGCCATATCGATAATCGGCGAGCGGCCAGTTGACCTGATCGGCCGCGATGGGCCGCGCAAAGTAGAAGTGATCATACGGCGAGACCGCCCACGGGATGGGATACAATGGCGGCCGCCAGCCCGAGACCGGCGCTGCGCCGGGTGTGGGCAGATACAGACGGAAGGGCTCCAGGGTCGGGGTGAGCGCTTCATATTGTTGGATCCCGCTATCGATCGGGACCGGCGGCTCCGGCGTCGCCCGGTTGAAGATAGCCACCGAGCAGGCACCGGGCACGAGGGCCAGGCACAAATACACCACGAGCAGGTGCCGGCGCTGACGTGTTCGATTCATCATGGGGTCGCCGCCGGCCCTGTCGCCGCAACCGTCTGCGAGGGCGTGAAGGTGATGCGCGGCGTATTGCTGGGCGCGGGGGTGCTGCTGGGGATCGCAGTGATCGTGGGCGTGAGCGTCGGCGGCAGCACCGGGGTTGCCGTGTACAACGCGTCGGCCGGATAAAGCTGGAGCATGGCCGAATTCCAATCCAGACCGTCCATCAGGGCGAATTCGGCGAAGCGCGCGCCCGCATAATAATTGCGCCAGTTTGGAAGGGCGGGCAGGCGTTGCCAGCCATACGCCTGGGCCAGGGCGGTGAAGTCGATCCAATAACCGCCCGGCACCGCGCCATATTTGCCGCCAGCCTCATAGATGACCGGGTCGAGGGCGTAGCGGGCGTTCAAATCCCAGGGCGAATTCTCGATCGGTGCGCCCTGACTGCCGTCCTGTTTTTGGGCGCGGACGTAAACGCGCCAATAAGTCTGCGAACCGAGATCTTCGCGCACGACGGCCATCCATCCGGCATTGATCATCAGCGAGTTGAGCGCAAAGGCGCGGCCCGTATAGAGCCAGTCTTCACCCAAACCTGGATCGAGGGCGGTGGTCAGGGGCACAAAGGCATTCTCGAGGTTGGCCAGCGCGTCCCAGCCGGCCTCGCTCACGACGCGTTGACGCAGCGCATTGAATGAATCTGCGACAAGTTGATGAAGCTGCGGGTAGGGTGCCTCGACGCCGGGCAGCGGCACAACGACCCAGCGCTGGGCCGGAACCCCCGTCACGTTCAATCCGGCAGGAGTCCATAACTCCTGAGGCGTCTGGGCAGCCGCCTGCTGATAGCTCTGCGGAAGAGGAGAGGGCAATGCGATGTTCGGCCAGATGATGCCGCACAGGGCTCCGGGCAACGGCGCGGGCAGCAGCAACGGACTGCCTTGCGTGGTATACGCCGTGATCAGCTGCTGATTGTCTCCGGTCACGCCGGCGACGATCTCATCGCCGCGGGCGTTCCAGGCGGGCCAGCTGCCATCCCCGATCCATTTGGGCGGACGATTCGGTTGTGTCAGGTCCCAGACATAAATGCCGCTGTTGTCCACATTTTGGGTCACCGAGGAGGCCCAGGCGAGCTGCGTTCCATCCGGATTCCAGACAGGATGGCTCTCGGCGGCCAGCGGCGTTTTACTGAGATCCGTGAAGCGGTCCGATCCGGTTTTGTCGAGATCGGCCAGCCACACGTCATCGTCGCCGCTGCGGTCCGAGATGAAGGCGATCTGCCGCCCGTTGGACGCCCAGGCCGGTGAATAGTTCGTCGAAGAATCGCCGGTCAGGATGATGGGCTTTTGCGCGGAATTCGTCAAGGATAGCAGGGCGATCTGCAGGTTGCCATTCTGAAACGTTTCGTAGGCCAGCCAGGCCAGGTCAGGCGACCAGGCCGGCGCGGTGTTGTAATTGTGATCGTTCGTAAGTTGCACGACCTTGCCGCTCTGGAAATCGAGCGTGTACAGGTTCCAGTAGCCATCCCGATTGGAGGCGAAGGCGAGCTGTTTTCCATCCGGGCTCATGGCGGGATCGGTGTCGCTCCAGGGGCCGGCCGTCAGGCGGGTCAGGGTTAATTTGCCGGGGATGTAGGCGAAGAGGTGGGCGTAGCCGTTCTCCTGGATGGACAGGATCATCACGTCCTTCGGCACAACGGGCGTGGCTGTGGCGGAGGGCGTGGCCGAGGCTTCCACAAAAGTCGGCGTCGCGGTGGCGGTGGCCTTCGAGGCGCAGCCCAGCAAAATCAGGGCGGGCACGACGATGATCGAGATCAGTTTCAGGGATCTAGGGAGACTTAACATGGATGTTCAATTCGCGGAGGGAACCTCGAACGTTTGCAGGACCGGCGTGGGGTGCGGCCCGTCGGGATAGAACAAGCGGGCCTCGATCTTGAATGGACCAGCCTTTGCGCCGCGCAAGTGCATGGTGATTTCCAGGCGCCACCCCATCGGCTCGACGATGCTGGCTGTGGCCACTTCATCGCCGCTGGAATCAGTCAGCAGGACCTCGATGTATGGACGCGCTTGGAACGGCGTGATCTCGATATCGACGCGCACGCGCTCTCCGTCGGGATAGGGCTGGGCGGTCAGGGACGTGATATGTGTCTCCTCGGGCGTCATGCGTTGCAGGCCGTCTTCAGGGAAGAAGAAACCCATGGGCCCAATTATAACAAGTTGGGCGAGGCAGGCTGAATTTGATGGCAATCTGTAATTGTGTTATTCTTCGTGGCGCTCAAGCCTGGCAGGAGACAACCATGGATCTCATCAACTTGTTCAGCGTAAGTGACCGCGACCGCCTCCGCAGCCGTGTGCTTCAAATGGCGGGCTCGGACGCGCGCATCGTGGCGGGGGCCGTGGTTGGCTCACTCGCCCTGAGCGACGGGGATCGATGGTCGGACCTGGATCTGACCTTCGCGGTCGAAGACCGCGTCCCCATTTTTGAAGTGCTGGAAGACTGGACGCGCAGCCTGGTCGAGGAGTTTGAGGCGGCGCATCTGTTCGACCTGCCCAGCGGAGCCTCCATCTATCGTGTCTTTCTGTTTCCGGGCTGTCTGCAGTTCGATCTTTCCTTCACGCCCGCCTCCAAATTTGGTGCAACAGGTCCGAAGTTTAGACTGCTGTTCGGCAGTTCGGTCGAAAAGCCTTTTGCCTCAACCCCTTCGCCACAGGAACTTTTTGGATACGCCGTGCACCACGCCCTGCGGGCCCGCTTTTGCATCGAACGCGGTCGTCCCTGGCAGGCCGAATATTGGATCAGCGCCGGGCGCGACTATGCCCTGAACCTTGCCTGTCACCGCCATGGCCTTCCCACATCCAACGGACGCGGCTCTGACAACCTTCCCGCCGGGGTGCGTGACGTCTTCAAGAATGCGCTCGTGAGCTCGCTGGAGCGGGAAGAATTGCTGCGCGCCCTCGGTTGTGTCATCAGTGGATTGTTGGATGAAGCCGATCAGGTGGGGGAGCTGGCGGTGAAAGTCGAACCGCAATTGCGAATGCTGGCCGCTGCGTGGGAAGGCTGACCTGGCGGGAGGGAGGCCGTGGATGAAAGGCCCGTGGAAGAGATGTTCTGCATGACCGCCCCCAGATCGGGGGAGCGGAAGTGTGAGGGATCGCACGCAGTGCTGGCTGGCAGTCGGAGCACAAATCCAGGAAGGGGAACTCGTCACGGCACAAGCCGGTAAATTGAGCGACCGTGAATGGGAAGTCGTGGAACTGCTTCTGCAGGGCAAAAGCAACAAATTGATCGCCGGATCGCCCGGGATTTCTGTGCGCACGGTTGAATTTCATCTGAAAAATATCTATGCCAAATTTCAGGCCCGTTCCAGAATAGAATTGATCTTGAAACTGGGGGACGCCGCCTCACACCTGGAAACCGCAAAACTGGGGTATTCCACAGTTGCCAGGGCGGAGAAGAGCGCCGAAAATGGGGACGGGCCCATTTCACGCCCCTGGGCCGCCTCCTCTGGAGATAGCCTGTCTGAGATCGGCACGGAGCTGCAAATGAAGAATCTTCTGAATACCCTGCATGTGCCCCTGGGGATGATCACGGCACTTTTCACGGGTTGCCTTTGGCTGGCACTGTTCGAACGCATCGGGCACATGCCGCTGGAGGCGGTCGAACCATGGATCCCGCCGCTGCTTGTCGTTCTGGCGCTGATCGGCTTATCCGTCGGACTTGCTGCAAAACGCAGCGGCAGCTCCCTGCGAAAAGCCTGCCTGGGCACATTGTTCGGCACGGGACTGGGCGCCGTCGCGATGATCCCGATCGTGGGTTTCGTTGTCTATCCCCTCGCGAAGCTTGTTGAGCGGCTTGGATTGATCGACCGACCGGCCATCCCGACCGATGTCACTTCGGCGCTCGTGATCGTCGTCATGCTCGTGGTATGGCTTGTCCTTGGCACAACCGTTGGAATTACGTTGCTGTGAGTGGCAATCCGAGGGGCTCCGCAGGAAGTCCGTCAAATGCCCGCGCCGGGACACCACTCGTAAAGGGTGGGCCTCCGGCCCCACGGGGTGGATCCGGGAGCCCCGGGATCCGGCGCGCCCAGCGCCGCGCCCGGAGGCGCCGTATCGAAAGGTAAGAGGCATGAACTCCGGGCCTCCGGAGCGAAAATCATCCGTGCTTCTTCTGGAACTCGCGCATGAACTGTGCCAGGGACTGGGCGGCTTCGACCTCGAGTGCGTTGTACAGGGAAGCGCGCATCCCGCCCACAGAGCGATGACCTTTCAATCCGATCAGATCGTTTTTCTTGGATTCGGAGGCAAAGGTCTCCTCCAATTCTTCGGAGGCCAGTCGGAAGGGGATGTTCATCAGTGAGCGCGCCTCCCGATTGGCATGTCCGCGATAGAAGCCGCCGCTTTCATCGATCGCGCGGTAAATCAGATCTGCCTTGGCCCGGTTGCGCCTGGCGATCGCCTCCAGTCCGCCCAGGCTCTTTGCCCACTTGAAAACCAGACCGGTAATGTAAATTGAATAGGTCGGCGGCGTGTTGTGCAATGACCCGCTGGCGGCCAAAGCCCGGTAATCGAGCATCACCGGCAGATTGGCGGGGGTCCGCCCGAGCAGGTCCTCGCGCACGATCACGATCACCACGCCTGACGGGCCTGCATTCTTTTGCGCGCCGGCGTAGAGGAAGGCGTATTTGGCTATGTCGATCGGACGGCTGATAAAATCCGAGGAGGCGTCGCACACCAACGGGACTCCGGGGGGGCCCTCCGGCTCCTTGGAATATTCGACCCCGTGGATCGTTTCATTGGAGGTGAAGTGCAGATAGGCGGCTTTCGGATCGAGATCGAGCGCGGCAGGCAGTGACCTGAACCCATCCGCTTCGGTGTCGGCCGCGGCGCGCGCTGCGCCGAGTTTTTTCGCTTCGCTGAGGGCGGTCTTGCTCCAGGTGCCGGTTACGATGTAATCGGCGGAGCCGCTCGCGCGCAGGTTCATCGGCAGCATGGCAAACTGCAGTGAAGCGCCGCCCTGCAGGAACAAAACCTTGTAATTGGCGGGGATGCCGAGCAATCCACGCAGATCCGCCTCGGCGGTCTGGAGGATGTTCTCAAACTCCTTGGAGCGGTGGCTGATCTCCATCACCGACATGCCCGTGCCTTTGTAGTCGGTCATCTCGGCTTGGGCCCGCTGCAGCACCTCCAGCGGCAGGGCGGCCGGGCCCGGGTTGAAGTTTTGGACGCGCTTTGAGTCCGACATGCTATCTACTCCTTGATCTGTTCGAAGGGCGGAA
This sequence comes from Anaerolineales bacterium, assembly GCA_035515435.1. Taxonomy (GTDB): domain Bacteria; phylum Chloroflexota; class Anaerolineae; order Anaerolineales; family Villigracilaceae; genus Fen-1038. The sequence continues at coordinate 17,874 of DATJBI010000211.1, forward strand.
GGACGCACAGGATCTTTGTTATGATCCCATTATAATCAATTGTCTGACAATCTCCAAGAACTTCAGGCGCTTCCTGGCCTGCTTCGTTGACAAGGCATTTTCCCTTGGTTAGAATGCATTGGTCAAGCGCAAAACTTAATAAGGAGAAACTGATGAAGATTTTGGTCTGTGACCGAACAGAAAAGGAAGCCGTTGAACAAATGCGCGCGGCCGGCCTGACCGTGGACGTGCGTGATGACATTGGCCCCGAAGATTTGCTGAAGGTCCTGCCGGCCTATGACGGCATGGTCGTTCGTTCGAGGACCAAAGTGCGGAGACCGCTGCTCGATGCGTGTCCCCATCTGAAGATCATCGTGCGCGGCGGCGTCGGCCTCGACACGATCGATGCGGATTATGCCAGGTCGAAAGGCATCACCGTCATGAATACGCCGCTGGCGAGTTCGGCTTCGGTGGCCGAGTTGACCATCGGATACATGTTCGCCCTGGCGCGTTCGCTGGTCCAGGCCGCGGCATCGATGAAATCGGAGAAATGGGACAAGAAGGGCTTTGAAGGCGAGGAGCTCGGCGGCAAGACCCTCGGCCTGGTCGGGGTGGGCAACATCGGCCGGGAGGTTGCCAGACGCGCATCCGCCTTAGGCATGAACATCGTGGCCTATGATCCGTACGTCAAGAGCCTGCCCGGCGTAAAACTCGTTACGCTCGACGAACTGCTGGCTCAATCGGATTACATCAGCCTGCATCTGCCGAAGACCGCAGAATCTGCCAACATGATCGGCCCGGCGCAGTTCGCCAGGATGAAGAACGGCGTGCGCATCGTCAACTGCGCGCGCGGCGGCATCATTGATGAGCACGCGTTGTATGAGGCGCTTCTCAGCGGCACCGTGGCGGGTGCGGCCCTGGATGTTTACGCCGAAGAGCCGCCCACGGATTGGAAGTTGATCAGACTTCCGAACGTGATCGGCTCACCGCATATCGGCGCGGCGACGAAGGAAGCGCAGGGTCGCATCGGGGCGGAAGTGGCTGAAAAGTTGATCGCGTTTGCAAAAGACCAGGGATGATCTAAATGGAGGAGGCAAAGCGCGCCCAGGCAGCGTCTTCTTTCCCGGGCGCTTCGTACCCCGCAGGGGCAGATCAGGAGTGAGGCCAGCATGGAGATCATCAGCGACATCGGTGTTCAGATCCCGCAAATCTATCTGCCGGCCGGGGGCGTGGAGCTGGGGAAATGGGCGGTCATTGCCTGCGATCAGTTCACCTCCGAGCCGGAGTATTGGGATCAAGTCGGGCAGATCGTCGGCGGTGCCCCCTCGACCTTGAATGTGACCTTTCCCGAGGTCTATCTGGAGGCAGGGGACAAGGCCGCACGCATCAAAAGCATTCAAGCCACCATGCAGAAGTATCTGGACCAGGGCATACTTCAACCGCGCGACGGCTTGATCTATGTCGAACGCACGATCGGGGGCAGAACCCGCAGGGGGATCCTGCTTGCGCTCGACCTGGAACGCTACGATTACACCCCCGGCTCATCGAGTCTGATCCGCGCCACCGAGGGAACCATTGTCGAACGTCTGCCGCCGCGCATGCAGATCCGCGCAGGTGCGCCGCTGGAGTTCCCGCATATCCTGGTCCTGATCGATGATCCCGGGCGAACTGTGATTGAACCGCTGCAGGCCTCCAGGTCCCGGCTTGAGAGGCTGTATGATTTCGACCTGATGCTCGAGAGCGGTCATCTGACCGGTTATGCAGTCGGCCGGGACCTTGAAAATCAGGTCGTGCATGCGCTGCGCGGCCTGGCCGCGCCCGAAACATTTGCCGCGAAGTACGGCATCGGCCAGGATCGGCCGGTGCTCTTGTTCGCCGTGGGGGACGGCAATCATTCGCTGGCCACGGCCAAGGCCATCTGGGAGAAGATCAAGCCTGAGGTGGGAGGCGACCATCCTGCGCGCTACGCCCTGGTCGAGATCGAGAATGTTCACGATGAGGGCCTGGAGTTTGAACCCATTCACCGCATCCTGTTCGGCTTGAAAAAGGACCTGTTTGCCGCGCTGCGATCGACCTTTGGCGCCAATTTTGAATACCGACCCGTCGACAGCCCGGACGATATGGCCCGGGCCGTGGACCGGGCAGAGGGCCGGAAACACCTGATCGGCCTGGTGGGCGGCGGCCGGCAGTGCGGCGTGATCGAGATCGCTCATCCTTCGTCCAACCTGCCTGTCGGTACGCTCCAGTCGTTCCTGGACCCTTTCCTGCAAGGAGGCGGCGCGGAAAGGATGGATTATGTGCACGGCAAGGAGGTCGTTGTGAAACTGGGCCGCGCGCGGAATTCGGCCGGGTTCTATTTACCGGGCATGCGCAAGTCTGACCTGTTCAAGACCGTGATCCTGGACGGCGCCCTGCCGCGCAAGACGTTCTCCATGGGCGCGGCGCGCGAGAAACGTTTTTACATGGAAGCTAGAAGGATTGCGTAAGGTCGCGCGGCAGCTCGGCGGCCGGGAGATCCTTTAACGCAGCTTCAAAATCAGGGGGATAGGGCGCGCTGAGCTTTAGCAGTTCCTGCGTTGATGGATGCGTGAACGTCAGCGAATAGGCGTGCAGTGCGGGCCGCGCAATGAGATGGGTGTCCGGCGCGCTGTAGAGCGTATCGCCCAACAAAGGATGGCCCAGGGCATAGGCGTGCACGCGGATCTGATGGGTGCGCCCGGTCATCAATTCCGCTTCCAGCAGGACATGCTCCGGAAACCGTCTGAGTACTTTGAATCTCGTCTCACAGGGTTTGCCGTTCTTGTCATCCACCATCGTGCGGTGTTTATGTCCCACATTGACCCGCAGGGGATGTCTGGCAATGTGCTCATCCCACCTGGGGTTGCCGAGGGCGATGGCGCGGTAAATCTTCCGCGCTTCATGCCTTTCAAATTGCGAACTGAGCGAGCGGTGCGCCTGGGCGGTTCTTGCAAAGACCATGATGCCCGAGGTGGCCTTATCCAGGCGGTGGATGATGAATATTTTCCCGAATTGCTCCTGCAGCTTTTGGACCAGATAGGATGAATCCTGTTCCCAGCCGTCCGGCAGGACGGACAGCCCGGAGGGCTTATCCACGACAATGAGTGCCTCGTCAGAATAAAGGGTTTCCATGGGTTGATTGTACCGTACATGCCCCCCGGCCCTTGACATTGACGTTACGTCATGGTTTATAGTTGCGGCATGTTCACTGTCAAGCAACTCTCCAAACTGGCCGGGGTCACGCCGCGGACGCTGCATCACTATGACGCGATCGGCCTGCTCAAGCCGTCCCGGGTCGGCGACAACGGCTATCGCTACTACGGCGAGGAGGCGCTGCTGCGGCTGCAGCAGATCCTGTTCTATCGCGAGCTGGATCTGCCGCTCGCAGACATCCAGAAGATCCTGGCCGGCCGTGACTTCGATGTGCTGGGCGCCCTGGTAAGCCACAAAGCCGCGTTGAAAAAACGCATCACCCGGATGGAGCGCCTGCTTCAGACCGTGGACAACACGATCGATCATTTGAAAGGAAAAAGACCCATGAGCCAAAAAGGACTATTTGAAGGCTTTAGTGAAGAAGAGCAGGCCAAACTTGCCGACGAGGCCGCGCAGCGATGGGACGCCGGAACCGTCCGCCGTTCGAACCAGAAATGGAAATCCTACTCGGCCGCGGAAAAGGCAGGGATCCTGGCGGAAGGCAGGGCCGTGTCCACGGACCTGGCCGCGCTGATGTCGAAGGATGCAGCGAGCCAGGAGGTGCAGGCCGTTATTGCCCGCTGGCACGCGCATCTACGATATTTCTGGTCTCCGGACGACGAGCAGCTGCTTGGCCTGGCCGATCTCTATAACGATGATCCGCGCTTCAAAGCCAACTATGAAAAGATCCATCCGGGCCTGGCCGAGTTCATGCGGGCGGCGGTGACGGCTTATGTGAAGAAGGGCAAGAAACCATAGATCCGATCGCGGCCGCGCTGATCTAACTGCTTGCTCCGCTATAACGTTTTATTCCGAGTTTCCAGACCTGGGACGCGACGAGTAAAGTGACGAGGCTGACTGCCAGGAACACCAGCACCTGCCGGGGGGCCAGTTCCCCGCGCAGGGCCTGGACCGGAATCGTCGTGGCCAGGCCGATCGGTACGATGAAGGTCACGATGATTCTCAGCCACCAGGGATAGACGGTGATCGGATAGCGCCCGGTGTCGGTCAGGGCCTGCAGGATCGTGACGTTGTTGTCGAACTTGGTGAACCAAAAGGTGAAGGCGATCAGCACGATCCACAGGCTGTAGAGCACGAGGGATCCTGACATGATCAGGAGCACGAATGTGGCGGTGTCGAGCGCCGTGACGGTATCGCCTGCCAATCTGACCCCGGTCACGATCAGGAGGATCGCGACCACCAGGTCGACGATGCGCCAGATCGAAATGCGCGAAAAGGTGACCAGGAACAGGTTGTTGACCGGCTGCAGCAGCATATAGTCGAGCGAACCGTCGTGCATGGCGGCGTTGAAAAAATCGGTGTTGGGCCAGATCAGCGCCGACATGAACGTGTTGACCATCAGCAGGACGCCCATCAGTACGATCAAATCGCCCTTGCTCCAGCCGCCCAGCGAGCGGGTGTTGCCAAAGATGATCTGCAGACTGAGCAGTTCCCAGCCCAGCCACATCAGGTCGAGCAGAAACTCGATCGCGGCCTCCGAGCGATACGCCAGCGACATTTGAACATTGACCTTGATGAACGTCCCGATCAGGCGCAGGGTATCCATGTTACGCCCCCACCGCCGTGTATTGTTTGAGCCCGCCGCGCCAGGCCAGCCGGAACAAGCCGTACACCATGATCAGCCAGACCAGGTCCATGCTGTAACCGAGCAGGATATCGCGGGGGGCCAGGTTTCCCAGGATCAGTTGGGTCGGGAAATATTTGAATAATTGGAAGGGCAGGTAGAGGGCCATGGTCTGGAAGATCCCGGGCAGTAGCTGCAGCGGGACGAACTGACCCGAGAACAACGCCACCGGGATTCCGTACAAACGGTACAGCGCCCAGACGCGCGTGGTCCAGAACGCGACGCAGACGATCGCCGAGCTGAGCAGGAAGTTGATCGCGAAACCGAAGAGCAGCGCCGGAATCGCCAGCAGGACGTTTGTCCAGGTCACGGAGGCAAAGGACGGCTGGAAAAGGAGCGAAAGCAGGATCCAGACCGGAATCAACACGAAGGTGGTCATCGCCTTGAAGGCCAGGTTGTTCATCAGGGTGCGCGTCAGGAGGGGGTGCACGGGCAGGATCACTTCGCTGGAAAGCGAGCCGTCCTGGATCTTGTAGGCAAAATTGTAGACCACGGTTTCGCCGGTGACCTGATCCACGAGCAGCATCATCATATAATAAACGATGAAGTCGTTGGCGCTCAGCCCGCTGACACTGCCTTGGGCGTTCGCGATCGAGGTCCAGACCGCGATGTAAACGATCGGCGTGACGAGACCGTACAGAATATACATGAAGAGATTGGCGCGGTACTGCCATTGTTCCGCCCAGTTGACCTGCGCCATGCGCTGATAGATGCGAAGCATTCTACTCTGCGAAGGTCTGCTCGATCACATCCTCGATGGGCGGATCGGCGATCGTGATGTCGTGGATGGGCAGTTCGGCCAGCATGCGTTCGGCGACCCGCGTCACATCCTGGGCGTTGACCTGAATGTAGCTTTTCTCCCGATCCTCCTCGTTCTCGATCGGGGTGCCGTATTTGTTCAGGTCATGCACCGCCGGATCACGCAGTGCGACGCCGATCAATTTGAACGGCGCGATCTTGTGGGAAAGATCCGAGAGACCCCCATCGTATTTAAGTTTGCCGAGGTGGATGATGATGACCCGCTCGCACAACGCGGTGACATCGGCCATGTAGTGGCTGGTCAACAATATCGTGGCGCCCGTCCGGCGGTTGTACTCGCGCAGAAAATCGCGGATGCCCGACTGTGCGGTGATGTCGAGGCCGATGGTGGGTTCGTCAAGGAACAGGACTTTTGGATTATGGATCAGGCCGATCGCGAGCTCGCACTTCATCCGTTCGCCCAGCGACAGATTGCGCACCGGCTTCTTCATCAGCGGGCTCAATTCCAGCAGTTCATCCAGTTGGTGGAACGTTCGCCGATAGATCTCATCGGGGATGCGATAGATGGCCTGGTCGAGCAGGAACGAATCCGCGGCGGGGATGTCCCACGAGAGGCGGTTGCGCTGCCCCATGACCAGCGTCATGGCCCGCAGATAATCGGGCTTGAGCTCCCAGGGCGTGTAGCCGAGTACCCGGGCCGTGCCCGAGGTCGGATTCAACAGACCGGACAACATTTTCAACGTGGTCGTTTTCCCGGCGCCGTTCGGACCGAGGAAGCCGACAATTTCTCCTGCCTGGATCCGAAAGCCCACGCCCTGCACGGCGTTCACATCGGTGAACTCGCGTTTGAAAAAACCCCGT
>DATJBI010000212.1:0-3640 GCA_035515435.1 Anaerolineales bacterium
GAATTGGCATCGGAAAATGCTCCCGGCCGGGTGAGGATTGGCACCACCTCAAGGGGGATCGGCCCGGCTTATGAAGATAAGATGGGCCGCCGCGGACTGCGGGTGGCGGACCTGCTGGACCTAAGACTACTGAAAACGCACATCGAGAACGCCTGCCGCGAGAAGAATATGATTGCGCACGCGCTCTTCAATTCTGAACCTCTCGATCCCGACAAGATGTTCGCCGAATACGCTGACGTTTCCGCGAAAGTGGCCCCATTTGTTTGCGACACGGCCGCCCTGCTCAACAAGGCGTTGAACGCGGGGGAGTCCGTTGTATTCGAGGGAGCACAAGGGACCATGCTCGATATCGACCATGGCACCTACCCGTTTGTGACCTCGTCCAGCGCTACTTCCGGCGGCGCCGTGATCGGAACTGGAGTCGCACCCACCGCAATTGACACGGTGATTGGGGTTACCAAGGCCTACTGCACGCGCGTCGGGGGCGGTCCATTTCCGACTGAGGCGCATGATGCCAACGGAGAATTGCTTCGCAAGCGAGGCAACGAGTTCGGCGCGGTCACCGGGCGTCCACGGCGTTGTGGCTGGATTGACTTGCCGCTGTTGCGCTACGCTGGCATGATCAATGGAATTTTCTGGCTGGTGGTGACCAAGCTCGATGTTTTGGATGAACTGGCCGAAATTCCCGTCTGTGTCGGATACATGATCGACGGGAAGAAGACAGAGGAAGTCCCGGCTCAGGATAGCGGCTACGGAAAGATTGAATGCATCTACAAGAACTTGCCCGGCTGGCGAACCACTACACAGGGAATTTCCAGCCTGGAAAAGCTACCGAGTGCAGCCCGCGAGTACCTGGATTTCCTGGAGAAAGAAAGCGGGGCTCGCATCGGCATGGTGTCCACCGGGCCGGGACGGGAACAAACTATTTTCACCGATGAATTCACTTCGAATTTGCGGGTGTTGACGAAGACTGGGTCCAAAGCAAGCTAGATCAAGCGAACGGAGCAGGCGATGGTGGTTCTAGCTGTGACGTGGATGGCCAAAGTGGGCCACGAAGCTGAAGTGGCCGCCGTATTTTCCAAGCTGATCGCTGAATCACGCAAGGAACCTGGATGCCTCATGTACCAGGTCCACCGCCACAAGACTGAGCCGCGACGTTTTTTCATCTACGAGCAGTACAAGGATGACGCCGCGCTCGAAGCGCATCGCGCCACGCCCCATTTCCTGCAACATGCAAGAAAGGATTTGCCCAAAATCGCCGACCGCGTGGAAGGGCAACTCTACGAGCCGCTGGATTGAACCTTGAGCTGCGCGCCGCTTATTTCCCTTTGTCCGCCATCAGCACGCCGCCTGACGCGTAACTTTCCTTCGACACCTCGTGAAAGGCGACCACCACCGCTTCTCGCCTGGCGCCGGCTTCTTCGGCCATCACATCCGTGATGCGCTGCGCAAGTTTCCGCTTTTGTTCGGTCGTTCTTCCGCTCAACATCGTGATCTGGACTAGGGGCATCGCTCCACCTCAGCGGGCCAGTTCGTATCCCGCAAAAAAGTAACTCAGTTCGAAACGGGCGGTCTCGTCCGCATCCGAGCCGTGGATGGCATTATGCTCGATGTTCGTCGCCCACTTCTTCCGGATGGTACCCTCCTCGGCCTGGGCCGGATTGGTGGCACCCATCAGTTTGCGGAGGTCGGCAATCGCATTCTCCTTCTCCAGCGCCAGCACGACAATCGGACCGCTGGACATGAAATCCGTCAACGAGGTGAAGAAGGGCTTGCCCGCGTGCACCGCGTAGAACTGCTCTGCCTGATGCTTGGAAATCTCGAGCATCTTCATCGCCAGGATGTGAAAGCCGTTCTTCTCGAATTGCTCAATGATGTCCCCGATCGCGTTCTTGCGCACAGCATCGGGTTTGATAATCGTAAAAGTCCGTTGCAGGGTCTTCATAGGTTTTGATCGCTGGTCCTTATTCTCTGATTTGTAGCTGCTACCAAGAATGTTCCAAGCTCAGACTTTCGCGCCCATTGCAGCCATGACCGTTTCACCGATGTCGGCGGGCGATTTCGCAACATGGATGCCGGCAGCCTCCATGGCCTTGATCTTCTCGGCGGCAGTTCCCTTCCCGCCAGAGATGATCGCCCCGGCATGCCCCATGCGGCGGCCGGGAGGCGCGGTTTGCCCGGCAATAAATCCCACCACCGGCTTCTTCATGCGCGCTTTCACGAACTCGGCTGCGTTTTCTTCCGCGTTCCCACCGATCTCGCCGATCATCACCACGGCTTCTGTTTGAGGATCCTTGTTGAATAATTCCAGCGCATCCAGGAAGGTGGTGCCGATGATAGGGTCTCCTCCGATCCCAATAGCCGTCGATTGACCGACTCCCCGGGTCGTCAACTGATAAACCGCCTCATAGGTCAGCGTGCCGGAGCGCGAGACAATGCCTACTGGCCCTTCGCGATGGATATGTCCCGGCATGATGCCAATCTTGCACTTGCCGGGGGAAATAATGCCCGGGCAATTGGGGCCGATGAGACGCGAACGCCGGTCCTGCAGGAAATCCCATGCCCGCACCATGTCGAGGGTCGGAATGCCTTCGGTGATGCACACGATCAGCTCAATCTCGGCATCCGCTGCTTCCATGATGGCATCCGCTGCAAACGGCGGCGGCACGAAGATGACGGATGCATCAGCCCCCGTCTTGTCCACCGCTTCCTGCACGCTGTTGAAGATTGGCCATCCCTCGTGGGTCGTTCCTCCCTTGCCGGGAGTTACGCCGCCTACGATTCTGGTTCCATATTCGGCACAGGTCTTGGCGTGAAAAGTGCCTTCGCGTCCGGTCAATCCTTGTACCACCACTCGCGTCGATTTATCGATAAGAATGCTCATAAATTTGTTCTTGTACCTAAGCTCGCGCTGCTGCCACTACTTTCTCCGCGGCGTCCTTCATGGTTTCCGCCACGGTGAAGTTGAGTCCCGACTGTTTTAGAATTTCGCGCCCGGCTTCCACGTTTGTCCCTTCCAGGCGCAATACGATGGGCAGTTGAATGTGAGTTTTCTTCGCCGCCTCCACCACCCCGGTGGCCAGCGTGTCCACACGCAGGATGCCGCCAAAAATGTTGATGAGCACAGCTTTGACATTCTTGTCGCTGAGCAGGATCTCAAAAGCGTGGGTCACCTGCTCGGCATTGGCTCCGCCGCCAACATCCAGAAAGTTGGCAGGCATTCCACCCGCGTACTTGATGATGTCCATAGTCGCCATCGCCAAGCCGGCGCCATTCACCATGCAACCCACATTGCCATCCAGCTTGATATAGTTCAGGCTATACTTCGAGGCTTCCACTTCCAGAGGATCTTCCTCCGTCAAGTCGCGCAACTCGCGAATGTCCGGGTGCCGGAATAGCGCGTTATCGTCGAAGTTGATCTTGGCGTCAAGCGCAAACAGGCGGCCGTCGCTGCATGTGATAAAGGGATTGATTTCTAGCAAAGACGCGTCGGTCTCGAGAAACGCACGGTAAAGACCAGTCAGGAACTGGACCGCGGAATTGATCTGCGCGGGTTTAAGCCCGAGTTGAAATGCAATCTTGCGCGCCTGGAACGGCTCAAGTCCCATCCCAGGATCGATATGCTGTTTCAGAATCGCAT
>DATJBI010000213.1:0-2732 GCA_035515435.1 Anaerolineales bacterium
CTCCTCCGCGATCTCCTGAGCGCGGGCCGGCACCTGGATCTTTTTTCCGCCGCGCGCTTCGAGGGCCGCTGTCGCAAAAAAGGAGGTCGAGATCCCCCATTCCCCGCTAAACGGGATCGGCGACCATCTAAGTTCAGCCAGGGGAAGATCGTTTTGGCTGCAGAACTCGCGGATCCTGGCTTCGATGATTTGTTCTTCGCGTTCAAACATAATGGAATTATATCAAACACCCCGGCCGCCTCCCGGCGCACGCCCTCCCCATTTTCGGCACCCAGGGCAGGAGCGGGCATACAAAGGCGGGAGCGTGGCGCTCCCGCCTTTCCTGCTGATCGAATTACTTTTTTTCCGCGGTCTTCTTCGTTGCTGACCTGGCGGCCGGTTTCTTTTCTGCCGTTTTCTTTTCAACGGACCTGGTGGCCGGCTTCTTCGGTTCGGCCCTTGGTTTTTCTTCCTTGGCAGGCCTGGATTCTTTTTCAGCCTTGGCAGGTCTCTTCTCGACTTCTTTCTTTTCAACAAGGGGCGCGGCAGGTTCCACCGCTGCGCTCGGCACCTGCAAACCGAGTGCCGCGAGCCGTTTCATCAGGCGGCCTTTGCGGCGAGCCGCATTGCGCCGATGAATCGCACCCTTCTGCGCAGCCTGATCCAGGGCGCTGAGGGCGGCCCGGACGGAAGCTGCCGTCTCTTGTCCGTTCTCCAACGAAACGCGCGCATCTTTTACGGCGGTGCGGGCCGCACCGCGAAAGTCGCGGTTCCGCAGACGACGCCTCTCGTTCTGTCGGTTGCGTTTGATTTGAGACTTGATATTAGCCAAAGTGTTTCCTCCAACAAGATGAACTTACCGAGCGAAGCGGTATTGTACATGATAGGGTTCGTTTTGTCCAGAAAAGGGGCTGGGTTTCGGCGTGAAACCCCGCGGTCTCGTTCATGGCGTCGGCGTGGCCGACGGCGTATCCGTAGGCAGGGGGGTGCGCGGCGTGCTTGTTGGCAGACGCGTGGCCGTCGGCGTTACGAGGTTGACCGGAATCTGCAACAGTTGTCCAACCTGGATCGAATTGGGATCCGTTAAGCTGTTGGCGGTCACGATGGCATCGGTCGTGCTGTTGAATTTTGAGGCAATCCCGGCCAGCGTATCCCCGCGCTGCACGGTGTAGGGCACCTTGGTCCCGGATCGCAGGTTGGCGGGTATCGGAGTCGAAGTGAATAACTGCATGCCCGGATTGGGAATGAGAATTTGATCGCCGACATGGATGATCTGAGTACTCGGATCAATACTGGGGTTGATCTGCAGGATGAGCAGGATGCCGTTATCGCCCAGATTGAACTTCGTGGAGATGCTGTCCAGGGTGTCATTCTCCTGAACGGTATAGGTGAATGGGGCAGAGGGGGTGGAGGTCGGGGTCATCGTGCCCGTCGGCGTAATGGTCGCTGTGTCGGTGGGGATCGGGGTGGAGGTTGGGGTGAAGGTGATGGTGGGTGTTGGAGTCTTGGTTGCGAACAGGCCGGTCAGCCCCTGGCTTGGGCTGATGAGCCAGACACTCAAAAGTATCAAGCCTGCCAATACCAGCAGCCCCGCCGCGCCGTAAACGAACATGGTGTTGCTTCGCTGGCGGCGCCGGCGATAGGCCGAGATCATGCTGCTGGCGGGTGGTTTGTTTTCCATACGCATTTTCCTCTGCTGGGCACGGTCTGCCACCAGCACGTTTAGGTAATTCTACCTGAACTTTCGAGATTTAGGGAAAGGGCCTCGGCAGGACCGCGCGGGGCGGTGCCCTGCCCAATTGGATCTATTTGGCGAAATGCTGCAGATGCTCCTTCAAGAATTGGCCGGTGTACGAACCTTTGATCTTCATGACCTGTTCCGGAGTGCCCTCGGCGATCAGTTCGCCGCCGCGGTCCCCGCCCTCGGGACCAAGATCAATGATCCAATCGGCAACCTTGATGATGTCCAGGTTGTGTTCGATGATCAGCACCGAATTGCCCGCATCCACCAGCCTCTGCAGGACCTCAATCAGCTTGTGCACATCTGCGGCGTGGAGTCCGACCGAGGGTTCATCGAGCACGTACAGCGTCCGGCCGGTGGCGCGGCGCGAAAGCTCCTTTGCCAGTTTGACGCGCTGGGCTTCGCCTCCGCTCAGGGTCGTGCCCGGCTGGCCGATCCTGACATATCCGAGTCCAACTTCCTGGAGCAGAGTCAACCGATTCATCATCGCCGGAAAAGCGGAGAATTCCTTCAGCCCATGCTCCACCGTCATGTCCAGCACGTCCGCGATGTTGTAATCTCGGAAGCGGACTTGCAGGGTTTCGCGATTGAAACGCTTGCCGTGGCATACATCGCACGGCACGTACACATCCGGCAGGAACTGCATTTCGATGCGCAATTCGCCCTGTCCCTGACAGGCTTCGCACCGTCCGCCGTGGACATTGAACGAAAAACGTCCGGGTTTGTAACCGCGCACTTTGCTTTCGGGCAGTTCGGCAAACAGCTTGCGGATCTCATCGAACATGCCCGTATAGGTTCCCGGGTTCGAGCGCGGCGTGCGGCCGATCGGAGATTGATCGATGTCAATGACTTTATCGAGCTGTTCGATGCCCTCGATGCGCTGATGTTCACCGGCCTGGGTGCGGGCGCCCATCAATTTCGCGGCCAGCGCGTTGTAGAGCACCTCGGTCATCAGGGTGGATTTGCCGCTTCCGGATACGCCAGTGATGCAGACCAGTTTGCCCAGCGGAAT
>DATJBI010000214.1:0-7106 GCA_035515435.1 Anaerolineales bacterium
CTGATACATCCATTTATCAACTTCGTGAGTATCCACTTGGCTCACATGTTTCTTCAAGGCTTCGATCTTGATGTCGATCGTCGCCCCGATGTCGACCCAGGTATCGGCCTTTTCATTCTCGTGGATGTATAAGCGCTTGACGTCGTGCGGTTCGTAGCCTGAGGCCAGCAGGTCCGGAAAAATGAGGCGTGTCCCCGCCGACGGAAATACGGCTTCGCAGGCGGCTTGCGCGGCGGCCCGGTGATCGGGATGATTGATATAGTCGTTGCCGAAGAACCAGCCCTCGGGATTGCCGGTCAACACGACCTCCGGTTTGTATTGGCGGATGAGCCGCGCCAGCTCCTTCCGCAAGGGAATGGTCGGCTGTAATTCGCCGTCGGGATAACGCAGGAAGATCGTTTCCTTCACGCCCAGAACTCCGTTGGCGCCGCGCTGTTCGCCCTCGCGCAGTGCTGCCAGGATCGGTTTGTAGGAGGCGTCCTTGGCGGGGTCATTGGAGCCCGAGTCGCCGCTGGTGATGACAACCGATACAATTTCACATCCCGCTCTCGCCCATTTGGCAAGCGTGCCGCCGACGGAAAACTCCTGATCGTCCGGATGAGCATGGATCGACATGGCGCTCTTTGGAATATATTCTTTATCGTTTGACATGGGCCTGATTTTACCCGAATGCCGGACTTCCGAGCACGTTCAAACGGCCCGGAAGTTCCGCGCCCCCGGTGAATGTCAGGGGGAGGCTTGCACGGTATCTATGGGGTGGGGGTGGCAGGATTGGCCTGAAGACGCAGGAAGAAGACGTCCGTCTGCTTGGTCGTGTCATCCTGCGTGATGATGATGGCAAGCTGGAGGTTTTCCTTCTGCTTCTGAAATGCGCATAATACACCGACCGGGGCAGAGCTGGATTCGCTGCCGCTCAGGCAAGTGGAGTCCTGTCCGGCATCGTCCCAGCCGCTGGCAACCATGCGGGCATTGGTGTAAAAGTTCTCGACGTCCGCGGGGGATTTGCTGGTGGTAAAGACGATCCAGTCAATGTTGCCGGTGGTCTGATCCTCGCCCTGCGGATTAAGGCGGCCGAGGTTGCCCAAGATGGTGCGCATCAACAATTTCACGGGCAGGGGCAGGTCCATCTGGGAGGGTTGCAGACCGTCCATGGGCGGAACGTCGCTCCACAAGCTCGAGACGGTCTGGTAGCTGCCGCCGCCAGCCGCCTGGTTGACCGCGTTGTTCAGCACTCCGCAAGCCAGCGATGCAAGTACGAACAGAATAAGCAATCCTGATTTAACTCTCATGGCATCTCTCCTTGGATCCGTAATAAGATTTGTTTGAAGGATCTGTGCAGCAATATATAGCAAAAGGGGGGCCGGCACAATAGGAAAAAAATACTAGGGACGCGGTATTTTGCACAAGCAAAGGATCCGGGCGGATATCTTCAGCCCGGCGCGGGAAGAAAGGCTCGTTTTCCGCTTTGGTGTACAATAACAAAAAATTCCGCTGGAGAATATTCATGCCCATCACCCTGGACGGCTCATCCCTCACCATTGAAAAGCTTGTCGCGATCGCACGAGATCATGAAGAAGTGGCGCTGGCTCCCACCGCGCTGGAGCGCATCCAGGCCTGCCGACTCATGCTGGAGGAAAAACTTGCGGCGCGGGAAATCATGTACGGCACGAACACGGGCATCGGGGAATTTTCGGAAAAAGTTCTTAATGATGATCAGGTCCAGGAATTTCAAAAGTACCTGATCTACAACCATGCGGCGGGGATCGGCGAGCCGCTGCCAATTGAAAATGTCCGTGCGGCGCTGGCGGGACGAATCAACGTCCATGCGCACGGCAATTCAGGCTGCAGACCGGAGATCACGTTAACACTGGTGGAGATGCTGAATAAAGGCCTCACCCCGGTCGTCTGTCAAAAGGGATCCGTCGGCGCGAGCGGCGACCTCGCCCCGATGGCGCAGGCCGCGCTGTTGCTCATGGGCGAAGGGGAAGCTTTCTATCATGGCGAGCGCCTGGCGGGCCGCGAAGGGATGCGGCGGGCGGGGATTGAGATCCCCGGCTTGCAGGCGCGCGACGGCCTGGCCACGATCAACGGCTCGAACGTGCTGACCGCCATGTCCGCCCTGCACATCCACGATATGCAGAGATTCTTGAAGCAGGCTGAGATCGCGGCCGCGATGTCCATTGAAGCCCTGCTGGGCAACCTCAAGCCCTACACCAGCAAGCTGCACGAACTGCGCGGCTTCCAGGGCGCCATCACGTCCGCCAGAAATATCATGAAGGTGATCGAAGGCTCCGACCTGAGCACGGGCAAGATGAAAACCAAAGTGCAGGACGCGTACTCGATGCGTTCGACACCGCAGGTGATCGGCGCGGCGCGCGATGCAATTGCGTACGGAAGGTCACAGGTTGAGATTGAGCTGAACGGCGTGGGTGACAACCCCGTCTTTGTACCGGAGATGAAATTGACTCTGACCGGCGCGAACTTTCAAGGCTCGCCCGTCTCCCTGCCCATGGACATGGCGGGCGCGGCCATTACGATGGTCTGCGTGCTGGCGGAACGGCGACTGAATCGTTTGACCAACCCCGCACTTTCTCAGGGACTGCCGGATTTCCTGGCGCACGAGCCGGGCTTCTACTCCGGGATGATGCTTTCGCAATACACCGCCGACCATTTGATCGTCGAACAAAAGATATTGGCGGCGCCTGCCAGCATTCAATCCATCCCGGCCGCGGCGGACCAGGAGGATTTCGTTTCGATGGGCATGAACACGGCCCTCAAGAATGGACAAATCCTGGATAACGCCTACGGCGTTCTGGGAATCGAATTCATGGCTGCGGCGCAGGCCCTGGACTTCCGCAAGTTCACGCCGGGCAAAGGCACGCAGCAGGCGCGCCAGGTGATTCGCAAACATGTCGAACATCTCGAAGTGGATCGTCCGTTGTATGCCGATCACAACAAGATGAAGGCATTGGTGAAATCGGGGGAGATTTTGGAGGAGGTGGAGAAGGTGGTTGGGAAATTGGGATAGATTAAGTCAGCGGAGCGCCCCGGCCTGCCCTCCCTTTCTTAAAATCCGTGCCACGCGCGCACCTTCTCGATCATCTCGCCGGCATCCGTCTCCCTGCGCGGCGAGGCGTCCCCGGGATCCACGAAGGGCTTGTCCGTCAGCGCAGCAAAGACCGCAGCCGCGCCATTGGCCAGGTTGGTCGGGTCGTATCCGCCTTCGAGCACGAAGACGATCTTGCCACTGCAATACTCTCCCGCCAGATCCACCAATTTCTTCGAAAGCGTGTAAAAGCCGGCCGTGGAAAGCCCCAGCGAAGTGAGGGGATCATTCCAGTGCGCGTCGAAACCGGCGGAGACCAGGATCAATCCGGGTTTGAATGATCGAACAAAAGGCACCCAGATTTCATCGGCAATTCGTGCGTAGGTTTGATCCCCGGAGCCAGGCGGCAACGGCACGTTGACGATGCGCTTCCTGGCCTGCGGCGCTTCCTGATACCAGCCCGTGCCGGGATAGATTCCCCATTGATGCGTTGAGGTATACGCAATGCGTTCCTCGCTCAGGAAGGCGGCCTGCGTGCCGTTCCCGTGATGCGCGTCATAATCCACGATTGCCACGCGGGGGATCCCGCCTGCCAACGCCTCACGCGCCGCGATGGCAGTGTTGTTGAAAATGCAGAAGCCCATCGGCCGCTCCGGTTCGGCGTGATGCCCCGGCGGGCGGATGATCGCAAAAGCATTTCCAGCTGATCGGCTCATGACCGCCCGCGTGCAGCCCAGCGCCGCGCCGGAGGCGAGCAGTGCATCCTCAAACGAAGATTGGGTCACGAACGTTGGAGCATAATCGATGACCGCCGGTCCCTGTTTGCAGACCTCGGCCAGGGCTGAGATCAACCTGGGCTGATGGACGCGCGCGATTTCATCGCGGCTGGCCGGCCGCGCCTCCAGTCGTTGCGCGCCAAAGGAATCAAGGCGCGGCGCCAACAGATCGAAGCGCTTGGGTTGTTCGGGATGATCGGGGTAAACATGCGAGGGGGAGGGCACAAAAGCAAAGGCGGTGGCCATCGCATCGATTATATGCTTAAACGATTGTCAGGCGTGTCATCGACACGCCTGACAATCTTGAGGGGGAGGGACACCACCGTCAGTGAGCATGGGGGGGACATGCGAACTGAATATCGGTGGTTGACACCTTATATACCAGTAAGAGGGAGGGCAGGTGTCGTAAGGCAAATATACATCCGAATTCCCCGCGTGACATTAAATGGGGATTAGAATTTGGATGCTAATTGTCCTATTTTTCACTCTTGCCTGCCAAAGAGTTTCAGCCACTCGTCTATTTCGTCTGAAGACAATCTGTTTTCCCCCTTTGGCTTGGCCGCAGACCCGGGCGGCTGCCTGAGCAGTTCCACAAACTTTTCAGCGGGGATCACATCGGCGTGAAGGGCCTGGGCCGCGGCTTGAACTGCATGATCAGAACTGACCACCGCCCAATTCCGTGCGCCGGGCCCCAGCTGCGCCAGTCTGATCTGGATCGCCGAATCGGCCGTCGTTCCGAGACGAACGAAGTGTGCAGTGACCACCCCGAATTTTTGGGTCCGCGCCTGACCGACCGGCGCGCCGTCAAAATAGACTTCGGCCGCGCGCCGCTGCAGACGGCAGAATTCCTGCAAGATGCCGACGAGCTGCATTTCATCATCGACCGAGTCCAGCCGCAGGCCAAGTTTGGGGATCAGGTTATGGCCGTCAATCAAGTATGGCATGGCCTTCATTTTACCCCGTTCAAGCGCATCGGAAATTCCGCGGGTATAATTGAAGCAAAAGAAGTGACGATGACCATTAAAGGTAAACATCGCGTTGGTTTCGTTTTAGCGGCGATGATTCTTCTCATGGCCTGCGGGTTGGCGGGCACGCCTGCGCCTCCCACGCCGGCCCTGGCCTCCCTGACCGAAACCAGCACGCCGCCAACGCAGGCCCTGGCCTCCCTGACCGAAACCAACACGCCGCCGCCAACGCAGGCCGCCCAGCCCGCCACCGCCACGAACATTCCCGCTGCGTCTGCCTTACCCAATGCAGAATCTTTTCCCGATCCCGCGGCTTATCGCTGGGTTCCTGTCGTCTCCGGGATGGCTTCGCCGGTGGATATCCAGTTCCCCGATGATGGCTCTGGACGCATGTTCGTCATTGAGCAGGATGGACGCATCCGCATCATCGAAAATGGACAGATGCTGGACCCGCCTTTCCTGGATATCATCTCCAAAGTGGACAGCCAGGGCAACGAACAGGGCCTGTTGGGCCTGGCTTTCCATCCGGACTTCAAACACAATCCGTATTTTTACGTCAACTATATCGATGTGAATGGGAACACCGTGATCGCCCGTTTCACCGCCGACGGGAATTTCGCCGACCCGGCCAGCGAAAAAGATCTGCTCCATGTTCGTCAGCCGTTTTCCAACCACAATGGCGGTGAGATGACCTTTGGTCCCGATGGCTATCTCTATCTGGGACTGGGCGATGGGGGTTCGCAAGGTGATCCGAACGGCAACGGGCAGAACAAGAATGTTTTGCTCGGAAAGATTTTGCGTGTGGATGTGGATCACGGCGATCCGTATGCAATCCCGATGGACAACCCGTTTGGCAATGGCGGCGGCAGACCCGAGATCTGGGGATACGGTTTGCGTAATCCATGGCGGTTTTCATTCGATCGGCCCAGCGGCAATCTGTATATCGGGGACGTCGGACAGGATTTGTGGGAAGAGGTGGACGTCGTTCCCTCCAAGGCAGGAGGCCTGAACTTCGGCTGGAATTATTACGAGGGCATGCATCCGTACGCGGGCCGGCCGCCTGCGAATGCCGACTTTACCTTTCCGGTGGCAGAGTACAGTCACGCGGTGGGCGGTTGCGCCATCATCGGCGGACATGTGTACCGCGGAGCGATGCCCCCCTGGCAGGGCGTTTATTTTTATGGCGATGAGTGCAGCGGATTCGTTTGGGGATTGATCCATACAAATGGCGGATGGCAGTCCCAGTTGCTGTTTCGAACGGGAGCGAACATTACCACCTTTGGACAGGATCCTTCCGGGGAAATCTACCTGGCAGACCGGCGCGGCACGATTTATCGTCTAGGCCAATAAGCGAAAACATCGAATCCAGTTTCGACCTTTTTGGTCCCAAATCTGGCCGTTTGTCATTGGCAGACGTGACGCGTGTCACTGGCAGTTAAGTCTGACATCCCGTACACTACGGGATGTAGTCAGGAGATCGAAATGGCATATCGCACCTGGCATGTCGACAAGATCAAATATTGTGAATTGGCTGGACATGAAGTTGCGCTGGAAGATGAAGTGATTTATCCCGCAGAACAGCTGCCCGACCAACCGCCGCGAGTCAATGCCCATCGTTGCTCCAATGCCATGATCTGCAATCAACTGGATGTGCCCGGCTGCATCTGGTGCGGAACCAATCCTGACCGTCAACCCTTGTGATCACAGCAGGTTTTTCGAAATCTGCTTGACAAACTCTCTCTCCTCCCTCTAAGTTGGTCCTTGGCTGCCCCGCGAGCGATCGCGGGGTAAGCCGTTAAAGGGCCTGAGTCAATTCCTTTAAGAACGCCGCCACCTCGGCATTGACCGGTTTCCCCTTGATCTGCCGGGCCGGACCGACCTGCATTAATCTGCCCTTGATGATAATTGCAATTCGCTGGCTCAGCCTGGCGGCTTCATTCAAGTTGTGCGTAACAAAGATTGCGGTGCGACGATCCCGCCTCAGCAATGCGGAGAGCTCGTCGAGCAGGTTGGAGCGGGTCGGCGGGTCAAGCGCTGAGAAAGGCTCATCGAGCAACAACAATTCCGGCTCGAGGACGAACGCCCGCGCCAGGCTGATTCTCTGCGCCTCGCCGCCGGATATTTGACCGGCCCGCCGTTTCGCCAGCGACTCAATGCCCAACTGCTTCATCCATTGATCCACGCGCCTTCGAATCTCTTCCCCCCTCAGGCCGCGAAATTTGAGCCCGAGCGCAACATTTTCCCGGACGGACATATCCAGCAACAACGGGTCTTGAAAGACGAACGAGATCCGGCGGCGATACTCCAGGTCGTTCAATT
>DATJBI010000215.1:0-6152 GCA_035515435.1 Anaerolineales bacterium
ATTGGCGGAACTGCGGGTTAATTGCTTATAGGGAGTGTTCATCGGATTGCTCCTTTTGGTTTCATCCCAACATACGCAGGAGCTCCTGCCGGGTTGCCCGGCAGGAGGAGGCAGCAGTGCCGGTCATGACCCTCCCAACCAAGGCCTGAGAGAAGAGGATGCCATGGCCGGGAAAGCCCCGCCCGGCTTCACTTGTATTTTCTGCTCTCCGCGAAATTCAAGCCCGCCGCGAACAGCAGGAACAAGCCCACGATCAGAAGGAACAAGCCCTGCAGTCCCGTCCAGCGCACTTGATAGGATCCGAAGGCCGCAAAGGCCAGCCCGACCAGAAAATAGAAGATCGCATTGCGGTTGTAGACCGAACCGGCCCGGCGGGCCTGCAGCAGGTTGCGCTCCATGAGTTGATTGAGGGCTCGGACTTGTTCCTCATGTCTGCCTTTGCAGGCCAGCGAGTCGTCGGCGAGCGCAGCGTCCTCCGCACAAAGTCCGCGCTGGCAGTGCTTGCAGATTCCCACCGCGGGTCGATCAGGATGATAAAAGCAGTTCATGTCATTCTCCGATGATCTGCAGGATCAATTCCCGCTGCCGCGGACGGTTGTCGAAGTCAACGAAGATGATCTGCTGCCACGTGCCCAGGCTCAACTCCCCGTTGATGACCGGCACCGTCAAGGATGCGCCCAGAAGGGCGGCGCGGACATGACTGTGACCGTTCCCGTCGCCCCAGCGGGCATTGTGAGCGTACTCGCGGTTGGGCGGGACGATCTCATCGAACAACCGCCGCAGATCGTTCAACGCGCCGCTCTCGTATTCGATCGTGGTCAAGGCGCTGGTCGAGGAGGGGCTGAAGACCGTCACCGAACCGTTCTTCAGCCCGCTCTCCGCCACGGCGCGTTCCACCTGTTCCGTGACATCATGGATGTCGGCCTCCCCGTGCGTGCGGAGCTGGATCGTCGCGGTTTTTACCGTCATGTTCACTTCACCTTTCCACCGGATGCCGCTTCCTGCGCAGCTGCTCCCGGGCTTCGTCGAACATTTTGCGCGGGATGAAATCAGGCTGCAGGATCATCACGGTATACAGCCACTTGTGTCCGGTTCGGTCATATCGAACGCACCGTTCTCGATCCATCATAGGCCCCCGAGCGCCATCACGGGGTAGCCCGCGGGGTGGTCCTTGCGCAGTCTGCACATGAACTTGAGGGTGTAGGAAATGCCGCAGCGCGCATCCAACGCTTCCGAGAACCGAGGCGGGCTGGATGGCCCCTGTCCTTGCTCGATCAGGCCCTCGAGCATGGCGAATTGCAGCCGGGGCACTCTCACAGCTCCATGTCCTCGGCCGGCGGTGCATAAAGGTATTTCAACTCCTGGCGAAGATCAAGCGTTGTCATGGTGCGGCGCCTTTTCATTATAATCCGGTGCTTTCAATCTTCCTCGCCGCGACGGATCACCCCTTCGCCATATTTTTCCCTGAGCGCGTCCAGTGCTTCCTGCAAACGGCGCGACTTCTCCGATCCCGTATCCCAGAGGGACAACTGGCGGATCGGCGGACCGAGCCCGCTCACGCCCACGCCGATCAGGCGCACCGCCTGTCCGGACCTGCGGACGGCCCTCATCAGATCGATGGCGGTCCGGCTGATCTCTTCAGCCTGATCGGTCGGATGCGGGAGCGTGGTCTGGCGCGTCAGTGTCGTAAAATCGGGCCAGCGGATCTTCAGTTTGATGGTGGTGCCGGCCAGATCGTTCTTTCGCAGTTGCCGCGCAACCTCGCGCCCCTGGTCGCGCACCGTCTTCTCGAGCGACCCCTCATCGCGCACATCGCGCGCAAAAGTCGTCTCCTGGCTGATGGACTTGGTCTCGCGCTGCGTCACGATGGGCCGCTCGTCGATCCCCCTGGCGTGGCGCGATAATTCGCGGCCGTTCTCGCCGAACAAACGGATCAGCTCCCCCTCGGGCCAGCGGGCAATATCGCCGATCGTGTGGATCCCCAGTTCATTCAACCGGGCCGACGTCTTTGGCCCGACCCCCCATAGGATTTCCGCAGGCAGGGCAGCCAGGAACGCGGCTTCTGCACCCTCCGGGACGATCGTGAGCGCCATGGGCGCGGCGCCCCCTTGCGCGGCTTTCTTCCCCACCTCGGTCGCGATCTTTGCAACCAGCTTGTTCGAGGCGATGCCGATCGAGCAGGGCAAACCCAGTTCGTCACGGATGCGCGCCTGAAGTCCGCGTGCGAGCTCCCGGGGCGAACGGCCGATCTCTGAGATATCGAGAAAGGCCTCGTCAATGGAGATCTGTTCCACGAGCGGGGTCAAGTTGTGAAGCCGCTCCATCACCTGTTTCGAGACTTCGCGGTAGTTGCCGTGCCGCGCCGAAATGATGATCAATTGCGGGCAGAGCCGCAGGGCGCGCGCCATCGGCATGGCCGACCTCACGCCATACTGGCGCGCCGCGTACGAGCAGGAGGCCACCACGCCGCGCTCATCGGCCCGGCCGCCGACCGCGAAGGGCCTGCCCCGCAGGGACGGGTCGCGCGTTTCCTCGACCGCGCAAAAGAAGGCATCCAGGTCAAGGTGCAAAATCATCCGGCGCATATGGTCAATTATAAGGGAGACAGCGCCCCGCTGTTTATGATAGGATTGCAATGTCTCAGAGGCAGAATCCTGCCTGCCTTGACGTATAATAAGCACGGGTTCGTTTTCCACGCCCATCATTCCAATCGAGCACATTTAGCTCTGCTTTGATCTGGAGGAGATATGCATAGAAGCTCAAAGGCAATTACATTCGTTTCCCTGCTGGCATTGATCGCCTCATCGTTCCAGGTGATCGGCGTCCAGGCTCAGAAGGCGGCGGCACTCAGTTACTGCGATCAGGCCCAGTTCGTCACGGATGTGACCGTTCCCGACGGCACCGGTTTTTATTGGGGCGTGACGTTTCAGAAGACATGGCGGCTGAAAAACGTCAGCACCTGCACCTGGACGACCTCTTATAACCTGGTTTACGTGGGCGGCAGCCAGATGGGCGCGCCCTCCGTGGTGCCGTTCCCTCAATCGGTCGCACCGGGACAGACGGTTGACCTGACCGTCCCGATGACCGCACCCAGCGCCCCCGGCACCTTTATCGGTTATTGGGAGCTTCAAGATCCCTCCGGCGCGTATTTCGGCATCGGCAGCGGCTACAGCCACTCGTTCTGGGTGAAGATCACCACCACCACACCCCAACAGCTGGTGACCTCCTTCGATTTCACCCAAAATATATGTTCGGCGCAGTGGTCGTATGATGGCGGGCCGATCCCGTGCCCGATGAACACCACCAAGCTCAATTACGGATATGTGCAGGTTCTTGACAATCCCACGCTCGAAACCGGTGTCGGTGCCGGCGCGCCGAGCCTGTTGACTGTCCCTCAGAACAAATTTAACGGCTCGATCCGGGGTACCTATCAGGTGAGTCTTGTGCCGGGCGATCACTTCCAGACCACGATCGGCTGCGAGTATCAGGCGTACAGCTGCTTTGCGACCTTTGAACTGGACTATCTCAACGGCAGCAGCCTGGTCACTCTTTGGAGGGCCCGGGAAAAGTATGACGGTCTGGTCTACCCGGTGGACATCGACCTCACCAGCATATCTCACGCACGGATCAATGGACTGGTGCTGATCGTCTCGGCCTACGGGGACGCATCGGGCGATCTGCCCATCTGGGTGGCCCCCCGCATCGTGCGTTACCTGGCCGGACCCGTCGTTACCCCGACGCCGGGCGGCCCGGGCGCTCCCACCTACACACCCTACCCGGGCTCATCACCCACTCCTTTCTCGGCCTCCAGCTGTGACCGCGCCCAATTTGTTTCCGATGTCAGTGTTCCGGATGGAACCACCTTCACGCCCAACACCTCCTTCACCAAGACCTGGCGGCTGCAGAACGTCGGCACCTGCACGTGGACGACGGCCTACAATCTGATCTTTGTGAGCGGAGATCGCATGAGCGCGCCCGCCTCCGTGCTGCTGCCGCAAACAGTGGTTCCCGGACAGACGGTGGACGTGGGGGTCAATCTGACCGCGCCTCCCACGGGGGGCGAGTTCCGCGGCTATTGGGAACTTGCCGACCCCTCGGGTGCCGTGTTTGGCATCGGCCCGAACGCGGATAAGCCGTTCTGGGTGGACATCCGGGTTTCAGGGACCGCGACCACCTCCAGTGCGGCCTATGATTTTGCCGCCAACCTCTGCCAGGCCCAGTGGATGAGCGGGGCCGGTTCGCTGCCCTGCCCGGGCAGCGATGGCGACGCGCGCGGCTTTGTGCTGGGCGCCTCGAATCCGCAGCTTGAAAACGGCAACTCCTCCAACGCCCAGGGCATGATCACCTTCCCGCAGAACACCTACAACGGGTACATCCGGGGAGTTTACCCGCCCTTCATGGTTCAGAGCGGCGACCATTTCCAATCCATCGTGGACTGCGCCTACGGCGTAACTCAGTGCTTTGTGGTCTTCCGGCTCGATTATCAGGTCAACGGCGGCATCGTCCAAACGTTCTGGAGTTGGGCCGAGAAATACGACGGCCTGTACTATGCCGTCAATCTGGACCTCTCGCCGCTGGCGGGTCAGAACGTCAATTTCATTCTGACCGTGCTGTCGAACGGCGATCCGACGGGCGACCGGGCCGTGTGGGTCGCGCCCCAGATCGTCCGCAGCGGTGCGGGCGGGGCCGTTCCGACGCTGGCGCCGACGAATATTCCGACGAATACTCCCGTGCCCGCCACCCCGACCCCCGCGCCGCCTACCCCGACCGCGGCCCCGAGTGCGACGAACACGCCTCAGCCTGGCACGCTGACATATGTCAATCAAACGTACGGTTTTGAGTTCAATTATCCGATCCAGGGACTGATCAGCAATCAGACTGCCACGGGTGCGCACATTACGCTGCCCTTTGCTCCGGGAACGAATTTGGTCGAGAAATACCTGGACGTTAATGTGGCCACCAATGCGGCCACCTGCTCCAGCCCCCAGACTCAGGGTTATGCACCGGGATCGTACCAGTCCCAGCAAGTGGCGATCAACGGGATCAACTTCGTCAAGCAAAGCGGCGAAGAAGGCACGGCGGGCAGCGTTTTTGACTGGGTTGCGTACTCGACCCTCAAAGGGACCAATTGCATCAGCCTCAGTTTCACCCTGCATTCGTCCGACCCGGGAGTCTATCCCACGCCGCCGCCGACGTTCGATATGGCCTCTGAGTCGGCAGTCTTTCTGAACATCGTCTCGTCTTTTGCATTTTTGGGCCCGTAGGCGGCGGGCCGGCCGGGCCGCCTGCGCTCGCAGTGAACCCAGAGAGTTGGACTGCAACAGGCTTGTTGCAGTCCAACCATTTAAATGGAGGAAATCCACCCCGGAAATGGTCAAAACATATATTGAACAAACCCCTAAGTAAAGTTATACTTGTCAGGGGTTGGCTGGTGAAGACTCTTTTGGAATTTTTCCGACGTTTTTTTCATGGCTGATCAGGAGGTTCTGATGAAATACCGCTTGACTCTGACTTCAACGATCTTGATTCTGGCTCTGATATTCTCCTTCATTCCAGCGAGTGGGCTGCCGCTTGCACGGAGCCTGGCAGCCCCGACTTGTAACTGGGCCCAGTTCATGGCGGATGTGACCGTACCCGATGGCACCTACATTGCGCCGGGGGCGACCTTCACCAAAACATGGCGGCTGTTGAACATCGGCAACTGCACCTGGACAACCTCCTATGCGCTGGTGTTCAGTTCCGGCAATGCGCTGGGTGCACCCCAGCCTGCGGCGGTCAACTTTCCGAACTATGCGGCGCCGGGCCAGACGGTCGATCTGACCGTGCAATTGACCGCACCGACCACGCCGGGCCAGTACATCGGATACTGGAAGCTCCGGGATGCCTCGGGAAATCCATTTGGCATCGGCTCGAATGCGGACAAATCCTTCTGGGTGGAGATCAATGTTTCCTCCACCTCCAGCGCCGCGGCGTATGACTTCGCCGGGAATGCCTGTCAGGCGGCCTGGTCAAGTGCAGACGGAAGCCTGCCTTGTCCCGGAAGCGACGGCTCGGCGGGCGGCTTCGTCCTGCAGGTCTCGAATCCCAAATTGGAGGATGGTTCGACCAGCAGCGGTCCGGGATTGATCACGTTCCCGGAGAACGTATATAAC
>DATJBI010000216.1:0-24674 GCA_035515435.1 Anaerolineales bacterium
CTTAGAAAGGGTGCCAGGTTGTCGGTGATGGCTCTTTCGTCATCCACCAGGAGGATCGAGGGGTTCGGGTTCATGGATCGCCGGGGCCAATTTGTGCAAGAGTAATTATCGCGCCGAATCAGGAAAACAGCACGAAGGCAAGATCCCAGCGGCGGGATTTGCGGTCCCTGAGGCACACTGATCGCTCGATACGATCTCATCGCTCTGGAAGATGCGCAGATCCAGCGAATGGTTCGTGATCATCAATGCCGAAGGCGTACTGCCGAACCACCATCTATCGAAAAGCGTTTTGGACGCGGGCTGGGGTCCTTGAAACCATCCCTGGCGTACAAAGCGGAAGAAGCTGGTCGTTAGGTTCTTCTAGTGAACGGGGCCTAAACCTCCAGGATGTGCCCAGCGTATAGTGCGCGGTCTGAAGATCTCACTCTGGCAGAGCGTTGGATGGAATGCATATGCAGTCTTTTCATCGAGCGAGATGTGAATGCAGCTTTGAGTATTTTTCGGGTCGGAGGGATCCGTCGGAGCAAAAGCACCCGTGTGCGGACATACAGGCAGACAATAGTCCAAGGCTGCTCCCCTTAAGCCGCCGCGGACTGCCGTAACAAGGCCCGTCTCTTCCGTGACTGGGGAGTGTCACTTATAATCCATTCGCTTTGGATTTTCCATGATTTGTCTTTCGATTGCGCAACAGGGAGTGGCATGGGTTCAGCAAATTTTGATGTGATCGTGGTTGGCTCGGGTGCGGGCGGATTGACCGCGGCGGTGGCGCTGGCACAGGCTGGCAACAAAGTACTGGTGCTCGAACAACATGACCGTCCGGGGGGTTGGACTCATTCGTTCACGCTCGGAGGCTATCGTTTCAGCCCCGGTGTACACTACATCGGGGATCTGCAGGAAGGCGGCGGACTGCGCCGCATTTATGACGGCCTGGGTGTTTCGCAAGACCTCTCATTTGTTGAACTCAACCCGGATGGATACGATCACATCTTCATCGGTGAGAGGCGCGTGGATTTTCCAAAAGGCAAAGAGAATCTGATCGAACGGCTCAAGAGCCATTTTCCACACGAGGCCCGGGGAATCGATTCGTATTTCGCGGACCTGACCGCGATGATGACCGGACTAAGTCAACTCGGTAATTTGAGCAATCCCCTCACCGCGGCCTCGGGCGCGGCGGGCGTTCTTAAGTGGGTACGTGCCACCGGCGCGGACTTGATTGACGCACATGTCAGCGACCCAGTGTTGCGCGGGGTGCTGGCGGGACAATCGGGAGATCACGGATTGCCGCCTTCGCAGGTCTCCGCCTTTGTCCACGCGGGCATCACACATCATTATCTCGACGGCGGATACTATCCGCTCGGCGGCGCCTTCACACTGCCGCGCGCATTTGTCAGGGCGCTGAAACGCGCGGGTGGCGGGATCAGGCTGCAGGCGCGCGTGAAGCGAATCCTCATTGAAGGGAGAACATCATCGGCCAGGGGGAGGGTTTTGGGCGTCGAACTTGAATCAGGGGAGGAGATCCGCGCGGATGTGATCATCTCCAATGCGGACCCGGAAGTGACATTTGGCAAGTTGATCGGACGCAATCAGCTCTCATCCAAAATGCTGCGGAAGATCGACTCTGTTAAATATTCCACTTCGTGTCTCAGCCTCTTTTTCGCTACCGACCTGGACCTGCGCGCTGAAGGACTTGACTCGGGAAACATGTGGTTCTACGACCATTCCGATGTAGACAGGATCTATGCGGACGGCCTGACGGACGCCCTGCTGCAAAACGATACTCCGCCCGGAATGTTCTTGACCGTGACCACGTTGAAAGACCCATCCAAGATGCATTCGGGGCATCACACCTGCGAGTCGTTCGCGTTTGTGGGCTATGAGTCCTTTAAGAGGTGGGCGCACACACAATATGGGGCGCGTCCCGCGGACTATGAAGCATTGAAGGAAGATCTGGCGTGGCGCATGGTGCGCGGCTTGGAGAAGCGCATCCCCGGCTTGAGCAAGCACATTGTATTTTACAGCCTCGGCACACCGCTCACGAACGAACACTATCTCAACGCCACGCGCGGCAATCTTTATGGCATTGACAAGCGCTCGTCCCAGGTGGGACCCTGGGCGTTCTCACCGCGCACCGAGTTCCCAGGCCTATATCTGTGCGGCGCCAGCACGCTCAGTCATGGCGTTGCGGGCGCGACCGCTTCGGGGATCAACGCCGCGAAGGCTGTGCTCAATTGTCGTGCGCAGGATCTTCTGAGGCAGAGCGGGCCCGCTCCGCTGTTCTTGCAGGCGGAGGACACAAGCCGATGGCCGGAGTATTTGAAGAGGAAGATTGAAAGAGGGGAAGCACCCCGTGAGGATGAGGAGAAGGAAATATAGCGGCCGGGATCACACAGTGACACGAAGGTTCTGGGATATGGATCAATTCACGAATCTGTTTGGATGTAGAGAAGGATCACAGGTAAAATTCGACTGCAATGGGTTCTCCGGAAATTGATTTTTTAGGGTAATATCTCCCTCGATGGTCTCATCATCCCATCCGGTATAGAATCCCATTCAAGGAAAAACCTCATGGTAACAGGAATTTCAATCCCAAAACGGCCTCTTGGCAAAACCGGCCTGTCAGTCACTCCCATTGGTCTCGGGATGATGGAGTTTTCGGGCGGCGGCGGTTTGATCGGTGCGGCATTTCCGCGCATCTCCCAGGAGGAGAAGAACGCGACCGTGCAGGCCGGGCTGGATGGCGGCATCAACTGGTTCGACACGGCCGAACTCTATGGCGGCGGCGTGTCCGAAGCATCCCTGTCCAGAGCTTTGAAGGCAGCTGGCAAGCAGGACAAAGACGTAATTGTCGCGACTAAATGGTGGCCGCTATTGCGAACCGCCGGCAACATCTCCCGCACGATCGATGATCGCATCCGTTTTCTGGATGGCTACAGCATCGGCCTTTATATGATCCACCAGCCCTTTGGCCTGTCGTCGCATGAGGCGGAGATGAATGCAATGGCGGATCTGGTGGAAGCAGGCAAGATCCGTTCGGTGGGCGTCAGCAATTTCAATTCAGAACAGATGCGGCGTTCGCATGCAGCACTGCAGAGGCGGGGATTGCCCCTGGCGGTGAATCAGGTTGAATACAGCCTGCTGGATCGCAGCATTGAAACCAATGGTATCCTCGATACGGCCAGGGAACTTGGGATCACCATCATCGCGTATACGCCTTTGGCTTCCGGATTGCTGAGCGGCAAGTACCATAAGAACCCTGAGTTGCTGCGGAAGAAATCGTTCTACTGGCGCGGCAGGCTGCAGCGCGGCGTGCAAAAGAGTCGGGCGCTGGTGGCGCTGCTCGAAGAAATCGGTGCGAAATACGATGCCACTCCCGCCCAGGTGGCTTTGAACTGGCTGCTCTTATTCCAGGGAGATGTTGTGGTCACGATTCCCGGCGTGACCAGGGCTTCTCAGGCCGTGGAAAATGCGGGCGCGATGAAGTTCAGGCTTTCCAGCGACGAGTTGGCCCGATTGGATGAGCTTTCCAGGTCTGTTCATTAAATCTGCTGATGGGAGCAGACGCCTCAACGATGCTCCATCCTCGCCAGGCTGCTTGCTGACATCGGTCCGAAGGGTTTCAGGAAGGCAAATCCAATCTGAAAATCGGCCGCGAAGATCGTTTGGATCCAGTTGTCCGATAATGCTCGGCCGAGGACAAAGGAGATCAAGATGAGTGCTCAACGGGTCGCAGTAGTTCAAGCTGGCTCCACCATGTTCAACACACCTCAAACCCTGGAACACATGCAGGCCCAGTGTGAGGAGCTGCGTCGTCTGGGAGTACAGGTGGGCGTGTTTCCCGAAGCGTACATTGGCGGGTATCCCAAGGGACTGGATTTCGGCGCGCGGGTCGGCAGCCGCTCCCCGGCGGGCCGCGAGGATTTCCGGCGCTACTGGTCGGCGGCCATCGAGGTGCCCGGTCCTGAGACCAGGCAGATCGGCGATCTGGCCAAATTTGCCGGAACTTATCTGGTTGTGGGCGTGATCGAACGCGCTGGAGGGACCCTCTACTGCACGGCGCTCTTCTTTGATCCCCAGGGTGCGCTCATGGGAAAACATCGCAAGCTGGTGCCAACAGCCAGCGAACGCCTGATCTGGGGCATGGGCGATGGCTCGACCATGCCGGTGCTGGATACATCGGCAGGCAGGATCGGGGCTGTCATTTGCTGGGAAAACTATATGCCTGCCCTGCGAATGTCCATGTATGCGAAAGGCATCCAGCTGTGGTGCGCTCCAACCGTGGACGAACGCGAGATCTGGCAGTCTTCCATGAGGCACATTGCCTATGAGGGACGCTGTTTCGTGTTGAGCGCCTGCCAATACCTCAAACGCTCCGACTGTCCGGCTGATTATGCCTGCATTCAAGGGGATGCACCTGAGACCGAATTGATCCGGGGCGGCAGTGTCATCGTGAACCCGCTGGGTGAGGTTCTCGCCGGACCGGTCTATGGCCGCGAGGTCATTTTGACGGCGGATATCGATTTGGCAGATACCGTTCGCGGCAAGTACGATCTGGATGTGACCGGCCATTATGCCCGCCCGGAAGTATTCTCACTCATCGTGGATGAAAGGGAAAAACGTCCTGTTCGAAGTTCATGACTCTTTTTGTGAAACATTCACTCGGCAGGGGCGCCAAGGGCCAAACCCTTCTGCGGCATGCATCTTGCCGGTGCAGGTACCGGACTGCCGGGCTCAGAGGTCACGGGTCGCTGCACAAAATGCGGGAGGAGTCGTCCCTGATCTGGGCCAAGTACCGCTATCTTTGCATGCGGTATTTTTGTTGCTCCGGGCCGTGATACTGGGGACGGTTTGAATCTGTTCTTTTCATCTGCACGAAAGCTCATCGCGGAATATGGCGATATCGGGTTACAATCCCCGCCATATTAATCGTCCGGCCTCTTCGCAAAGGGATTATCCATGAACCCGTTAAATGCTCAATTTGAAAAGATCCGCCAGTCTCATACCGTTGCCATGGCGGATCGCGTCAGCGCGCTCAAGAGCGCGGGGCGCAACATCGTGGGGCTGCAGACGGGTGACCCGGATTTTGCAACTCCACCCGCGGTGATGGCCGCTGCTCTCAAGGCGATGCAGGACGGCTTGACTCACTACGCCCCCAGCCGGGGACTAGTGGAGCTCAGAGAGGCAGCCTCCGCAAGGCTCCAGCGCGACCATTCTGTTTCCTACGACCCGGAGACGGAGTTGCTGATCACGCATGGCGGGATCCACGCCTACTATCTGGCGATGCAGTCCGTGCTGAATCCCGGCGATGAAGTGCTGGTCCCCGACCCATCCTGGGCAACCCATTCGAATATGGCGATCATGCTGCGCGGCAGGGTGACCCGCGTACCCGCCCCGGCTGAAAATGGATTCATCCCATCCTTTGAATCATGGGAGAAGGCATTGACATCGAAGACCCGCGCGGTCGTGTTGAACTATCCATCCAATCCGACCGGCGCATATCCGACGCGGGCATACCTGCAAAGGCTGCATGACTTTGCCGCCGCGCACAAGTTGTGGATCGTGAGCGACGAGGTCTATGAGAATTTGTATTACGGCGAAAGACCGACTTCCGCTGCAGCGCTGGACGGTGCGAAGGAACACACGATCGTGATTCACAGCCTGTCAAAGACCTATGCCATGACCGGCTGGCGGGTGGGTTATCTGGCCGCGCCCGCACCGGTGATCGAGAATGCGCTTAAGGCGGGGCAAAACTCGATTACCTGTGTCGCGCCCTTTGTCCAGAAAGCCGCGGCGTTCGCATTGACCGATCGGGGCGTTCAGCAGGTGACTGAGACCATGCGCGCCGCCTATGCCCGCCGGCGGGCCTCCGTGCTGCGCATGGCGCATACGGCGGAAAGCGATAGGGTTTCAGTCACGCCGCCGATGGGCGCGTTCTATTTTTTCCTCGACATGCGGGCATTGAACATGCCGTCCCTTGAGATTTGCGAGCGCATTCTCGAGGAAGCCAGCGTGGGCCTGATCCCAGGCTCGGCGTTTGGGGAGCAGGGTGAAGGCTTTGTGCGCATGACCATCGCGGCCTCGGATGAAGATGTGGAGGAAGGATTCAGGAGGATCGTCCGGTGGGCTGATGGAGTGAAGCGGTAATTTGCAGGATCGGAGTCGCTATGCAGATTGCATTTCAAGGCGAGGCAGGCGCATATTCGGAGCAGGCGGTTTTTGAATATTTTGGGGAGGTGGAGACGCTGCCCTGTGAAACGTTCGATGCGGCCTTCGCCGCCGTCGGTTCGGGACGGTGCGATTCAGCCCTGATCCCGATTGAAAATTCCCTGGCAGGAAGCATCCATCAAAATTACGATTTGATGCTGCGCTATCAACTGCACATCATCGGCGAGTATTTCCTGCGCGTGCATCATTGTTTGATCGCGCTGCCCGGCGTGAACAAATCCGAGATCAGGAAGGCGATCAGCCATCCGCAGGCATTGGGACAATGCGATGCGTATTTGCGGAATCACGGCATCAAAGCGGAGGGGGTATACGATACGGCGGGAAGCGTGAAGATGCTCAAGGAAAGCGCGGCGCGCGACACCGCGGCGATCGCGTCGCGGCGGGCAGCGGAGTTGTATGGGATGCAAATTCTGGAAGAGGGGATTGAAGACAATTCTGAGAATTACACCCGCTTCTTAGCAATTGCTCCTGAAGCGGTCCAGCCAACCGGCGAAGCAAAGACTTCGATCGTGTTCACGCTTCGGAATGAACCCGGCGCGCTGTTCAAAGCCCTGAGCGTTTTTGCTCTGCGTAACATTGACCTGACCAAGATCGAATCCCGGCCCCTGCAGGGCAAGCCGTGGGAATACTTGTTTTACATCGACTTCAGCGGGGCGACAAGCCAGGAAACCATCAAGCGCGCCCTCGCCCATTTGGGTGAGTATGCCGAGATGCTGCGTGTGCTCGGGTCCTATCCGAGATTTAAAGGATAAGGATCAGAGGGCCCGCCGTGGTGATTTTCCTAATAACCGGTCTGTCCTTTGGGCAATCTCAATCGTATTTCCACGCTCAAAATTGCTCGCAAACCACCCAAAGGACCGTTCCCGGTCTGCGCCGCCTTCCTTGGTAAACAACAATTGCCTGCCGATGACCGCTAAATCCTGAATGACGCGTTCATAGCGGTAATAGGCCAGCGCGGCCAGGTCGACTTCCGTCCTGCCGTAGCCCCTGTAGAAAACGGCTTGTTCCCGTTCGTTTTTCCAGAGATTGTCAATTCCACCGCCTATGAACATCAGGTCGCGTTCCTTTGGCGCGAGGATGGGATTGTCCCAATCGACCAGGTAAAGACTGCCGCTCTTGCTGATCAGGATATTGCCGCCGTGGACATCCGTGTGACAGAGGGCAAGTTCCAAGGGCCCGGCTTGAAGCTGCAAGGCGAGCTCCTCGCTCCGCCCGATGAGCTGAGTGATTTTGTCCCACTTTATTTTCATGAAGCCGGCCAGTTTCGCTGCGGTGGGGTCATCAAACGTTTTCGTCTCAAGCAGCACCTTCCATGATCTTAGGCTGTCCCGTCCCTGCGGAGAAAAATCCTCATGGGGTATCGCTCGTGCGAGTTCTGCTGGGATTCGAGCCGAGTGGATTGCTTTGAGCGCTGCGCCCAGAGTGTGCCTGTGCGGATCGGTCAGCCCCGCTTGAAAGCCATCTTTCCCTTCGATGAAGGGATACAGGATCATCTTGTACTGCCCGAAGTCCGCCCAGCCTCGTCTTGATGTGGTTTCAATCGGGGGGATGATCTCTTGAATACCCTGGGATCTCAGAAAGAGCAAGACCGCCACGGAGATTTCATCAAAGTCCTTTCTCAATTTCAGAAAATACGGCATTCCATTGGCTGCGATCACACGGAAGGCAGCCGTGCCCGGATCGCCGAGCGGGAGAAAGGTCAACGTGGAGACGCTCAGACCAAACTCTTCCTGGGATCGAGCAATGATGAGATCATCAGGGATATCAGGTTTTTGAAGCATGATTCTTGTCGTAAGATTATAACAAGCGGTCATGAATTTCCGCCTCGGGGCCCCTTGTCCACTTTTCAACTTTAAATCCTATCTTATGCCCGCCCCGACCTGTCCACCTTTCCGCTTTAGACTGTCCACTATTCAAGTTTAAATAACACGGCCCAGCCTGCCCTTGACACATTTGTCCCTCCGTCATAAAATGCCGATCAATAACATATAAAAACGCAGACGAGGACGAGTAGGCTTCAAAGCGAATTCCAGAGAGCCGAGCGGAAATTCTGAAAGCAAGGCAAAAGCGCAGAAGTCGAATGGACCTCCGAGTTGAGAGAACGAAAGTAAAGCGAGTAGTTCAATTCGGATGCTCCCGTTACAGAGCAAGGGTATAACCGCAGGAACGCGGCGTACCTGACAAAGTGAAGCTGGCCCCTATCCCTGTTGCATCACAACAGGGATTTCTATTTGGAGAACAGCTTGAAGCCTGGGTGGCACCACGAGATTCCCCTCTCGTCCCAATGGACGGAGGGGATTTTGATTTAATCACTGGTCATGGCTTTCGGAAGCGCCGCTTTGCGGCGGCGAAGATACTCTGTCAAGACGAACGACACTCTTCAGCCGCGAAGATCGCTCCCATGGAGTGACATTAAATAAGAGGAAGATCCATGCTGCTCGAATCAACCCAGGTTCAAACCATCATCCGCGAAGTAGCCGCCGATCTCGAAACGCCCATCAGCCTGTATCTCAAGCTGCGCGGCAGCGGCGCATCATTTCTGCTGGAATCAGTTGAAGGCGGCGAACGAATTGCACGGTATTCGTTCATCGGGGTCCAGCCGAAGGCGCTGTATCTTTTGCGCGAGGACGAGATCGAAATTCAAGACGAACACGGTGCGCGCAAGATCCATTACGAAGGCGACCCGACGAAATTTCTGCAGGAAGAACTCAGCCGCTTTCCCGCTGTCCGCGCGCCAAATGCACCGCGTTTTACGGGTGGGTTGGTAGGCTACCTCGGCTACGAGTCGGTTCGTTTTTTTGAACCCACCCTCAAGTCCAGAATGAAGCCCGGAAATGCTCCCGATGGGATCTATCTGCTCTCCGATACCATCGTCGCGTTCGATCATGCGCGCCGCAACATGTTCCTGATCGCAAATGTTTTGGACGGCGATGCCGCAGCGGCCAATCGAAAACTCGATGCCATCGAAGCGCGCCTTCAGCAGGGGCTGCCAGCGGCAGATCAAGTCAAAGTCAAACCGTCGAAGGCCAGGTCGAGCCACACCCAGGGCACATACGAAGACATGGTGCGCAGCGCGAAAGAACATATTTTGGCGGGCGATATCTTTCAGGTGGTGCTTTCGCAGAAGTTTACACGCGAGACCAATGTTGAATCGTTTGATGTGTATCGCGCCGTGCGGCGGCTCAACCCTTCGCCGTATATGTTCTTTTTTGATTTTGGAACCGTGGATGGAGAACCGTTGCATCTGGTGGGAGCATCGCCCGAAATGTTCGTCCGTTTGGAAGGCAGCACTGCATCGCTCAGACCGATCGCGGGGACGCGGCCGCGCGGCAAGGATTCCGCTGCGGACGAAGCGCTCGCGCGAGAATTGCTGGCCGATCCGAAAGAACGCGCCGAGCACGTGATGCTGGTGGATCTGGGACGCAACGATCTGGGGCGCGTCTGCGAATATGGCACGGTGCGCGTCTCGGACTTCTTCACCATCGAAAGATATTCGCATGTGATGCACATCGTCTCGCACATCGAAGGCAAGATGAAATCCGGCCTGACTGCTTTCGATTTGGTGCGGGCGGCCTTTCCCGCCGGGACGGTCAGCGGCGCGCCGAAAGTCCGCGCGATGGAGATCATCGCCGATCTTGAACCGAACGTGCGCGAGGCGTATGCAGGCATGGTCGGCTATTTCGGCTTCGACGGTGCGATGGATACCTGTCTTGCCATCCGCACGATGATCGGGCACGGAAACTCTGTGAGCGTGCAGGCCGGCGCGGGCATCGTCGCCGATTCAGATCCTGCGAACGAATATCAAGAGACGGTCAATAAAGCCTCGGCCATGTTGAAAGCGATCGATCTGGCAGAAACAAATAGTTAGCATGTCATGGCGGGGGCGGCAGCCCGAAGCAGTCTCCGGTGGCCGCCCAAACCAAAATCGCCACGCCCGCGGTTGCCCGCTCGCAATGACATCACAAGACGAAAGGAAGAAACCATGACCATCAAACCCCGCCTGCTCACCGGCGACCGTCCCACCGGACGGCTTCACCTTGGACATTACGTCGGCTCGCTGCGGAATCGGGTGCGCCTTCAGCACCAGTACGAATCATTTTTCATCATCGCGGATTTGCACACCATGACCACAAAACCCGAGCCGCAATATATCAAGGAAATCCCAACCTACATTCGTGAGATCGTGCTCGATTATCTTGCGATCGGCATCGATCCGTCGGTAAGCACTATTTTTGTGCAATCCGCAATTCCCGAAACGTATCAGTTGAATCTTTTGTTCGAAATGCTGGTCACTGTTCCGCGCCTCGAAAGGATGCCCACGCTCAAAGAAATGGCGCGTGACGCCAACATTGATTCCATGCCGTTCGGGCTGCTGGGCTATCCCGTCCTGCAGGCCGTCGATATTTTGTTGCCGCGCGCCCAGGCCGTTCCGGTGGGACGCGATAATCAATCGCATGTTGAGCTTGCCCGCGAAATGGCGCGCCGCTTCAATAATCTCTACGGCGATCTGTTTCCCGAGCCTGAGGCCATCGTCGGTGAGGTTCCGCTGCTGGTCGGCACCGACGGACAAAACAAAATGAGCAAGTCGCTGAACAATGCGATCTATCTTTCGGATGACGCCGGGACGGTCAGGCAAAAAGTGATGAACATGTATACCGATCCGAAACGCCTGCGGGCCAGCGACCCGGGAACGGTGGAGGCCAATCCGGTCTTTATCTACCACGACGCGTTCAATCCCTCCTACGCCGAGGTGGACGACCTGAAGGAACGCTACCGTCATGGCAAGGTTGGCGATGTGGAAGTCAAGGAAAAATTGGCGCTTGCCATCAACAACTTCCTCGAACCGATCCGCGAAAAACGCGCATACTTCCTCGCACACCCAAACATTCCGCGCGACGTGCTCGCGGATGGAATCCTCCGCATGCAAACCGAAGCCAAAGCGACGATGGAGCTTGTCCGTGAAATGACCGGCTTGTCCTATTCACTCGATCTGTTTGCGGATGAGATCGATATTTTTGGGAATGAAGAATAGAGCCTGCAGAAAGAAATGTCCTGCGGAGAAACATCATGCTGGTGCTAATTGATAACTATGATTCGTTTGCATACAACCTTGTCCAATGTTTCGGCGAACTCGGCGCGGACATCCGCGTGTTTCGCAATGACCGGGTCACGCTCAATGAACTGATCGCGCTCAAGCCGGAGCAGCTCGTCATTTCTCCCGGGCCCGGTGAACCGATCCGAGACGGCGGCGTCTCTGCCGAAGCGCTCAAATATTTCAGCGGAAAAATCCCCGTGCTGGGAGTGTGCCTCGGACATCAATGTCTCGGCGCAGTCTACGGAGCAAAAGTTGACCGTGCTCCGCGATTGATGCATGGCAAGACTTCGCCCGTCAAACATAACGGACAGGGGATCTTTAAGAACATTCCCACGCCCTTTGAAGCCATGCGTTATCACTCACTGGTTGTGTACGAACCGATTCCCGCCGAACTTGAGATCATCGCCCAAACCGATGAAGGCGAGATCATGGGACTCAAACACAAGCAGCATCCGACGTACGGCGTGCAATTCCATCCCGAGTCGATCTTGACCGAACATGGCAAAGACCTGCTCAAGAATTTTCTCGACATCAAAATTGTTCCCTCTGCCGAGGTAGTCACGGAGCCCATTATGTTAAAACCGTATATAGCCAAAGCTGTCAATCGAACCAACCTCACGGAGGCCGAAGCCGAAGAGGCCATGACTGTCATCATGACCGGACAGGCCACGCCTTCGCAGATCGGCGCATACCTGGTCGCGCTGCGCATGAAGGGCGAGACCATTCCTGAGATCACCGGTTCGGTGCGCGCCATGCGTAACGTCGCCATGAAAGTCAAGCTTGAGACACAGGAACCCGTCTACGACATCGTCGGCACGGGCGGCGACGGAGCGCATACGTTCAATATTTCCACTGCCGCAGCTTTTGTCCTGGCGGGGACCGGACGTAAAGTTGCCAAGCACGGCAACCGCGCCGCCTCGTCGCACTGCGGTTCTGCGGATGTGTTATCCGCGTTGGGAGTCAGTCTGGATCTTACCGCCGAACAGATTGCAAAAGCCATCGACACGATCGGGATCGGTTTCATGTTTGCCGCCAAATTTCATCCAGCCATGAAGCATGCCATCGGTCCGCGCAAGGAAATCGGTCAGCGCACCATCTTCAATATTTTGGGGCCGCTCACAAATCCGGCTGGTGCGAACATCCAACTCACGGGCGTCTACGATCCCGATCTCACGGAGCCGCTTGCCAATGTGCTCAAGGAACTCGGTTCGCGTGCTGCGATGATCATTTATGGCGCGGGCGGAACCGACGAACTCAACACCTGCGGTCTCAACCGCGTCAGTCATCTCAAAGACGGCGTGGTCAAAACCTATGATCTGAATCCGGCTGAACTTGGTTTTGCTCCCGCCAGCATCGAAGATCTGCGCGGCGGCACGCCCGATGAATCTGCCGCGATGATGCGCGAACTTTTCACGCGCAGGCTCAAGGGTGCGCGCCGCGATGCGGTTTTACTTAACGCGGCCGCCGCGCTCGCCGCCGATACCGGCGATCTCAGATCCGCGCTCGCGGAAGCCGCCGCTTCTCTCGATGGCGGCAAAGCACTGGACAAGCTCGATGCGCTGGTTGAATATTCGCGATCCGTTCAATGAACATTCTCGAAACGATCATCGCTCAAAAGCGGATTGAAATTGCGGCGCTGGACGCGATGACCTTGCGCCGCGCCGCCCAATCTTTTCCTGCGCCCAGGGATTTTCTTGCCGCCATTGCCCCTCGCCTGAAGGGCGAGGGGCCGGGGGCGGGGTCGCCTCGCTTCGGGACTCACCCAAGCCTGATCTCTGAACTCAAGCGCGCTTCCCCATCGAAGGGACTCCTCGCCCCACACCTCGACCTTTTCCAAGTTGCGGATATCTATGTTCAAAATGGAGCGTCGGCGATCTCTGTCCTGACCGATGAAAAATTCTTTCAAGGCAAACTCGAAACGCTTCGCACCCTGCGCAGCGATCCCCGGATCCCGATTCCGTTGTTGCGAAAAGATTTCATTATTGACGAGACCCAAATCTACGAAGCCCGCGCCAACGGCGCCGACGCGATTCTGCTCATCGCCGCTGCTCTGCCCGACGACAGGCGTTTGGCCGATCTACATGCCTGCGCCCTGGGTTTGGGATTGACAGCGTTGATTGAAGTCCACAACGAAGTTGAAACCGAGCGGGCGTTGAAGATTCCGAATATCAAGCTGATCGGAATCAACAATCGCAATCTCGCCACTTTCGAAGTGACACTGGAGACGACCGAAAAACTCCGCCCGCTGATCCCAAACGAGATCGCTGTTGTTGCGGAAAGCGGGATCTTTACGGCTGGGGATGTCGGACGATTAGCAAAGGCAAAGGTGGATGCGATTCTGGTCGGGGAAGCGTTGGTGACTTCGGATGATATTCCGGCGAAAGTCAGGGAACTGAGCGGTGTCCCCCTGAGCGAAGCGCAGGTTCTCGGCACCGCTGAGAGAGTGTTTCGCAGCAAAGCGGCTCAGCGCGACCTGCCTGCGAGCCTGACCAAGATCAAGATCTGCGGGATCAAAACGCTGAAAGAGGCTCGGGCCGCCGTCGAAGCGGGCGCGGATTACCTGGGATTTAACTTTTATCGCCAGAGCGTTCGATTTGTCGGAATAGAAAAATGCGCCGAGATCACCGCAGTAATGAAAAAGGAATTTCCGGATATCAAACTTGTCGGTGTGTTTGTGAATTCAGCCCCTGAGGAGGTAAGAAATATTCTGGAGGTTTGTTCGTTGGATCTGGCTCAGCTTCACGGTGATGAAACGCCAGAGCTGTTTCATCAGCTCGCACCGCATGCCTTCCGTGCCTTTCGTGGGATCCCTGAAAGTATTGCAGGTTATGAAAGAAGTGAAGCACCCGTTGTGTTGATCGATGCGGCTGTCAAAGGAATCTATGGCGGCAGCGGCGTCACGGCCGATTGGTCAGCGGCGGCGGCGCTGGCGAGGAAATATCCGCTGCTGCTGGCAGGAGGCCTGACCCCTGAAAATGTCGAGGAGGCGCTGCGGCAGGTCAGGCCGTGGGGCGTGGATGTGGCCTCGGGCGTGGAGTCCGCTCCCGGTGAGAAAGACGCGGCGAAGATGGCCGCATTTGTAAAAGCGGTTCGAGAAGTCGAAAATTAAAGATAGGAATTTCTTATGTCAACTCTGTTGCCGCCTAAATTCGGTCCGTATGGAGGACAGTTCGTACCCGAAACCTTGATGCCGGCGTTGATCGAGCTGGAGCGCGAGTTCGTTGCTGCGCGAAATGATCCCGCATTCAATCAGGAATTCGATACATTGATGGCGTCGTATGTTGGAAGACCCACGCCGCTGACGTATGCAAAACGTCTGTCGGAGAAATTGGGCGGCGCGCAGATCTACCTGAAGCGCGAAGACCTGGCGCACACTGGCGCACACAAGATCAACAACGCGCTGGGACAGGCGCTGCTGGCGAAACGCATGAGGAAAAAGCGCATCATTGCCGAGACCGGCGCGGGACAGCACGGAGTTGCCTCGGCGACCGCGGCGGCATTGCTCGGCTTGGAATGCGTGGTGTATATGGGATCCGTGGACATGGCGCGGCAGGAGCCGAATGTTTTTCGCATGAAGCTGCTCGGCGCGGAAGTGCGGCCAGTCGAGTCGGGAACGAAGACCCTCAAGGATGCCATCAACGAGGCCATCCGCGACTGGGTGACCAACGTGCGCGATACGCATTATCTGCTCGGCTCCGCGCTTGGCCCGCATCCGTACCCCACGATTGTGCGCGAATTCCAATCCGTGATCGGGCGCGAAGCCCGCGCACAAATGTTGGCAGACACGGGACGATTGCCGGATGCTGTGATTGCCTGCGTTGGCGGCGGCTCGAACGCGATCGGCGTCTTCAGTGGATTTGTGAACGATGAACACGTTGAGTTGATCGGCGTCGAGGCGGGCGGAAGTGGGATCGAAACAGGCAAACATGCAGCGCGTTTTGGCGATCCGTCCAGGGGACGAGTTGGCGTGATCCACGGAACGAGAACGTATGTCCTGCAGGATGAAGATGGACAGATTGCCGAGACACATTCCATTTCTGCGGGGCTGGACTATGCGGCGGTCGGGCCGGAGCATGCGCTGATGCGCGATACCGAGCGCGCCTTTTACACTTCCGCAACAGATGCAGAAGCCTTGGATGCCTTCCAGGTCTTGTGTCACACGGAGGGCATCATCCCGGCCCTGGAGTCATCGCATGCCGTGGCGGAAGTCATCAAGCGCGCCCCGCAGATGAAAAAAGATCAGATCATCCTGGTGAATTTGTCAGGAAGAGGGGATAAGGATTTGAATACTGTGATCAAAGAGCTGGGCGGTATGGGATAATTTGATAATCGAATATCGGGTATCGAATTATCCCGAATCGAGGAATCCGTGAATCGAATTGAATCTGCTTTTGCCAACGAACCCATTTTCATGCCTTACTTCCCGTTGGGCTATCCTGATCTGGATACCTCCATCGATGTCATCGAAGCACTTGCCAAAAATGGCGCGGACCTGATCGAAACCGGGTTGTCATTCTCCGATCCGCTGGCGGATGGGCCCGTGATCCAACAAGCTACGCAGGTTGCGTTGGAAAAAGGGATCACGGTCAAGAAATCGCTCGAAGCGGTGAAAGAAATCCGCAAACGCGGCGTGGATATTCCGCTGATCCTGATGGGCTACTACAATCCCATGCTGGCATACGGCCTGGAAAAATTCGTCCGGGATGCGAATGAAGCGGGCGCGGATGGATTCATTATCCCGGATCTACCGATGGAGGAATCAGGAGAATTCCGGTCGGTGGCAGGCGAATTACCGTTGATTCCAATGCTCGCGCCGACATCTTCCAACGAGCGCATGGAAATGATCGCGCGCAATGCAAAAGGATTTATTTATCTCGTTTCTGTCACTGGCGTGACGGGCGAACGCAAATCGGTTTCAGAAAGTCTTGGCGGGTTGATCCAGCGTGTGCGTGAACACACGTCCGCGCCGGTCTGCGTGGGATTTGGCATCGGCACGCCTGAACAAGCCAGGCAGGTTGGAAAACTTGCAGACGGAGTCATCGTCGGGACGGCTTGCGTGAGAACGATCGGGACGAGT
This sequence comes from Anaerolineales bacterium, assembly GCA_035515435.1. Lineage (GTDB taxonomy): Bacteria > Chloroflexota > Anaerolineae > Anaerolineales > Villigracilaceae > Fen-1038. The sequence goes on from DATJBI010000216.1 coordinate 16,395, forward strand.
CAAAAGCCGGTTGAAGCCGCGAAACGGTTTGCGGCGGAGTTCCGAAGCGCATTGAGATGAATCCCTGGTTGGGCCGTAGCGTGTCAATGAATTCCCTCTGATTTTGCCTCTGATTTGCCTCTTGACCAATCCATCACTCTCGCATAGAATACGCCCCAATATGTTCGCGACTGTCCGCTTTTATTTTGCGTACTACTTCTACGGCCCCCGGGATTCGGCTGCCGTTGGCGGCGCTTAAGCAGACAGAGTGATTTATCTGTACTCAAAGAGCGAGACCAACCGGTCCCGCTCTTTTTGTTTACCCCGCCCCCTGTGTTCCCCCCGTTGCAAGAGGGGACTGCCCCGGGGGCGATCAGGAGAAGCCCATGACCACACGCGGCGTGCGCGGCGCGACCACAATCGAACTGGACACGAAGGGCAACATCCTTTCCGCAACGAAGGAATTGCTCGATGCAATTCTGCATGCCAACCCGGACCTGGCGACGGCGGACATTGCCTCCGCGTACTTCACTGTGACCGAAGACATCCGGTCGGCCTATCCTGCGCTCGCGGCGCGTCAGATCGGCTGGGATCAGGTCCCGATAATGTGTGCGTGCGAAATCCCTGTGGATGGGAGTTTGCCGTTGTGTATTCGTGTTTTGATCCATTGGAATACGGACAAGCCGCAAAACGAGATCAAACACATGTACTTGCGTGAGGCGGTTAAACTGCGCCCCGATCTTATCGATAGCGAGAGGAGAAAATCAGAATGATGATCATCATGAAGGCCAACGCCACGCCGGAGCAAATTGAGGATGTGATCGAACATGTCAAAGCCGCAGGATTGAACGCTCATCTTTCCCAGGGAGTTGAAGCGACGATCATCGGCGCCATCGGCGAAGCGCATAACATTCCCACTGATATTTTTGAGGGATTGGACGGCGTGGATATGGTCAAGCGCATTACGCAGCCATTTAAACTTGCGTCGCGGCAGTTCCATCCCGAAAACTCGATCTTTCCGCTCGATGGATTCAGCGTCGGCGGCGAGGAAATCGCCATTATTGCCGGACCGTGTTCGGTGGAGAGCCGCTCCCAGATCATCGAGACGGCTCAGGCAGTGAAAGAGGCGGGGGCGTCCGCCCTGCGCGGCGGGGTCTTCAAGCCGCGCACCTCGCCCTATTCTTTTCAAGGACTCGGCGAAGAGGGTCTGGAATATCTGGCCGATGCGCGCCAGGAGACCGGATTGCCCATCGTGAGCGAGATCATGTCGCAGACACAGCTGGATCTGATGGTCCGCTGTGTTGATGTTTTTCAGGTGGGCGCGCGCAACATGCAGAACTTCAACCTCCTGCGCGCCATCGGAGAGACGCAAAAACCTGTGCTCCTCAAGCGCGGGCTCTCTGCAACCATCGAAGAACTGTTGATGTCCGCGGAATATATTCTGGCGGGCGGCAACAGACAGGTGATGTTGTGCGAGCGCGGCATTCGCACGTTTGAAACCGCCACCCGCAATACCACCGACATCAACGCGATCCCGGTCCTAAAAAATCTGACGCATCTGCCGGTCATTCTTGATCCGTCGCATGCCACCGGCCATGCGGATTACGTCGCATCCATTGCCCGCGCCGCCATCGCCGCCGGCGCCGACGGGCTGATGGTGGAGGTGCATCCCAATCCTGCCCACGCCGTCTCCGACGGCAAGCAATCGCTCCGCCCTGAAAAATTTGCCGAGATGGTCAGGCAGGTTGGACAGATCGCACAGGTCATGGGGCGGAAACTCGCCGCCGTGCAGACTTCCGTGGTGTGAAATGCCTGACGAGGACGACTTTTTCCTGTCGAGATCGAAGATCGCAATCGTTGGATTGGGATTGATGGGCGGCTCGCTGGCACTGGCGCTGCAGGGAAAGTGCGCGGCGCTGTTTGGGATCGACCCGCATCAGGCTACGCTCGAACTGGCCTGCCGTCAACACATCGTGGACGCGGCCGACAGCCACCCCGCCAGGCTTTTACCCGAAGCCGATCTTGTCGTTCTGGCTGCGCCCGTGCCCGCGATTTTGAGCCTGCTCGAACAATTGCCCTCGTTGATGCCCAAGCCCTGTATTGTGCTTGATCTCGGCTCGACCAAACAATTGATCGTTCAATCCATGGCGCGTTTACCCGCCCGATTTGATCCGATCGGCGGACATCCGATCTGCGGAAAGGAAAAGCTCTCGCTTGCCAACGCCGAACGGACCCTGTATGACGGCGGGCAATTCCTGTTAACGCCGCTGGAGCGAACCACAGGGCGCGCTTTCTCTGCGGCCAGGCAGATCATTGAAGCTGTAGGCGCGAAAGCAACCGTTCTCGATGCGTCTGAACATGACCGTATTCTGGCAGCCACCAGTCACCTGCCGTTCCTGCTTGCGTCCGCGCTGACACTTGCCGCGCCGGGCGAGGCCGCTTTGTGCATCGGCCCCGGCTTCAGATCCACAAGCAGGCTCGCGGGCACGTCATCGTCCATGATGCTGGGCGTTTTGCAGTCCAACCGCGAAAATGTTCTGCATGCACTGCACGAGTTTCAAACCGAACTTGCTGAGATCGAATCGGCAGTTTCGTCGGACAATTTTCCGCAGCTTGAACTCACTTTGAAGAAAGCGCAGAGCAGATACCATACGCTCATCCAATGACCCTGCTTGAGATCAAACCCATCCCGCACCCTCTGCAGGCAGCCGTCTGCCTGCCAGGTTCCAAGTCGCTGACCAACCGTGCGTTGTTGATCGCCGCACTTGCCACTGGAACCACGCGCCTGAGGGGCGCGCTCTTCTCCGATGACTCATGCTACCTCGTCCAGGCACTGCAGGGTCTCGGCTTCGATGTTCGGGTAGATGAAGCAAACTCTGAGATGGGCGTTGCCGGTTTGGGTGGAAAAATTCCGGCCAGCAGGGCCGAACTCTTCATCGGCAATGCAGGCACCGCGGCACGGTTTCTCTCTGCATTCCTGACGCTCGGAACGGGACAATATATTTTGGACGGCGAGGCGCGCATGAGGGAACGTCCGGTGGGCGGTCTGGTCGAGGCGCTCCGCGCCCTCGGGGGGCAGCTTGAAACGGTGAACGGTTGTCCGCCGGTGAAAATAGAAGCCTCAGGTCTGCGCGGCGGCAAAACGAGGATCGCGGGAGATATTTCTTCGCAATTCCTCTCGGCTTTATTGATGGTTTCACCATACGCGCGGCGGCCGGTTGAAATCGAGGTGATTACCGAACTCAATTCCAAACCCTACGTGGATATGACGATCGCGATTATGAGGGACTTCGGACTCACCATGGAGCGCGAAGGCTATTCGCGGTTTGTTATTCATCCGGCCCGATATGCGTCACTTCCCACTTATGCGATCGAACCCGATGCGTCGGGGGCATCCTATTTTTTTGCCGCGCCCGCCATTTGCGGCGGGACGGTTCGTGTCGAACACATCTCGCGCAGATCGCTGCAGGGGGATCTTGCCTTTCTCGATATCTTGCAACAAATGGGCTGTCCCATCACGGCGGGCGATGATTTTATCGAGGTGACTGGAGGCGGGACTCTCTCGGGAATCGATGCGGATCTGCGCGATATGCCCGATACCGCGCAAACGCTGGCGGCGATCGCTCCGTTTGCTCTATCGCCGACCAGGATCCACGGTATTGCATCGGCGCGTCTCAAAGAGACTGACCGCATCCACGCGACCTGCACCGAACTTGCGCGGCTGGGCGTTCAAGTCGATGAACATCCGGACGGCCTGACGATCTACCCGTGCCGGAAATTCCGGCCCGCCATTGTTCAAACCTACGCCGATCATCGCATGGCGATGGCTTTTTCCCTGATCGGCCTGCGGCTGGATGGCGTGACCATCGAAAACCCGGACTGTGTTTCAAAAACCTTTCCGAATTACTTTGATGTGTTGGGGACGCTGCGATGATCCATCTTGGTCTTCTCGGTTACCCCCTGGAGCACAGTTTATCGCCGAAGATTCACTGGACTGCCCTCCGGGCCTGCGGCCTGCAGGGTGATTATTCTCTCTTTCCCGTTCCCCCCGATCGCGCCCAGGGTCTGGAAGAATTGCTGGGGCGCGTCCGCTCCGGGGAAATCACCGGGCTTAACGTTACCATCCCGTACAAACAGACCGTTGTCCGATTTCTGGACGAGCTGACGCCGGCTGCGAAGGCGATCGGCGCGGTCAATACAATCTATATGCGTGCGGGTAGACTTACGGGTGACAACACAGATGCTCCCGGCTTTTTTGCGGACTTAAAACACTTCATCGGAAACCGGGAATTGGGAAGGGAAAGGTCCGCGCTGGTTCTGGGCGCAGGAGGTTCGGCGCGCGCCGTGGTGTACGCTCTGGCAAACGACGGATGGAACATCACGGTGGCCGCCCGCCGCAGGGAACAGGCTCTGGCATTTGCCGTTCAAATTGAAAATGCCAAAGCGGTCGAACTCCATCCTTCAAATTTCCGGGCCTCGGACTTTCAACTCATCATAAATGCCACCCCGGTCGGAATGAAGCCAAATGCCGGTCAATCTCTCCTGCCTGAAAAGGTATTTTTGCCTCCAGCCACATTCGTTTATGATTTGGTCTACAACCCGCGGGAGACAAAATTCGTGAAAGAGGCTCGCGCCGCGGGACTCCAGGCGACTGCCGGACTCGGCATGTTGGTTGAGCAGGCTGCACTGGCATTCGAGCTTTGGACAGGATACCGGCCTTCCCGCGAGATCCTGTTCGATTCGGTCGATCAATGATTTTTTGGGAGAAGGTATGCTTCGATTTCTAACTGCAGGTGAATCTCACGGTCCGTCTTTGACCGCCATCCTCGACGGAATGCCGGCGGGACTGAAGCTTAACGCGGCGATCATTGACTTTGAGCTGGCACGCCGCCAAAAGGGCTTTGGCTCCGGTGCAAGAATGAAGATCGAAAGGGATTCTGTGCAGATTCTTGGCGGCGTGATGGCGGGCGAAACGACCGGCGCACCCATCACGGTACTCGTGCAAAACATGGATCATGCCAGGTGGAAGGCCAGGGCCGTCGAACCGATGACCGCGCCGCGTCCGGGCCACGCCGATCTAACGGGCGCCGTGAAATATGCCTATCAGGATCTGCGCCCCGCCCTGGAACGCGCCTCCGCCCGGGAAACAACAGTGCGCGTCGCGGTGGGTGCGGTCTGCAAACACTTTCTGGCGCAATTTGGGATCACCGTTGGCGGATATGTGAGATCCATCGGCGAGGTGGAAGCGGAATTAAGCGCAGCCGATTATCGGGTCCGGTTTGAAGCGGCGGAGCAGAATGAGGTCCGTTGTCCGGATCAAGCCGCGGCCGAAAAGATGCGGGGGCGACTCGAGGAGATCATCCGTGCCAAAGATACCCTGGGAGGCATACTGGAAATTGTCGCGCTGAACGTCCCCGTCGGGCTTGGTTCTTTTTCGCAATGGGATAAACGCCTCGAGGCAAGGCTGGCCATGGCGCTTATGAGCGTTCAGGCCATCAAGGGCGTGGAATTCGGAGATGCATTTGAAAATGCAAGACGATTGGGGACCCAGGTGCATGACTCGATGACTTTGGAACGCTCGAGCCTCCAGCGTTCGACCAATCGCGCGGGCGGCATCGAAGGCGGGATCTCCAACGGACAGCCGATCGTGATGCGCGCCGCCATGAAACCCATCGCAACGACCCTGACCCCCCAGCACACCGTGGACCTGGCGAGCGGGCAGGAATCTCCGACGAAATATGAACGTTCGGACTTTTGCCCTGTGCCGCGTGCCGTGCCGATCCTGGAATCGATGGCCGCCTTCGTTCTGGCAGACGCGCTGATCGAAAAACTCGGCGGCGACTCGCTGGGTGAAATGCTGCCGCGCTTTGCGGCCTTGCGCAAGGCGCGGCTCGAAGATCTGAAGATGGATAACACCTCACACGTTTTTTGGGAATGACGATGAAACATATCTTTCTTTACGGCCCACCCGGGGCCGGAAAATCGTCGGTCGGCCAGGTGCTGGCGGAGAGGCTGCGTTGGCCGTTTGTTGACCTCGATCTTGAAATAGAAAGATCGGCCGGGCAGGCCATTCCGCAAATCGTGGAACAACAGGGTGAGGCGGGATTCCGCAACCTGGAAACGGAGACGTTGGAACGAGCCGTGAACGAGAGCCCGCGCGTGATCGCTCTGGGCGGCGGGGCGTTACTGCGGCATGAGAATCGCATGCTGGCCGAAAACAACGGAAAGATCATTTTGCTCATGGCAGAACCAACCACTTTGCTTGAACGCCTGCAAAGCAACGATCGAAAACGTCCGCTTCTGGCCGGAGATCTAAGATCGAGACTTTCTGCTCTGCTGGAAATGCGCCGGGAGCATTATGCGTCGTTTCCATTAAGAATCCCGGTGGACGGGAAATCTGCCCAACAAAAAGCCCGCCAGGCTCAAATGGCTGCGGGGCGGCACCATCTCTCCGCAATGGGGGAGTACGATGTCGTGATGGACGATGTTTCCAGCCTGAAGGATTTTTCGATGGAGAACCCGCTGATCGTTACCGATGAGAACGTGGCGAAATTCCACGCACAGCCGGTGCTGGATGGATTATCCGCTTCCGGCCTTTACCCAAAATTGCTGACCGTTCGAGCGGGCGAATCGTACAAGACGCTGGACACCGTGATTCAACTTTGGCGTGGATTTGTCGAGGCTGGGCTGGAACGCAAAAGCACAGTGATTGCCCTGGGCGGCGGCGTGATCGGCGACCTGGCAGGCTTTGCCGCCTCCACGTTCATGCGCGGCATAGATTGGGTGGGGGTGCCGACTACGCTGCTGGCCATGGTGGATTCCTCTTTGGGCGGCAAGACTGGATTCGATCTGCCCGAAGGAAAAAATTTGATCGGTTCGTTTTACCCGCCGAGGTTTGTGCTGATTGATCCGCACTTGTTGGAAACTCTGCCCGGCGCGGAATTTATTTCCGGCATGGCGGAAGTGCTTAAATATGGGATCATTTCCGATCCTGAATTATTTGCATTGTGCGGGCATGGGTTGGATTGGATCAAAGCCAATCTTGAGGAAGTCGTCCAACGGGCAGTGGCAGTGAAGGTGGCAATCATCGAAGAAGACCCGTACGAGCAGGGATTGCGCGCCTCGCTGAACCTGGGTCATACCGTTGGACATGCGGTCGAGCTGGTGAGTCACTTCCAACTGCGGCACGGCGAAGCCGTGGCGATCGGGATGGCGGCCGAGGCGAAGCTGGCGGAACGGTTGAAGGTGGCCACCCAAGGCTTATCGGAAGTGGTGGCGGGGGCCCTGTCCGCGTTGGGCCTGCCCAGTGAGATTCCACGAGGGTTACCGCGTGACGAACTGATCCGCGCCATGCAGATGGATAAGAAAAGATCAAAGGGTGTAGTACGGTTTGCCCTGCCCGTGGAGATCGGAAGGGTCGAATTGCTGGACGTGACCGATTTGGAGAGTGTGCTGGAGGATGGATGAGATCTTCAGGTTGCCCGGCCCGAATTTAGGTCTGCTGGAGCGCGCCGACCGCACAGGTATGGATGAGGGACGCCCGATCAGATCAATGCCAAACTGATCGAATCCAGAAAGTCGCTGGGTGCGGCGGTCAGGTGCCGGCAGTCGAATCGCGAGGGTGTCTTGATCGACGCCCTGCAGGAGGCGAGCACCTGGGCCGACGGCGTGGTCTTCAATCCTGGAGGATACACGTACACCTCGGTTGCCCTGCGCGATGCGATCGCGGCCATTGCGATCCCGGTGATCAAAGTGCATTTATCGAACATCGACGCCCGCGAGGAATTCCGGGCCACTTCGCTGATCTCGGCCGTCTGCCGGGGAAAGATCAGCGGGCTTGGAGCGAAATCATATGCATTGGCCCTGCGTGCCCTGGCGGAATGAGGGCCTGCTTGGTCCGGACGACTTTCATGATCATCAGAAGGGACGCCCGTGGGCGGATCGAACAGCCCCGAGACGGCCGTGAAATACTCCTGGTCCAGGGTAGCTGCCGAAGTGACCGATCGCCGACGCTCAATCGTTAACCTTGTGGATTCTATTTGAATGTCCAGAAGCCCTGCACATGCTCATCTATCATGATTATGAAATATCAAAGACGAATCCCCGGTCCGCTATTGGACCGCATTGATATCCATGTCGAAGTCCCGCGTGTCGAGTTTCAAAAGCTGCGGAGTGATCGTGCGGGTGAATCGAGCGAAATGGTTCGCAAACGCGCTCAAGCCGCGCGCGATCTTCAACCCCAGCATTTCTCGAAGAATGGATAAACGCATATCATTTGCCATGCCGATATGGGCGTGGCGG
>DATJBI010000217.1:0-13137 GCA_035515435.1 Anaerolineales bacterium
TTCGTGGAGCAGTTCATGCAAACCGTCGCTCAGGCGTCTGGTATCGCGGACAGAAAATTGTATTAACCGTTGACAACTTCATCATTCATCACAGCCAGAAGACCAGGAAGTTCCTCGCACAGTATGCTGATCAACTTATTCTTTTTGCGTTGCCCACGTACTCACCCTGACTCAATCTCATTGAACTTCTGTGGAAGCACCTCCGTCGTAAAGTCACTCACAATCATTTGCTCAAAACTATCTCGAAACTTGTCGAAGCCGTTTGCTCCTTTCTAGATTCTCTCAATCAGACTCCAAGCCTGACACTTTCCATTATTGGTTCTACCGAATGACTTTCCTGGTTTTATTTAGATAGCGAAGAAAATACACATTGGGGGTAGGATCCAGTCATAGTGCTCTGCTTAAGCTAAATGGAAAAGACAATCAAAAAAGGCTTCATCACTGGTAGGAATATTGAGCCGATTACCACGCCGATTCAGCGTCCCCGGCAAATCCTGGAATTGCACGGTCGCCTTTGGATGGGGTGTATCTTACTGGCCTCGGATCTGCTGGGACTGTTCGTAGCGATTCTTATCGCGCTGCAGGCTCGCCGGCTGCCCGGGGTCGTCCTTGATCAATACTATAGGCAGATTTTTATCCTGCTTGCGCTTACCTTGGGAATCGCATTCTTCCGCAAGGGGCTATACCCTGCGGTGGGATCGAATTACGTCGACGAACTGCGTGATATTGTCAGCAGTAGCAGTTTTGCGTTTCTGATTCTGATTGGCGTCACGTTCCTGCTAAAAACCACGTCCATCTACTCGCGGCTAATGCTATTTATTATTTGGATTCTTAGTCTGGTCCTTGTTCCCGCCGGCCGATATGTTGTACGCAGACTATTTATCCGCCTAAATCTATGGGGGGAACCGGTTGCCGTCATCGGCGACCTGCGCAGGAATCTGGCTTTGGCTGAATACTTTACGACCAATCTTCAGCTTGGTTTGAGGCCAGTGGCTGTTTTTAGGGACGAGTATTTTTCGCAGGCCGATTCAAAGTCTGAGTCCTTGCTATCCATTGAGCAGATTAAAGGATACGCCAGCCAGATGTCATTGCATACCGTGCTGGTCCTGATCGACGATCTCAATAGCCTCGATGCGCTCATTGACCGTTATCGCTTTGTCTTCCAACGTATCATTCTCGTTAAAGGCAGGAATGGCAGTTATGCATTGAACAGTCTGAAATCGCTGGACTTATCGGACATCCTGGGCTTGCAGGTTATGAACAACTTGCTTGACTTTTGGGCACAGGTGTTGAAGCGGATACTCGATGTAATAGGCTCTTTTTTGGGTCTGCTTTTCCTATCCCCCTTCCTGGGATTGACAATCTTATTACTCAAGCTTGACTCACATGGCGGCGCGTTTTACCGCCAGGAGCGTTTGGGTCGGAACGGGAAAATATTTAGCCCGCTTAAATTCCGCACCATGTATGCTGATAGCGATCAAAGATTGGCGGAAATGCTGGCACACAATCCCTCAATGAAACAAGAATGGGATAGCTATCAGAAATTAAGAAACGATCCGCGCGTCACAGGAGTGGGAAGGTTTTTGCGGAAATTCAGTCTCGATGAAATACCTCAACTCTGGAATGTATTGATCGGTGAAATGAGCCTGGTTGGCCCGCGGCCAATGATGCCGACTCAGCGCGAACTGTATGGTGTCCATTTCAAAGAATATGTTCAGGTTGCGCCAGGAATGACGGGACTATGGCAAGTCTCGGGTAGAAACGACACGACCTTTGCCCGCAGGGCTGAACTGGATAGCGAATATATACAACGGTGGTCGGTATGGTGGGATATCTATATCCTGGTCAAGACCATAAAGATCGTTTTCTGGCAACAAGGTGCGTATTGATGCAGCAACTTATTCAGTGAGTCATACTATATTAAATCGCTTCACGCACAAATCGTCTATTCCGCACGATCACAATCTTGAATGCATCGTTGATTCCATCCATTGTGCGAGCCGCCATCTGGGCTCCCACAACGACTGTTACCGCCTAATTGAGCAAACCAGCTGATTGTCTCGATTATTAACGGCGCTTGCATTGCTTGACTTGGAGTTTTGATCCCAAATGCCATCCATCCTGTTCGTTTGTACAGCCAATCAATTTCGTTCCCCCCTTGCTGCAGCTATTTTTAAGAGCAAACTGCAGGAGGAAAACCGCCGGGGCAAATGGGAGGTAGCCAGTGCGGGCACCTGGACCGTGCCGGGGCTCCCTATCGACCGGCGCTTACACGAATTGGCTCAAGGTCTGGGCGTAGACCTGGCTGAAACTACCACGACTTTGGTAGAGGGATCTCTACTCTCGCACTACGACCTGATCCTGGTCATGGAAGCGGGGCAAAAGGAGGCGATCCTGAGCGAGTTCCCATCCGTCAGGAGTCACGTCTACCTCATCTCGGAAGTAGTAGACGATGCCGTGTATGACATCAAGGATCCAGCAAGAAACAACGTGGATCCGGACAAGATCGCGCGTGAGCTCAAGGACACTATAGACCGCGGCTATCAGAAGATCTGTAAGCTCGCCAAAACCTTGCACGCCGCGGCATAGAATGAAGGTGAACGGATTTTGAACAAGCCGAAGAGAACATCTCCCGAGATCCTAAAAGACATCCTGAAGAAGATCGATCAGCCCGAGCTGTTGGATTCCCATCCGTGGACGGGAAGTCTCTTCGTGAGGAACGCAGCCGAAACCCTGCCCGGCCTATCCCAAAAAAGCCCCGGCCAACAACTCATATTCGCCATTGGGGACTTATTTCCTCGATTGATGCCAAGCGCGCCGCCGCGGCGCGGAAAACGTCTGGATACGCGCTGGGGTGAGTTTGGGATCCTGGCGGCCCAATACTTTGCCCCGCTCTATTTTGGGACACCTTATCCTACGTCCCTCCGGGATGGCTGGGGAAGCATTGATCAATCCATTCTGCTCTTTTTGCAAAGGGGCTCCAGGGGAAAACTGTCGGATGAAACGGTCCGATCGCATAAACTCGTAGGGGATGAACCGGAAACTGGTCCGGACAGCACGATCAGCGACTGGCACACAAAGGGCATTCAAAGGCTTACCGAGATCATCCTTACCCGCGAACGGCACCTGAGCCTGTCAAGTTCCAAGCCCTCCCCCATTCTGCGGCAGACCTCCAGGAAAAACGGGGGCACGACGACGACCTCCCCGGCCAATTCGCATCCTTCCACCAATTCCCTGCTCCGCCGGAATTATGGAAGGCCAGCTTTGGTCCGCTGGTTGATAGTGCTTGTGGCAGTTCTGGCATTATCAGCTGTGACCTATGGCGGCATAAAAGCCTGGCGGATCATTACCATGCTGGATAAGGTCAAGCAGGATGTTTCCCAGCTGCAAAGCCTGGCCAGAGCCACGCCAAGCAAGGAGACCATCGAGCAGGCCGGGCCCGCGCTGCCGATCCTGAAGCAGGATCTCGATTCTTTGCGCAGCGAGGTTCAGCCTATTGTCTGGGCGGCACCCTACCTGCGTTGGGTGCCCCTCTACGGCGGAGATATGGCATCGGCCCCGCAACTTCTTGATTTTGCCGATGACCTGGTCACCTCGCTTGATGAAGCATATCAGGCGGCACAGCCGCTCCTGCAGGTAATCGGGGTCACTAATGATCCGATCGATCCCCCACAGATCACCGCGCTGATGGTCAAGGCCCTGCCGCAGTTTACCGAGGCCCGCAATGTCTTGGACCAGGCGCTCAGCGCGCGCGGGAAGATCGATGTTCAAATCCTAACTCCCGATGTCCGCGATCTAATCGTGCGGAAAATAGATCCCTATCTCGGCACGCTTGACGATGGCCTGACGCTGGCCGTCTCGTTCCCAAAGCTGATGGGCGCAAGCAGCCAGGGGCCCCAGACTTATCTGATCATCGTACAGAATGAGGACGAACTGCGTGCCACGGGCGGTTTTATCACGGCCGTTGGTAAATTCGTCGTTTTGAACGGCAGTGTACTCGGCTTGTCTTTTGAGGATTCCTACGCGTTTGATAATTTTTCCAAGCCCTATCCGGAAGCGCCCTGGCAGCTGGATCAATATATGAACATTCCCATCCTGCTGGTGCGGGATGCCAATTGGTTCACCGATTTTCCCACCTCGGCTTTATACATCCAGGACCTGTACGCCTACAGCCGCGCGAATTCAGTCGACGGGATCGTCGCGATCGATCAGCACCTGCTGGTTATGCTCTTGCAGGTGCTGGGACCGATCAAGGTCGAGGGCGCACCCTATCCGATCACGGCAGACAACGTGATCGCCTACATGCGTGCCGCCAAAGTGCCTCCGGCTGGCGAGCCATCCCCGGCGGATTGGAACCGCAAGGCTTTTCTTAATCCAGTTGCAAGCGCGGTTTTGAATAAACTGTTGAACAACCCCGGCATCAATTGGAGCGCGATGCTAACCACCTTCTTTCAGGCTCTGAACGAACGCCATCTGTTGGTGCTCCTCGACGATCCCGAAGTCACCACGGTCATCCAGAGGCACGGCTGGGACGGGGCAGTCCGGCCCGGCTCCGGCGACTTTCTGATGGCCGTGGATACCAATGTCGGCTATGACAAGACCAATGCGGTCGTCCAAAAGAGCATGATCTATGATGTGGACCTGACCGACTTGTCGAAGCCTGTTGGTTCCCTCGATGTGATCCATACCAATCACGCGGCTGCCAACGTGCCCTGCCTCCAGGACGGAGTGAGTGACCAGGAGAATGCGTATGCCATAGACCGTTGTTACTGGAATTATTTGCGGGTGTATACCCTGCAGGGATCAGCCCTTCTGGCTGCCACCCCTCACGCCATTCCAGCCGCCTGGATGATCCTGGACCAGGCCGTCCCGGCGCAGGTCGATACTCTCGACGAGGAGATCGCTGGCGTTCAGGGATATGGTACCCTGCTGGTCGTGCCGGGCGGCCAGACCGTGGAGACATCTTTTCGTTTTGGCCTGCCCCCCCGGGTAATATCAAGCGGACCCGATCCCAAGCAGATGACTTATAGCTTGAAAGTGCAAAAACAGCCGGGGACACTGGCAATACCCCTGACGGTCAGGATCCACCTCCCTGCCGGGGCCGCCATCCTATCGGCGCCTGCCGGATCTCTCGTCCAGTCCGACAACCTGCTCATCAAGACCGATCTCACCCAGGATGTCGAGCTGGAGGTGGTATTCGCTCCAAAATAAACTCGGAGGAAAGTCGGAACTGCGGTTTGGCAGGCCTGTGCTAGGATGTTGGAAGATTTCAAACGAGTACTCGAAAGGAGTAATTTGATGACCAAATCAATTTTGCGTGTACTGGTCGTGATTGTTGTGACTGCGGCTGTCGTGTTGGTGGGGCGGGAAGGAATAGTATGGGCTAATTCTGCCCAAACCCCGGCGATCGCAAATGCCCCACAAGCGCCCGTAGCGGCGCCCCGTGGGGGCAATCCTGGGACGGTGAAAGCACCTCCCACATCGGTTGGCTTCGACCTCGTCCATACCGGCGGATATTCCGTGCAGGGATTCTGCAGTATCACCGTTCTCGTCACGGCGCCCGGGGACACGGCCACGGCGGTTCTGGTGCACCCGCTGCCCAGCGGCGTTCCGGTGCATCCGGTCCGATTGGGATGCAATGTGACGTTCTACAGTGGCGTTACAGTTCTGCCTTCGGTGCCGGGTGGAACCGTGCAGATCTGCTTTGCGGCCGTTCCCAATCACACGACGACGATCGCCTTCTATAATCCGACATTACTCACCTGGACTTCCCTGCTCACGACAACCGGCGGCGGTCTGGCCTGCGCGGATGGAAACGCCTCAGGGATCTATGTGGCAACGTTCAAATAGGCTTGCCCCCTGACTTTCAGAAACCTTTTTTTCCAGCGTACTCGAGAGGAGAGCAGGCAAGTGTCATCTCTCCTCTCGATACGGCATGTTTATTCTGATCTGGTGTTACGGAGAATTTGCTTCGGATGCATGGCAGTCCTTGATCATGAAGGCGAATCCCGGCCTGCCCACATTTTATCCCTACTATCGGGAATTTGTGTTGGACTGTAGATAGTAGCAAGCGCAGTTCTGGCAGATCGTTTCGAGTTTGGAATTCGTTGCTGTGACTGTTTATGACCGTAACAGAGCCAAGTTTGTCTACAAAAAGGAGAATGATAAAGATGAACAAAAACGTTCGACATACTTCACTTCTATTGACGATCCTGCTGGTGCTGGCGATCAGTGCCTTCATGGTTGTCCCCGTTCTGGCAGACAGCGGCTCCACCCCGCCGCCGGCAGGTTCAGCTACGGGGGGTAGAACCTCCAACAAGGGATCGTCCTCGAACTCCCTTTCACAAGTCCCCAGCGGAACGAAGGTTGTGATTCTGGATAATCAGGGCGACAAGCTGCCGCTGGGTTCGCAGGCCGCGCAAGACGCCCTGAACAGCGGTGACCCGATCTGGTGCCCATCCAGCGTTTCGAAGCCCCTCGGCTCCGGACTGAACGGATGTTCAAGCTCGTTTGGCGACCTGTATGATTTGATATCCAATATCAGCGCGGGCACTGGCTTCCCGATCTTGGCGACGAAGCCGAATGCCAACGGCACCATCTGGATCCTGAATTCTGTGGCAAATGCCGGCAACGACGGATCCACTCTGCCGATCGTCATCGATCCCACCATTGACAGCCTGGGCTCTTGGGCCAACTTCACGCTGACGCTGAAGGGCGCATGGAACGGCTATACAATGAATACTGTGACCGTCGCGGATCCTTCCATCTTCACCGTGCCGATCAGCATCACCAACTGGAACAACTCGGTGACGATCAGCAATATCGTGGTCACCGGAGCAACTGGAACCGGTTTGACGGTCTCGACCTCGAAGAACATCACCCTGATGAGCGTTCAATCCAACGGCAACTCAATCGGGGGCGCTGTCCTGGACAACAAGGGTGGAACAGGAACGGTTACAGTCACAGGCACGCTCGCCAATCCCAGCCAGTTCAACGGTAATACCGGCGGCGATGGTCTGGAAGTGTTCTCAACCCACTCCATCCTGGTAAATGGCGTGACTGCCAGCCTAAACACGGGTGGAATGGGCGTCATGGTAGATAACTGCCTGGCCAACCTATCGTCTCAGTGCACCGTAACGGCTCCAGCGACCGTAACCCTCACTGGCCTCACTACCTCGGGCAACGGCTCTGACGGTCTGGATGCCTATAGCTTTGGCAACATTTTGGTAAATAACGTCACCGCCATGGGAAACACGACCACCGGTGTTTGGCTGGAAAATGACTTCTCAAATGCCGCGGTCACCCCGGTTAAATCCAAAGGCACGGTGACCTTGACCGGACTCAATGTCCTGGCCGACAACCTCGGCGGCGATGGTCTGGATGTCCTTAGCTTTGGAGCGATCAAGGCCAGCAACCTGCATGCGACCAACAACGGCGGCGGCGCCGGCGCGTATCTGGACAACAGCGGCGCATCGACCGCCCAGGCGATCACACTGACCAACAACAACACCTTCAACGATAACGGCAAGGATGGCTTGGACGTTTTCTCCAACGGCGGCATCACGTTGAGCACTCTCAGCGCCAATGGGAACAACGGGTTCGGCGCATCTGTCGCCAACAATAATGCCACGTTCGCCTCCAGTGTCATGCTGAGCGGCAACGATTCCTTCAACAACAACTACTACGATGGCCTGGATGTCACGAGCGGCGGCACGATCACTGTGAACACCCAGACGCTGAGCGCCAATGGGAACGGGATCACCGGCAGTTTTCGCGGCACCGGGGTAAATCTCAACAACACCAGCGCGAATTCCGCCAAAACCGTCACCCTGAACGGTGCCAGCACGTTCAATGGCAACTATGCCGAGGTTTTCGACGGCGTAGACACGATTGGCTCGGCCGGGCTGGTTATCTTCAGCAACGGCAATATCAAGGTCAATAATGTGACCGCCAATGACAACACGAACGGCGCGGGTGCCTTACTGGACAACTTTACCGGTTCGTCCAAGGCCACCGTGACGTTGACCGGCTCGGGCTTCTTCAATAACAACGCCGGCGACGGGCTCAATATCATTACGAACGGGACTGTGGCCCTGACCAAGGTGAACGCCGATGGGAATCAGGGGACCGTCAGCAGCACCTACACCGGAGACGGTGTGTATGTCAGCGCAGGCGTCAAAGTGACATTGACCTGCGGTGAACTGGTCAACAACGTGGGATACGGTGCGGATGTCGTTACCGCGCCGCACCTGACGCTGAGCGGCGTGGCAATGCTGGATAACGGTGCGGGCAGCCTCAATTTTGTCGGGACACCCGCCCAGACCTCCACTTGCACGATGCCGTAAGGCGGGATAAGAATAGAGTCAAGTGAAGATGAGGGACGGCCGCGCGGCCGTCCCTCATTCGTTTAATTTGTACGCCCTCACAAGACCTGGGGATAGAACCGTTTTTGCAGCCGGAAGGCAACGTTTACCAATCCGATCATCACCGGAACCTCGACCAACGGTCCGATGACGGCGGCAAAAGCCTGTCCGGATGAAATGCCAAATACAGCGACGGCGACCGCGATCGCCAGTTCAAAATTGTTGCTTGCCGCCGTGAATGACAATGTGGCTGTCTTTGAATAATCCGCCCCGGCCGCCCTGCCCATGAAGAAGCTGAGGGCGAACATCAAGGCAAAGTAGATCAATAATGGAACGGCGATCCGGACCACATCCAGAGGCAGCTGGAGAATGTAATGGCCCTTCAAACTGAACATGATGATAATGGTGAACAGCAGCGCGACCAGGGTGATCGGACTGATCTTCGGAACGAAGCGGGTGTAATACCAATCCCTGCCCTTCAGCCTGACCAACGCCGATCGGGTGAGGAAGCCCGCCAGGAATGGGATGCCGAGATAGATGAACACGGTCCTGGCAATTTCGCCGATCGTGATCTGCACCAGTGCGCCCTTCATCCCAAACCACGTCGGCAGGACGGTGATGAACACATAGGCGTAGACGCTGTAGAACAGGACTTGAAAGACGCTGTTGAAGGCCACCAGGCCCGCCGCATAATCGGTATCGCCGTGCGCCAGTTGGTTCCAGACGATGACCATCGCGATGCAGCGCGCCAGGCCGATCAGGATCAGGCCGGTCATATATTCGGGATATCCGCGCAGGAAAAGAATGGCCAGCCCAAACATGAGGATCGGCCCAACGATCCAATTTTGCAGGAGGGACAGACCCAGGATCCTCCAGTTGCGAAACACCTCACCCAGTTCATCGTACCGGACCTTTGCCAGCGGCGGATACATCATCAAGATCAATCCGATCGCGATCGGGATGTTCGTCGTTCCGACCGAAAAGGAATTGTTGAAAGAGGCCACCCCCTCCGGGAACACCGATCCCAATCCCACGCCCAGGGCCATCGCAAGAAAGATCCAGAGCGTCAGGAAACGGTCCAGAAAGGACAGGCGTCCCACGACTGGCAGAGGCACAGAGACGCTGCCGCTCTCCATTATGCCTTTTCCAGCGCCTCGGCGATCCAGCTGCTGATCTGCGCCTCGCTTGGGATCCGTCCCGCCGAAACCAATTTCTCGTTGATGACCAGACCGGGCGTGGACATGACGTTGTACTTCATGATCTCAGGATATTCGGTCACCTTGACGATCTGGGCTTCGATGGCAAGATGGGTGACGGCGCGTTCGGCCAGCCATGCCAGCCTCTTGCAGTTTTCACAACCTGAGCCGAGAATTTTGATCGTAAGCATTTTTTCTCCTTTTTATGACTATCCAGAATATTGTCATTTACTAAAAAACTACAGCATTGCAGCCAGTGTCGCGCGGCGTTCGTCGAAATTCACATCCAACTTCAGGACTGGACACTCATCCAACACACGTTTCTGTTGAAGGACCCCTGCCGCAAATGCCATGCAGGTTTGTTCGCCGCATTTCCTGCAATTGGTCTGCGGCGAGGGGACCAGATATCCAACGGCCGCGAAGCGCGCTTGCCTGTCTCGACCGCGGCAAGTTCGCCTCAATGCTCCCAGACCGCATTGATGCTCTCTGTCAGGGCGGTCAGCAGCTCAAGCCCTTCACTGATATCTTTTGCCTGTGTGATATGGACCTCTTCGCTTTGGAGGGCAAGGAAACCCGGCTCACGGCGGAGGGTCAACATGCATTGCTCGGGATTGAAGGCGATCGGGCCCGGCAGGGTTGCCACAAGGGGGAGAACATCGTCCAGGATCCGTGAAGGCTTCCCGGTAACGATGATCTTTTCCCCGTCTGCCAGGCAGGGTAGTGTACGAACAAGAGAAATCGAATCGAGATAGTTCATTTCTTGAACAGGGTGTTTTGAATTGGCATCGTGCCCGACGGGGGCACTTCGATCATTACCTTTCAACCACCTTCGAGCAGGCCGCGCGCTTTGCCTTTGAAGTGTTCTCGCAGGAAAACCCGCGCACCATCTGGATCTTCATCGAGCAGGATGCGCATTAACTCCATGAGGTCCGTGTCTTCAAGAACAATTTGGAGCGATTTCTTCATGCTTGAGCCTCACGCTGCCAGTGACGCAGAATTCAGAACGGCGCCCAGGATCAGCGCTCGGCGAAAACGTTCTTTTCATGACCGGAGCAGGTGGGCAGGCTGGTGGCCCGTCTTTCACGCGCACGCAGCGCTTAAAGACATCCGCATTGCACATACCGCACATGGTTTGGGCGGGCGCACAGCCTGTTCCAGCAGTTGTGACGTCCATGGCCTTTGTCCTTTCTTCTCTCCGATGGAGCAGGTCGGAGCGGGAACAGATGCCGTCACATGATCCAATTGAACAAATAGCCCGTAATTATGATCGCCGCAGCAATGACGCCGATGAAAACGGCGATCAACTGCGGTTTGAGCACACGGCGCAGGATGATCGTCTCAGGCAAACTCAGGCCCACGACCGACATCATGAAGGCCAGCACGGTTCCGAGCGATGCGCCTTTTTCCATGAGCGCGCTGACGATGGGGATGATGCCCGCGGCGTTCGAGTAAAGCGGAACGCCGAGCAGGACGGCCGCTGGCACCGACCACCAGGCCGCTCTGCCCATAATTCCCGCCAGCGCCGCATTCGGCACGTAGCCGTGAATGCCAGCCCCCACCGCGATCCCCGCCACCACGTAGAGCCAGACCTTGCCTACAATTTCCCGGACCGAATTCCACGAGCGTTCGATGCGTTCTTGAAGAGTCGGCTTCTCGATCAGACCTTCCCCTTGGCTCTGCATCTGCCAGACGAAGTCCTCCACGTACCGCTCCATTTTGAGCCGCCCGATGATGACCCCGGCGATGATGGAAATGACCAGCCCCGAGAGGATGTAGAGCGCGGCCACCTGCCAGCCAAACAGGCCGAAGAGCAGCACAACGGCCACCTCGTTGATGGTCGGCGCGGCGATCAGGAAGGAAAATGTCACGCCGAGCGGAATGCCGCTCTCGACAAACCCGATGAAGAGCGGCACGGCCGAGCACGAGCAGAAGGGTGTAACAATGCCGAGCATGGCCGCCAATACATTGCCCACGCCCTCGCGCCTGCCGCCCAGCCAGGCCCGGGTTTGCTCCGCGGTGAAGAAGGTGCGCAGCAGCGAGATCAGGAAGATCATGCCGCCCAGGAGCAGGATGATCTTGGGAACATCATAGAAAAAGAAAGCCAGCGAGTCGCCCAGGTGGGAGCCCTGCGCCTGGGCCAGCAGACTGTAGGCGATCCAGTTGGCCAACGGTTGGATCAGGCTGTAGGCGATGATCCAAAAAATTATTCCAAGCGCGACGGCCAGATACGCTTTGTGCATATTGGCCTTGTTGGGAAGCATGGGAAGGGTGGTCATATTTCTCCTATATTCAATATACTGAATATTAACTTTCAAAAAAAGAACGATGTCAGCCCTGGTTATTCACCCTCACCCCTTCAAGCGGAAGGTTCCTGGCAACACTGCATTTCGGGCAGGGACAGTTTGCATTCGCATGTTTGTGCCTGGGCGGCTTCGCCCTGACGCCGGTGACCGCAGGGAGGCTATCCAGGACAGCGAATATCTCCGGTTTGATGACCCGGTAATACAAGTTCAATCCATCACGCCGGGTTTCCACGAGCCCGGCCTGCTTCAGGATCATCAACTGTTGGGAGATATACGCCTGCCGCAGGTCCAAAGTGGCTTCCATATGGCAGACACATTGTTCTCCGTCCCGCAGGATATCGAGAATGGCCAGGCGGGTGGAATGGGAAAGGGCTTTCAAAAGGTTGCTTTGGATCTCGTACGCGTCCACGGGATGTTCACCTATATTCATAATTATGAATGTAGTGTAAGCCAAAAAAGTGACGGCGGTAAGGGGCCGCCGTCACCAACAGGCCATGACGAACGTCACGCTTGCTCCGCCAGCCACAGCTTGATCTTCCGCTCGATCCGATCCCGGACTTGACGGAACCTGGCCAGCTTTTCTTCGTCGGTTCCTTCAAATTTGGCGGGATCTTCAAACGACCAATGGGTTCTCTTGTTTACGCCAGGCCAGGTCGTCGGGCAATTCTTTTCGGCATCATCACAGACCGTGATCAGGTATTGAAAAAGAACCTTTCCAAGATAAACATCCACCCCTTTGGATTTTTGACCAGAAACGTCGATGCCCACTTCGTGCATCACCTGCACCGTGAGCGGATCCAGCGCTTTCGGTTCCAAACCGGCGCTGTGTGCCTCAAAACGTCCTGCGCCTAACTTGCGAAGAAAAGCTTCGGCCATCTGGCTGCATGCGGAATTGCCAGTGCAAAGAAACAAGACCCGTTGTATGCCCATGCAGTCCTTTCGAAATCGAACCTTTGTCCATCATTATCCGGAGCCCTGAACGGTCCACGCACGGCAGGGGATTCCGGGGTGGAACAAAGGACGAAGCCTCAAACCGGTTTGGCGGCCGTGATCAGGGCCGAGAACGGAACGCCGATCGGCATTTTGGATAGGATCATTCCCCCCGCGTCCTTCGGCTCGATCCTGATGTTTTCAAAGCCTGCCTCCTCCAAACCCCGGGTGTACTCCTTGATCTCCAATGCACCGCCGAGACAGTCTCCCCACGCTTCCACATTCTCCTTCAAGGCCTGGGGCAGCGGTCCGTTGGAAACAACATCGGAAATGGCGAGGCGCCTG
>DATJBI010000218.1:0-79607 GCA_035515435.1 Anaerolineales bacterium
CTGATCAAACCAGAATATAAAGGCCTGCTTGTGATGGAGAATCCGGCCACCTCGTCTCCCGGGCTCGATTTTTTGCTGGCCACCGTCAAACATTTTGGCGATCCGAACTATCTGGAGTATTGGAAGCAACTGCGCGCGAACGGTCTGGCGGTTGTCGATGGATGGGAGACCGCCTATTACACCAACTTCAGCGGTTCTTCCGGTCAGGGCGCGCAGGCGATGGTGGTTTCGTATGCGACCGATCCGGCTTACGATGTGATGTCCGCTTCCACGCCCATCCCGGCTGCGCCGGTCGCGGCCGTGGTCGGGCCCGATACCTGCTTCCATCAAATCGAATTTGTCGGCATCCTCCAAGGGACCAAGCAGCCGGCGCTCGCCCAAAGATTTGTTGACTTTATGCTGAGTGCATCCTTCCAGGCCGATGTTCCCGGGCAGATGGCCGTTTATCCGGTGGCGCGGAACATTCCCCTGCCCGAGGCGTTCACAAAGTTTGCTCCGATTCCATCGCAGCCTGCCGTGCTGAGCACGGACGATATTGCCAGGAATCGGGATGCCTGGGTTCAAGCGTGGACGGGCGCGGTGCTGCATTAGTCCTCGTTGTGCAGGGGCGGCCCCTGCAGAAAAATGAACTCAATCTCCTCTCACCGCATCTTGCTCTGGCTCCCGCCGCTGGCATTCCTCGGCGTATTTTTCTTTTATCCGTTTGTGCGCATCCTCGCATTTGGGTTAGGCGCTTCAACGTTAACCCCGGACAATTTTCAACTCGCTTTGCACGTCCTCTTTTTCACTTTTTACCAGGCCCTTTTATCAACCGTGCTGACATTGCTGATCGGCCTGCCCTCGGCCTATCTCTTCGCACGCTTTGATTTTTACGGCAAGCCGCTGCTCCGCGCACTGACCACCGTCCCGTTCATGTTGCCGACCGTTGTGGTCGCGGCGGGGTTCAACGCATTGCTCGGTCCACGCGGCTGGATCAATCTCACTTTGATCCACCTGTTCGCCTTGAGCCGTCCGCCGATCCAATTCGTCGGTACGCTGGGTGCGATCCTGTTGGCCCATGTTTTTTATAACACCACGATCGTGAGCCGCGTCGTCAGCAGCGCGCTCTCCAGGCTGGATCCTAAATTGGAGCAGGCCGCCCGGTCGCTCGGTGCAAATGAGCGCCGCGTCTGGTGGAGGGTGACCCTGCCCCTGCTGCGTCCTTCGATACTCGCCGCCTCTCTGCTCGTCTTTTTCTTCGACTTCACCAGCTTTGGGGTCATCCTCTTGCTGGGCGGTCCCGCATTTGCAACGCTTGAAGTGGAGATTTATATCCAGGCGTTGCAAATGCTCCACCTGCCGGTGGCCGCATTGCTGGCATTCATTCAATTGCTGTGCACCTTGGCTTTTTCGATCCTCTACACCCGTCTGGCGACGCGCCTGACGGTTCAAACTGCGCCGCGTTCAACGATCCACCGCAAAGCCCGGACCACGGGGGAACGAGCCTTCGTCTTCGCATTCTGCATTTTGCTCTTTGCCTTCTTTGTGCTCCCGATGCTTGCGCTCCCGCTGCGTTCTGTTTCCCGCCTCGAGGCGGAGCGCGGCCAGCAGACGCAGGTCCATTACGGCCTGACCATCGATTATTATACGGAATTATTCTTCAATCGCCGCGGCACGCTGTTCTACGTCCCGCCGATCAAGGCTGCGCTCGATTCGCTGGGTTATGCGGCCGCGACGGTTGTCCTTTCCCTGCTGCTTGGTTTTCCCGCCGCGTCCGCTCTTGCCAGGCCGGGTGGCCTTGAAAAAATACTCGATCCGATTTTGATCCTTCCGCTCGGCGCCTCCGCCGTGACCCTTGCTCTGGGTTTTATCATCACCTTTGGCCGCTTGTTGATTTCGCCCTGGCTCGTTCCTCTGGCACATACCTTGGTGGCCTTGCCATTTGTGATCCGCGCGCTCCAACCTGCCCTGGCCTCCATCCCGGACCGGTTGCGTCAGGCCGCGAGCACCCTGGGCGCCTCCCCATTGCGGGTCTGGCAGACCGTGGATTGGCCCGTTCTCAGCCATGCCACTCTGAGTGCGGCCACCTTTGCATTCACCATTTCGCTCGGTGAATTCGGCGCGACGCTCCTCCTGGCGCGTCCCGATTATCCAACCATTCCGATTGCCATCTATAATTTTCTGTCTCAACCCGGCGCTTTGAATTATGGCCAGGCCATGGCCATGGCGACTCTGCTGATGGCCCTGACCACGGCTGGCATCCTGCTGATCGAAAAGCAGCGCCTGCCGGGCGTGGGAGAATTCTGATGCTTGAACTGCGCGGCATTTACAAGTCGTATGAAGCCCAGCCGCTTCTGCAAAATATTTCATTCTGGGTGGGAACGGGGGAGACGGTATGCCTGCTTGGCCCCTCGGGCAGCGGCAAATCAACTTTGCTGCGGATGATTGCCGGACTTGAATCTGCGGACGCGGGAGCAATCCGCTGGGACGAAGCGGACCTCGCCGCCACGCCCCCTTACCTGCGGGATTTCGGCCTGGTCTTTCAGGACTACGCACTTTTTCCTCACCTGGATGTTTTGGATAATGTGGCCTTCGGGCTGAAGATGAAGAATTGGAAAAGCGCTGAGGTCAAAAGGCGTGCCGCGGAAGTTTTGGAATTAGTGAACCTGCAGGGCTTTGAATCTCGCCAAGTGACCGGGCTGTCCGGCGGCGAACAGCAGCGGGTTGCCTTGGCGCGCGCCCTGGCGCCGCGGCCGCGCCTGTTGATGTTCGATGAGCCGCTCGGAGCGCTGGACCGCGCCCTGCGTGAAGATCTGCTTAACGAACTGCGCGGCATCCTTCATCGAACTCAAATCCCTGCCCTTTATGTGACTCACGATCAGGCGGAAGCCTTTGCCATTGCCGATCGCGTTTTGCTTTTGCACGACGGGCGGATCGTTCAGGAAGGAACTCCGGCGGGCCTGTGGTCGAAGCCGGGCTCGGTTTGGGCGGCCCGGTTTCTTGGACTGGGAAATATGATGGAGGGCAGGATCGTTGCCGGTCAGAAAGTCGAAACGAAGGCCGGTCTGTTTTCCGTGCCCTGCGGGCATCCGCATCAAGTCGGCGAAAAGGTCCATTTGTTGGCGCGCCCGTGGCCGGAGGAGAATGAGACGAACCAGATGCAGGGCCGCGTGGCAGATGTGGCCTTTCAGCAGGATCGATTCAAGGTGACGCTTGATAATGGAGCATATTTCTATCTGAAGGACGGGCCCAAGATCGGGCAGGTCCTCCAAATCAAGGTCAAGTTGGAGTGTTTGCCGTGAAGGAGACGGTCAAAGTTCAAAAGAAGAATCTGAAGGCGGAGGTGACCTGGCAGTACGAGGGGAGGGTTTTGCGTCAGGAACCGAATGCCGTGGTCTTGGAAGCGTTCTTCAATCGTCCGGACATGCCGATGGTGGATGTGATGTTGAAAAAGGGCGATCGTTTTGTGGAGACGTACTATACCGACCGCTGGTATAACATCTTCGAGGTTTACGATCGCGACGATGGCAAACTCAAGGGATGGTATTGCAACGTCGGCCGGCCCGCCGTCCTGACGGACGGGGCGGTAGCCTATGTGGATCTGGCACTCGATCTGTGGGTTTCTGCCGATGGAAAACAAACCGTGCTCGACGAAGGCGAGTTCGAGGAGCTGGCGCTCGGTGATCCGGAACGAGAAAAGGCATTCACCGCACTCGCCGAACTTCAACGATTATTTGGGAGATTGTAGCCTGCCCGGAAATCGCCGGCCAGGATCTGTTACAGCATTTGCAAGATCGCGCCGGTGCCCTGCTGCAGGAGTTTGTCTCCGTTGTTCCAAAGCCAGTAGGCGCCCGCCGCGCCGATGCAACAGCAGCACAAAACGACCACTACGACGATCGCGATGATCAGGGTCGTGTTGTTATTCTTGGTCGGCGTCGGACCAGGGCCGGGGTTGAAGTTCATGGATTGATTTTGGTCGTTCATGGAGGCCTCCAAAGATTTTGATGTCCGCGCTCAGGCGGTTTCGCGTTTCCTCGTTCGACGCGCCCACCACCACATGATAAACACGATGGCAATCAGAACCAGAACGGCAATGGCGATCGGAACGAGGATGGATAAGAAGGACATGACGGTTGAGGTGACATCTTCCGCGATGCTGATGGGTACATTTCCCGCGCCGGCGGTCGTGGCTGTCACCAGCGGGCGGACTGCCGCTGACTTGACCACGTGCACGCTCCCCGCCACCAGCAGTCCGCAGGCCAGCGCCAGGATCGGATGGATGCCGGTCACGATGTTGGTGCTGGCCGCGAACACGATCGCTCCCGCCACAGGCCGCACGAAGGTCTGGATCAGATCGTTGATGTGATTCGCAACGGGAACCTTGTCTGCCAGCATTTCGATGATCAGCAGAACCCCGATCAGGATCAGAATATACGGATTGGCCAGCGCGTCATAGGGCGGATTGAGTTTGACCAGCGTGGTGTAATGTGCAATCACGCCGATCACCAGCAGCGGAATATACGCGTTCAAGCCTGCACTGGCTGAAAGCCCAAAGGCGGAGAAGATTCCAAGCAACGCTTCCATCACGGCCTCTTATCCGGTCAGTCCCGGGAACCCGGTCCAGGTGTGAGTGAGATTGAAACGGAAAAGGTCAATGCTGAGGATCAGGATAAAAGCCAGGGTCAGCCCGGCCACGACCGGAAGCCAGAGCTGGCGGACATGATCGAAGGCGTTGTCCTGTTTCATGATCATCACCCAGACAATACTGAAAACCATCGTCAACAAAGCCAGCACGCCCAGCGTGCTGAGGACGGCGATGAAATATAGAACCGGATCGAGATTGCTTAACGCCCCGAAGTCGAACACCAGCACGAGGCCCACCAGCAGTCCGAACTGAGGCCATTCGATCGCGGGCCTCCCTTCGGGACGGTGCCAGATCGTCTGGTTATACATCGGATAGAGAACAGACGCCATCGCAATTCCCATCCCGCTTCCGGTAAAGACCCGGGTCACGTTATCCGTGATGTAGAGATTCGGAATCTTCATGAACGGGCTTCCGTAACTCTGCTTGAGCAAAGCCAGATAGGAATTGCTTCCATCGATCGCAAAGGCCAGGAAGAAGAGAACCAGCACAGCGATAATTCCGCGCGGGGGGAGCTGGCTTTTCTTTCGGCTGAGGAAGGTCTGAAAGATCAGCGCAATGGCAGCCGCGTTGAACTCACCGGTGCAGCGGGCACACAACGGAAATTGGATGCCCTCCACAAACAGCGAGTGCGAGGAAAGCCGATGACAAACCGCGTAACCGATCGCGTCCAGTTTGCCCATCAGGCCGGGCGGTGCAATATAAATCCAGGCGCCCAAGGCGATAATGGCCGCGATCGGAAGAAGCCACTTCATCAGGGTCTGGTATCGGTCGGCCGGCTTTGGCTGTGTCATGGGGTGATTATATGGGGATTGTCCACGAAAAGCAAGAAAGTCCCGGTTGGAGTATGATAGAAACCAATAGGCTGCTGGTTGTGGAGGAACGATCTATGAAACGGATTGGAATCTTGACGGGCGGCGGCGATGCGCCCGGTCTGAACGCGGTCATCCGGGCGGCCGTAAAAACCGCGATCCTACAGTACGGCTTTGAAGTCTATGGAGTGCTGGACGGCTATGACGGTTTCTTAAAAGATCACGGGATCATCCCTTTGGGATTGAAGGAGGTGAGCGGGATTCTGCCCCGCGGCGGAACCATTCTCGGGGCGGCAAACCGTGGAAACCCGTTTGCCCGCAAGGTCATGCAGAATGGCCGGGAGCTGACGGTAGACAAATCGGATGATCTTGTCAATTCCATGAAACAATCCGGCCTGGAAGCTTTGCTGGTCGTCGGGGGCGACGGCACGTTGCGCATCGCTCACGAACTCTATCAAAAGGGAATACCCGTGATCGGCGTTCCAAAAACGATCGACAACGATATCGGCGGCACGGAGGTGACCTTTGGCTTCGATACCGCCCTCAACACCGCCACCGAAGCGATTGACCGCCTGCACACCACCGCGGAGGCGCATCATCGCGTGATGGTGCTCGAGCTGATGGGACGCGAGGCAGGCTTCATTGCATTGCACGCTGGAATATCAGGCGGAGCGGATGTGATCCTGATCCCCGAGATCCCGTTCAAGTTTGAGGCGGTCCTCGCGAAGATTCGCCGGCGGGTGGACCGTGGCAGTTTGTTCAGCATCCTGGCGGTCTCGGAGGGAGCCGAGCCGCTGGGCGGCACACAGGTCTTCTCGCGGGGCGGGGACGAAATCTACGTGCCGCGCCTGGGGGGCATCGGCCAGATGGTCGGGGACTACATTGAGAAGCAGGGCTTTGAAACACGCGTGACAGTCCTGGGTCATTTACAGCGGGGCGGTACGCCCACCGCATTTGACCGCTGGCTGGCGACGCGCTACGGCGCGGCCGCCGTCCGGCTCGCGGTGTGCGGCGGCTTCGACCGTATGGTGGCTTTGCGCTCCGGTCAGATCACGGATGTGAGCCTGGCGGAAGCAGTGGCCGTCCCCCGCAGAGTCGACCTCAAGGAGGACGCGGTGATCACGGCGCGCGGCATGGGAATCTCGTTCGGGGATGAATGAACCAGAATGCCATCCCGCAGGATGGCATGCGTGGCGCGCCTGGTTTTCCCAAATTCCTCGAGGCGGGACGCCGCTGCCCTGAGCTCCATCCTATCTTTCACGTTCAGCAACAGTTGAGAACTGCGCCGCATCCGATTCGGCGGGAGCGCCTGATCTCTGGTCATGCGCTCATCCTTCTTCCTTGGAACGATTGCCAGGATCTCGACTTGTTTTTCGGCTCCGTCATGGAAAACCCGAACGTCTTCGGCACGCAGGCGGTATTGTGGACGCGACAAGCCGCGTAATCGCTTGATACGGGCTCGACTCGTCCTAGCCGGCCGATGACGTAGATATTGCTCAATGCCGTCGCGCACGACGGCCTGCATATTGGCTCTAAGATTGCGCAAGTCTTCGACGGCTTGTGGGGCGAGCATGATCTCGCAGCGCATTCTGTCCATCTTATGGCCAGAATTATGGCCAACCACAGGCCCATTTCACATTTGTGCCTGTTCAGGCGCCTGGGATGGCCGCTTGCTTTATCCGCCGGCTTCTTCGGACAAGCTCAGCGAGTGATGAAAGCGGTCTGACTTGATTACCGCTTCTTGACTTTGCTGCGATTGGATCTCGAGGGTCCGCTTGAAGCAACCCTTCCCCTCATTTTGCGTTTGTAGGCTTTGACCGCCGATGAATCGGGCATGATCTTTTCCCACATGTCCAGCCATTGCTTTGCCGTGTCTTTGTGTCCTTCCAGAAGCGACAAGTCAATTTGAATAATGCACAGAGATTCATACTCCGAAAAATGGAGCGATTGGCGCTGCAAGGCGCCATTGATCAATTCATGGGCGGCCGCGTAGTTTCCGCCATTCATTTCCCTGCGCGCTCTGGCAAGAATCCCGAAAAAGTAATCCGGGAATCGGGCGACGACTGCATCCACCATCTTCTCTGATTTGTCGAATTTGCCCTGCAGCTCGTAAGCGGCGGCCAGGTTGTTCCACAGGCTGGGGTTGTTCGGATATCTTTTAACGGCATTTTCCAGGATTTGCTCGGCCTTGGCGCCGTCTTCATTTCTGAGCGCCTGGGTTGCTTGAAGATACATATCCATGGCGGCTTGAGGGAGGTCAAGCCTTGGTTCGCCGTTGACCTCAAACCCGAACATTAATGCCTCCTGCCATTCGCCTTTGATCCACATGCGTGTCGGTCCGTTGGGAAGGCGTTTGTTCCTCGAAAGCATTTGAGCTGCTTCAAGTCGCAACTGATCTGAACCTTTCTGTCCGAGTGCGAATTCCTTGGCTGCCGCACATAACTCTTCATTATTTGAGAATCCGGCGATGCCGATCAAGAACTGGCGGGAGGCTGAGTCCTGACGTTGAAAGAGAACTGGCGCAAGCCGCAGGATTTCTGGGTGGTTATTGATGAAGTCATTGATGAACTTCTCTGCCTGCTTCCCTGAACTGCCCAAGGCGCGTTCCATTTCATTGCCAAGCGAGGGAAACCAGTATTGGAGCGTGAAAGCCCATGCCCCATTGCGTTCATATTTCGGAAGACCGAGATCTTTTAGGTTCTCGAGCGCAAATTCAAATTCAGGGTCAAGTTCAAGAGCCTTTTTCCACAATGCTTTGGCTTCCTTGTCTTTACCTTCATTGGCACAGGCTACGGCGATCAGATGATAAAACAGCGGGCTGACATATTCATCACTGAGCTGGTTTGCCGCCTTGACTCTGGCATATAGCTCGAGCAGACTATGATCATCGCCGATGAAGCCAAGGGTCTCGCTGATCTTTGTCCATTTATCGGAGGCCGACTCCTCGGACTTCCTTAATCTTTCTACAACTTCTCTGGCCTCGGTCTCGTTGCCGCTGATATAAAGCATCCGGGCATAGTTGGCCAGCGCGTGGATGTTGTCCGGCGACAGCGCCAGTGCCTCGTGGCAGATCTGAATGGCTTTTGATAAGTTTCCCTGCAGATAATGAATTTGCGCCAGATTATTGATAACCGGAGTGAATGTGGGATATTTCGCCCGTACCCGTTCCGCAAGTCGTTGCCCCTGATAATACAGCTGATGATCGAGCGCATAGCGAACTTCATCATGTAACACCATCAGCTCTTCTAAGAATTCGCTTTCTGTAACGTTTGGTTCGGCCTGCTCCATAAGGGTGCTCTTAAGCGCCTCTACAGTTTTGCGTATATCTGTGGCGTCGCCGTGATCCGGCCAGCGGCGCAAAAAGTCAACAAAGACTTTTCGTGCCATGCCGAGACGCTCGTTCATCATGTAGGTGGTCGCGGTGGCAAGAGCAATATCCGGGTCGTGCTTGTGCGCGGCATAAAGGGAACGACAAATGGATTCCAGGGCAAAATAGTTCTCCGTTTGCGCATAATAATTGTAGGCGGCCATCTGCAGGATCGGATTCTCGTGAAATTTCGCTTCCAGGCTGTGCAGAAGACTGCCTGCGGTCTCGTAGTCGCCTTCCTCCATTTTGGATTCAATCTGCTCGATGCCGGCGAGCAAACGGCGCGGGGGCGTAGGGCCGGTGTACTTCAGGGATTTTTGTTGGGGCATGGGCTAATTATAATTGTGAATGTCAAAGATGCACGTTCATGAAGCACACACCTCTTCCAAATACGGGGGCAGTCAAGGGATTTTACCAACGGACACGGGCACAACAAAGTTGCGCTCTGCGTTGCGCGATCGAAAAAGCTGCCCCTGCAGGCAGAGGTTCATAATGAACGGAAGTTTGGGCCATTACGTGAATCCTTCTTCTGGTTTGTCCTGGCTGCTTCTTCCAGCCGGGGGGATTTTTGAGGCAGGAGCAGCAATAGCAGCTTGACCCGTTCGGCCCGCGACACGACTGTCCCCCCTGCTTCTTTATGAACAGGTTTGGCACAGCAGGGCTTTGGTTCCAGAGACATTAAACCAGAATGCCATCCGCAAGGATGGCATTCGTGGCGCGCTGTGGCTTCCTAATTACTTGAGGAGGGATGCCACAGCGCTGAGTTTGATACTACTATCCATGTTGGACATCACCTCCTCCTTTCTATAAGGATGGCAATCGATGGGATCCCCCGACCAGTGCTGGAAGTATGACATACCTTGAATTGGATGTCAATGGGCGGAATTAAACTCTAAGGAAACTGTAATTAAGGAGGAAAAGTGAGAGTCTTTGAGAGACTTCGCAAGAATCGGTCTGCTATAGTGGGGGCCACGATGAGGAGACGACCATGAAGAAGAATCCCAATCTGTTTTGGCTCACGACCATGCTGCTTGGCTGGGCGTTTGACCTTCTGTTCTGGAAACAATCCTTTGGCGTAAATTTTGCGATTTTCGTGGCACTCTGTCTGAGCGGCGGCTTCATGCTTCTTTGGATCAATCATCAGCGCCCTGCCCGCAGGACATTGTGGCTGATTCCGCTCATTTTGTTCTTCGCAGCCATCCCTGTCATCCGTGCTGAACCGATGACCGTCTTCCTGGGCGTGGTGTTTGCGCTATTCCTGATGGGGGTCATGGCAAATACATTTCTGGGCGGACGCTGGCTCAAGTACGGCACGGCCGATTATGCATCTGGCTTCATGAAACTTGTGGGAAGCATGATTGCACGGCCACTTATGTTCAATCGCGAAGTTGGCCGCGAACAGATCGCAAGTGGAAGGCCTGTCAGGAAACCCAGGCTCTGGCCTCTCCTGCGTGGGATTGCGATCGCCGTTCCGATTGTTGCCATCTTCGCGGCCCTGCTTGCCTCGGCCGATACCATCTTCAGCAACCAGCTCCATGCGTTCCTCCACCTTTTCTTCAATTTGGATAATCTCCCCGAATACATCTTCCGGCTTTGCTATATTCTGCTCATTGCGTACTCGCTGGCGGGAGTGTTTCTGCATGCCGCCTCGCAAAGCGCGGATGAAAAGCTTTTGGGAGAGGAAAAGCCGCTGATCACCCGATTCCTGGGCTTTACCGAAACTGCAATCGTGCTGGGAAGTGTGATCATTCTCTTTGCCGCCTTTGTTGTCATTCAATTCCGTTATTTCTTTGGCGGTCAAGTCAATCTCGGGACCGGAGGCCTGACCGACTCCGAATATGCCCGCCGCGGCTTTGGCGAATTGGCGGCTGTCGCCTTTTTGAGCCTGCTGATGATCCTCGGACTGAGCACGATCACCCGGCGAGAGAGCGAAGCGCAGCAACGGGCCTACTCCGGTTTGAGTGTGACCCTGGTCGCCTTGGTCATGGTCATCCTGGTCTCGGCCTATCAGCGGCTCATATTGAACGAACTTGCCCACGGCTTCTTTCGTCTGCGAACCTATTCCCACGTCTTTTACATCTGGCTGGCCCTTTTGCTGGCTGCCGTGGTTCTGCTTGAAATAGCCCACCGCGAGCGGGCCTTCGCACTTGCCGCGCTGATTGCGGCCCTGGGTTTCGCCATCTCGCTCAGCGTGCTCAATGTGGATGGTTTCACTGCCGCACAAAGTATCTTGCGCGCCGAACAGGGCAGGTATCTGAATGTGGCGGACCTGGCTTCGCTTTCGACCGACTCGGTTCCCGTATTGGTGGATGATTTTCTTGCGCCGTCCCTTCCGCCAGCGATCCACGAGGCGATCGGCGCAGTCCTGCTGTGCCGCACCCGGCTGCAAGGTCTTCCGCGGAACGGGGATTGGCGTTCTTTCAGCCTCTCAGGCTGGCTGGCCGATGACGCCCTGCAGAAGGCGCAAGCTGATCTGAATTTGTACCACGTAATTGGTTCGGAGCGGCACTGGCAGGTGCGCACACCGAGCCATGTATCATACGATTGTCAATAGTCGCGAGGGCCGCCAGAGGCGCCTCCAATTTTGCGTCCCCGTTCCCCAATCAAGGGGTTCAACCCAGCCTCTGTTAATTGCTAAAGCCATACAAATTTGCAGGGCGTCGAGTTTGGACACGGGAAGACGATATAATGGGATGCAGCTTCATCGGATCTCCTCGGAGCAAGATCGGGACTTTCAAAATGCAATGGCTGAATAACCCCTTCGTTTTTCCCATTTTGATCGCTGGCCTGCTCAGTGTTGTGAACGCCTTGGTGGTGGCTCAAAGGCGGCGTGTCACAGGCTCGATGCCCCTGTTTGGCATACTCCTGGCGATCGCCTGGTGGTCGTTCACGTATGTGTTCGAACTTGCCAGCTCCCAACAGAACTGGGAGTTATTGTGGTCGAAAATGGAATATATCGGGATTGTGACCGTGCCCGTCTTTTTCCTGCTGTTTGCTCTGGAGTATTCCGGCTATCGGTCGAGGATCCAGCGCTGGATCACCCTGCTCTGGATCATTCCCGCGCTTACCTTGTTCCTGGTCTGGACCAATGATTTCCATGGTTTGATCTGGAGTCATATCAGTCAGCAAATGATCGGCGGTTACTATCTGCTCGCGCTGCAGCACGGGATCGCATTTTGGATATGGGCGGCCTATTCCTATCTCTGTTTGCTGGCAGGCTTGATCATCCTGATCGTCAAGGCGGTTTCGAGTCCGCCGGAATTCAGGCTCCAGGCAGGGATCATCGCCACCGGCGCCATTTTGAGCGCAGTGGGAAATCTTCTCTATTTATTCAAGCTCCTTCCCATCCAGAATCTGGATACAACCCCGATCAGTTTTGCGATCACCACGCTCATTTACAGCATCGGCTTGTTCCGCTTCGGCATTCTCGACATCATGCGGATCGCGAGCGAGACGGTTTTGGAAAGCATGGATGAAGTGGTGATTGTACTGAACAATCAGAGTTACATCGTCTTCATCAATAATGTGTTCGAGTATTATTTTGGCATGGATCCAAAGTCCCTGATCGGTAAATTTTCCGACGAGGCCTTCGGGGCCTGGCCCGGCCTGAAGGAGGTCGCCGCGCAGTCATCCAACAAACGCGACGAAATAGAGTTGAACCTTCCCAATTTCGGGCTGGTATTTTTCGACATCACTGTCTCGAAGATCCGTGGAGCCAACAAGCGCGAGGTGGGCCGCACGATCGTCCTCGACGATGTAACTGAACGGCGTCATGCCGAGAGGCGAATCGCCGGTGAATCGATCGGAGGCACGGCTGAGATTCCGCTGATCCTGGTTTATCGTGCCGGCGATGAGAGAATTATCGAAGTGAACCGCACGTTTCTGCTTCAGCTGGGATATGAAAGGAGGGACGTGGTAGGGCGCAGCCTGCTCGAGGCCGGGATCTGGGATGCCTATCAACGGGCGGAATTTTTGCGTGCATTGTATCGTGAAGGCGCTCTGAAAGACCATATTCTCCAGTTCACGGGCCAGGGGAACAAGTTGATCGCATATAAATCCTTTGTAGATCAAAACGAGATTCAAGGCGAACGCTACGTGGTCGTGATGGCACAGGAGCTGGATCAAAAATAGCTCTCTGCTGAGACCTCTCCCATCCTTCTTGCAATTCAAATGGGAAAACTCATTTTCGGGGCGGCATTTTCAGTGCCCCGGAACGCTTCTGGCTACATGTGGTCAAGCCGGCGCATCATGGATACGTATGTCGCTGGCTTGCAGCGCGCACCCGCCGGCAGCACCTATCGTTTTCCCTGCCGGTGTCGATCTGGCGAGGCTGGAGTATTTTAACATTGGAGATGCGCGGTTCGAAGGGAGACCAAGAATTTCGCGGCCCGGGCGGATATTCCTCTGAACAGCGCCTCACCGATTAATTCCCCCCAGTATTCCGGCCGCGGCTTTTGGTTCCGCCGGGCTTAAATGATCACGGGGATGCGGATCCCTCCCTGCTGACCCAGGCCAGGGTCCGCTCGACCACCGGCCGTGTATTGCGAAGGACTCGCGGTTGGGCAACGTTGGGCGGGGGAGGCGGTTTCGAGGCCGAGGCGGGCTGCTTGTCCCTGCAACCGGCGTCCACTCCCTGGTGGAGGTCAGCCGATCGGCTCTTCCGCAGGTTTGGTGCTTGACAACTTTGCCCGCTCCCGGATTCCCGTGCTTTGCCGCCTTTTCGGGCCAAATTCATGCTTCGCCCGGTGACAGCACGAAAGTTGCGGAAAAACCACTTGATCGGGGCAAGCTCACTGTTTCCAGGCTCATTGAAGTCGCTGGCATCCCTTCTTGAACGCCGAGATTTTCTCTATGTGACGGTCACTTCTCTAACCGAACTGAGCGTTCCTCCTTCATCATTGCAGCACGCGGTACGAAGGGCTGGTTAGGCCTTGTTCGACAGGGACTTTCACCCTGGAAGAAACGCCAAGCGAAGCTCGGCGCACTAACGGCTCGTGTAAGCCGCTGGCGGGCGGGGTGGGTCGGGTAAGTGCTTGGGCGAAGTCTAATCCCTTTTTAGCGGGACGACTGCCATCGGCCGGTGCACGCTGCGTTGGGTGGTTTTTTTGTTGCTTTCATTTTTCACTTGAGCCAGCCTCAATGGCGCGAGAAATATCATCCAATGATGGGATATAGTTTTTACCTGCGCTGCTAACAACCATCCGACCATTTACAAAAATTCCTGGGGTCGGAGGAACGCCAAGTTTCGATCCTTCATCAATATCCTGTTGTATTTGAGCAGAATAGGTATTTTCTTGAAAACACTGGTTGAACGAAGTCATGTCCAAACCGATATCCTGTGCAAAGGCAATAAGCCGTGGTCTCGTAAAAGAACCCGCATTTTCGCCTATCCAATTGGCAAAGGTTATATCATGATAATCCCAAAATCGCCCCTGAGCGGCAGCGCACATAGCGGCATTCGCCGCATCATGCGATTCTCCCTGACCGCCATCAATGAAAGGAAAGAAGTGAAACGTGTAATATATTCTGCCGGTTTCAACATAGCTTTGAAGAATTTGTGGTTCAAGATTTTTGGTATAGGATAAGCAGCCTGAGCATTGAAAGTCTTCCCACACATCCATCTTGACTGGTGCGTCAGGATTTCCCATACTGGTTCCTTGCATAGGAACCACATTGCGGATGGGGGTGATCTGAATAATATGACCAGCATCCGATAATTTTAAATTTGGCAAGATGAGAAATAATGATATCAATACTGCGCCAACTGTTATGAATAAAATAACCCAGAGGCGATTGCGGCTTTGTTTTCGCCGTTGACGTTCACGCATTTCTTGACGTTTGCTCATATTGCCTGCTGCTGTTTTGACTTTGCCTTAACGATAGTATCCAACGGGTTGGCTGACCTGCCGCCGACACTTTCAAGCTTGCAAGCTCATTACAACTCGATTTCTTGTAAAATGCTGCCGCGTACCCACGCCGAAGGCGGTCAGGTGGTGTTGGGCGCGGTTCACTTTCATTCAGCTTGTGAGTATCCTACCCGATAAAACGAGCACAATGAAAATCAAATATGCCAATATCAGAATGATGGTTCCGATCCGCCCCAGAATGGCCGTAGGTACCTGTTTCTTGAATCTACGAAATTCATCGCCAAACTTCGGTTCCAATACTCGACTCTCTTCCAAATACGCCTCAAAACGGAATAATAGATAGCCAATTGGACTAAGAAGAATTGAATACAACCCGCCTCGCAAAAGAGCCCACCCCATGATTCCAACGACTCCCGCTAGGTATTGGGAGTGCCGTACCCATTGATACGGACCCTGTACCACAAGGAAATCTGGGTCCAATTCATCTCCCCCTTTCTTGGCAGCAGGAAAGATGAAAGGCGTCGCCCATATTACCATAAGGACCGCGGCTACTAAAAGAATTATGCCTATGGCAAAAACCCATGTCCGTAGCGATCCAACAAGGTGTGGTTGTGCCAGAAGGGGCATGATTATCCAAGGAGCAACCATGATGAGGGGCCCTATGTTAGTAATAATGCCGGCAAGAGGTTGTTTAATGCGTCGTTGCCCACGGTAACCTGATATCCAACCCAAGGGAATACCTATCCAGGATGCTATCGCAAGAATTATTTGCAATGCTATTTGGTTCATCTTTCTACCTCCTGATACGGCTATTATGAAATGTGCCCAACAGTGAGCGGTACCAGCGGGCCGGATTTACAAGGCATCCCTGACATTATCGTGCTAAACCCAGCAAAATGCGCTCTGAATCGTGGGGCGAAAGCCCCGTCCGGTAGACGCTTCGTCAGCCCGCCTCCTGTTTCTTGGGGGGCGGGGATCCTCCGCGGTGCGCTTTTTCCGACATCCTGGCGATCAAGCTTGTGATCACCACTCCCAAATCATAGATGTTGAGGACTCCGTCCATATTTGGATCTTTTAAGTCAAGTGTGCCTTGCGTCTCGTGTACTCGATAAGCCAACTTGAGGAATTTGGAGAGAGCCAGCTTTGGAATGTCATCCAGACGTCCCGGACCATACCACTCGAAAATATCTCTATCTTTCTTGCTTGAGTTACATGTCTTACACGCAGTTACACAATTATCGGATGAGTCGAGTAGGGCTGCGATCCTGGGATCAACGCCCG
This sequence comes from Anaerolineales bacterium, assembly GCA_035515435.1. Taxonomy (GTDB): domain Bacteria; phylum Chloroflexota; class Anaerolineae; order Anaerolineales; family Villigracilaceae; genus Fen-1038. The sequence goes on from DATJBI010000218.1 coordinate 15,949, forward strand.
CTCTTGAGATGGGAATAATGTGATCGGTGCTTAGATTATCAGTCGCTCCGCAATAAACACAGACTCTCCCCTTTTCTAGTGCTTTCTCATAATCTCGCGTGGACGACAACCAACTCATTTCACCCGATTCGAGCTTCTTGTAGCGAGAAATCACAAAGCCGTAGTTGGTCTCAAAGCCAGCAGCTCTGGCAATGAGCTGGGCATATTGCCAATAGATAAAGCGTCGTACTGTATCAACGTACTTTGGAGGCTTGAGAGACATTGTTTCCTCCTTTGACTTGGTTATTGCTGGCGTTTCGGGTGGCGGGCTGACCTGGAGCGTTACCCGCTGGTGTGCGGGATGAGACAAAGCTGATTAGACGGAATTTGCATGAGCGCAGTTTACTCCCATTCCGGTTCGCGTCGGAAAATTCACTCTTGGATCTTAACACCTTGACGTTTGCGATGATGGCGTTTATAGAGTGCCCGGGCAATGATCACCATATTGGCGACGATGATGCCAGGCCCACCCAGCGCTCAAAGCTATCCGATCCATGAGCCGGGCAACGCCTCAATTGTACCGTACCTTTTACCGCGCTGATGCGTCCTTCGATGCCGTTGCGAAAGCGCTGACCTTTCTTGAACCCGGCCTGCTTTTCATGGGCTCCGTCATCACTTTTCCCGCAATCCTACTGAGCCCGGAACGACCATAATAAATACCTACTACCAACCAGACAAAGTTCTGAACCTGCGTGCCTTGCCCGCCTCTCGGCGTCTGGTCTGGTTGTTCCTCAAGCATTCCGATCCACTGGATCCACAAGACTTGCAGTTGCGAGATCAACTGCCGACCCATCCGATTTTGCTTCGGGCTCGCCAATGCACCCAGGATTTTCAGCGCATCGTGCGCGAACACCAGGCGCAAGCCTTAGACTCTTGGCTTCAGTCCTGCGAAACGGCCAGCATTCCCGGATTCGCTAACTTCGCCGCCGGATTGCGTCAAGGCTATTCGTCTGTATATGCAGCATCATCTCTCCCATGGAGCAATGGCCAGACCGAGGGCCAAGTCGACAGACTCAAGTTGATTAAACGCCAAATGTACGGACGCGCCCCTCCGGATCTGCTTCGATTACGTGTTCCAGCTCCTCCATAATTTCTTGCCGCCCAGCGCGAAAGTTGCGGAAGAGCCGCCGATCGGTGAGGATACGCTCTCCAGGGATTATCGGACGGACCCGGCTATGTCGCCTGCAGCCTGATCTGCGCGACCAGCAAGGATCAGGTACCCGTTGTGCATTTAATCATGCAGGGCTGTGGATCACGCAGCCCTGCACGTTTCAAAGCGTATCACGGACGGGCCATGAGCCCGTCCGTCATATTTCCCCTGGATTGTCTAGCGTTGTTCCTCGTAATCTTCCGGCAGCCAGCAGCACAGCACCAGGTCCCGGGCGGCCTTGACTTCGTCCATGCGTCCAAATTGAGTTGTACTGGGCGCATTGTGAAGAAGTTCGGGCTGGGTCTTGGACTCTGCCGCGATCTTGATCAGGGCCTCTGCGAAGGCATCCAGCGTATCCTTATTTTCGGTCTCCGTCGGCTCGATCATCAATGCTTCGTGGACGATCAGCGGGAAGTAGTTCGTCGGCGGATGGAAGTTGTAGTCCATCAGCCGCTTGGCGATATCCAGGGCGCGTACGTCGCTGCCTTCGAACTGTCCCTCGGCCACGAACTCGTGCATGCAGATGCGGTCAAAGGGAACGCGATATGTTCTTCGCAATCGGGCCAGCAGGTAATTCGCGTTCAGGACTGCATACTGCGAAATATCTTTCAAGCCGTCGGGGCCATGCATGGCAATGTATGTGAAGGCCCGTACCAGGCCGCCGCCAAAATGTCCATGGAAGGCTTTCATGCGTCCGATGGATTTGGCAGGCTTGACGAATCCAAACAAGGGAGGGGTTTCCTCGTCGCCTTCTTCGAGCATTCCGACCAGCGGCTCGGGCAGGAAATCGGCGAGAGGCGCGGCGACTCCCACCGGACCCGAACCCGGTCCGCCGCCTCCGTGCGGGACGGCAAATGTCTTGTGTAAATTGAAGTGCATCAGATCGAAGCCGATCTCGGCGGGGCGGACGATTCCAAGCAGTGCGTTGAGATTGGCGCCATCGCCATACATCAGGCCGCCGCACGCATGGATGATCCGGCACACCTCTTCGATGTGTTCATCGAACAGGCCGAGCGTGTTGGGGTTGGTCAACATCATGCCGAGCACAGTATCGTCGCATCGCTCCTGCAGTGCCTTCAGATCCACGTTGCCGCGCGGGTCGGATGGGATCTGCACGATCTTCAGTCCCAGCATGCCCGCCGAGGCGGGATTCGTGCCGTGCGCCGAATCGGGAATCAGCATCTTAATCCGTTTGGCGTCGCCTCTGGACTTGTGATAGGCCCGCATGAGGAGCACGCCGGTGAATTCTCCGTGTGCGCCGGCCGCCGGCTGGAGCGTCACCGCCGCAAATCCGCTGATCTCCTTCAGCCATTCCTGCAATTGATACATCAACGCCAGATTGCCCTGCACGGTTTCAATCGGCTGAAGGGGATGCGTGAACAGGAAGCCGGGCAGCCGGCAGGTGTCTTCGTCAATCTTCGGATTGTATTTCATTGTACAGGAGCCGAGCGGATAATATCCGCCGTCCACGCTGTAGTTGAACTTGCTGAGATGCATGTAATGCCGCACGACGTCCACTTCCGCAAGTTCGGGCAGCGGCAGATCGGCTCTCAACATGGATTTCGGCAGTTCCGAGTGCGGCACATCCGGGTCAGGGAACGAAACGCCCGTGCGCCCCGGCGAGGACAAATCGAAGATGGTCGGTTCGACGATCTTCGGGCCGGTCTTGGTCGAAGCGGCGTCAGTCATTGTTCACCTCCGAAAGAACCCCCGCCAGTGTATCAATCTCTTCCTTGGTATTCATTTCGGTCACCGCGATCAATAAATGATTTTTCAGCGAGGGGTAGTCCTGCCCCAGCGCATACCCGCCGAGGATGCCGTGTTCGAGCAGATGGGCATTGACCTCGTCCGCCGGCCGGTTGACACACAGCGCAAATTCATGGAAGAACGGCTCGCTGAAGCACAAGCCCATGCCTTTGATTTTGCTGAGCTGTTCTGCCGCATAATGGGCCTTGTGGTAACTCAGCTCGGCGACCTGCCTCAGGCCGCTCTTGCCAAGCACCGACATGTAAACGGCAGAGGCCAGGGCCAGCAAACCTTGATTGGTGCAGATGTTGGAGGTTGCGCGCTCCCGTTTGATGTGCTGCTCACGCGCGGTGAGCGTGAGCACATAGGCCCGCTGCCCGTGATTGTCAACCGTTTCACCGACGAGCCGTCCTGCCATTTTGTGAACATACGATTTCTTCGTCGTGAAGAAACCGAGCGTCGGTCCGCCGAACCACATCGGGATGCCGAGCGGCTGTCCGTCACCGACCACGATGTCCGCATCCATTTCACCCGGCGTTTTGAACAACGCCAGTGCGGTCGGGTTCGCAACGACGCAAACCAGCGCGCCTTTGCCATGCGCGGCCCCGATCAATTTGGTGTAGTCGTAGATGCGCCCAAAGAAATCGGGATATTGAACGATGACCATCATCGTGTTGTCGTCAATGAGCGTCTCCAGTTCCTCGGGACTCGCATCAAGATCGCTGTCTGCGTCGTCACCCGCCAGGTCCAATTCCATCCCCTGGGTGTAGGTGCGGATCACGGCGCGATACTGCGGATGGACCGTCGCCGAGATGACCACCTTCCGGCGTTTGCCTCGGAATTGCGCCCAGGCCATGTTGACCGCCTCCGCCGCCGCGGTCGCGCCGTCATAATGCGAAGCGTTGGAGACTTCCATGCCGGTCAGGGCGGCCATCAGAGATTGGTATTCAAAGATGGCCTGCAAAGTACCTTGGGAAATCTCCGGCTGATAGGGAGTGTAGGCCGTATAAAACTCGCCGCGGCGCAGCATATGATCCACCACGGCTGGGATGTAATGGTTGTAGATTCCCGCACCGAGGAAGGAAATCAAATCGCCATGCACGTTCTCGTTGCTGGCCGCGATGTCTGCCAGTTCCGCCGCGGCTTCCATCTCGGTCAACGCGGGGGGTAGATCCAGTTTCGGGAAGCGATGTTTGACGGGCACATCTTTGAAAAGATCGTCAAGCGTTTTAACGCCGATGACCGCCAGCATCGCGTCCCGCTCTTTGGGACTAATGGGAATGTAAGTCATAACAACTCCTGCGGGCCGCGTCTCGAACCTGAACGGCCGGCTAATGCGTTCGCTGTGCGCAATACTTCTCGTACGCGCCCGAATCCATCACCTCGCCGGGTTGACCGTTCTCAACCTTGACCATCCAGCCCGCGCCGTATGGATCGCTGTTGAGGGTTTCCGGCTTTTCGGATAGTGCTTTGTTGACGGCGACCACCTTGCCCGTGGCGGAGGCGTAGGTTTCCGCCGAAGCCTTGACCGATTCGACGGAGGCGATAGGGCTGCCGACTTCCACGGTGTCCCCCACCTCCACCAGAACCTCCACGAAGACAATGTCGGAGAGCTGGGATTGGGCGTAGTCGCTCAGTCCCATCGCGCCGCTGGCTGGATCGAACCATTCATCCGACTTGGTGTATTTTAGACTGGCTGGAACGTTCATAATTTGGGTCTCCTCATCGAACAGGAATTTGGCGAATCAAAAAGGACGCACGATATTGAACTCGCGCGTCCTCTGTAGTTCCACCTGAGAGATTCGTTTAGTTGTGTAGTCAAGCGGCTTCGTGGTCGGGCACTTGATGGCCTGACGCACCGACTATGGAACTACCAAACTAAATTTGCACCGTCGGTGTCCCGCATCCATGCGGGACTTTCCAGAGAAATGCGGGGCAGGGTCCTTTTGCCTGAGAGTTTCGTCTGGTTTCGCCTGTTTGCCAGACTTGCACCTTCGGCGTTCCGTTCGATCTGGAAGCTCTTCCCTGCGTTCCGTTAATTTGTAAGCCCATTGTATGGGGCATGGAAAGGGAAGTCAAGAGGAAGAAAATCCTTTCTTTGGCCGGATAACAAAAAACCTGCCGAACTGCAGCAGGCTTTTGGTGAATTTGGCTTTGGCCCTACGCCCAGCCCTGATTCTTAACAAAGTCTGTAATGACCGGAATGTTTACGTATTTGCCTTGATATCCCTGAATGCCCCAGTAGATCATCGCGATCCAGAGCAAGAGGCCGAGGCACACCCCGATGAAGAACAGCCAGCCGAGGACCAAGTACAACACGATCTCGATTACGCCCAAGACGAGGGCCTGCGCGTTGTGGGCTTTGATGAACGGGCGATTCTTCTTATCTTCCATCAGCATCAGAATGATCGGAATAAGCGGCGACAGGATGTAGGCCAGCAGAACCCACAGCTTGTCATCGCTGGTGACATCAGAAGACATTGGTGCTTGAGACATAGTTTGCTTCTCCTTTGGTATGAATTTGGCGTGTATTGTACAACGGAATCAATCAAAAAGCAAAGAAGCCAAAGGTACTACTGTGCTAAAATGCACTTATGACTCGCATCGTCTTCATGGGCTCGCCTGAATTTGCCGTTCCCACGCTGCGGGCCCTGGCATTCCATCACGAAGTGGTCGGGATTGTGACCCAGCCGGATCGGGCCGCGGGCCGCGGGCGCGGGCTCCGATCGTCGCCGATCAAAAAAGTCGCCGATGAACTTGGCCTGAATGTGATTCAACCGGAAAAGCTGCGCGCGCCCGAGGCGATGCATCAACTCCGGCTCTGGTCGCCCGACTTGATTGCGGTCGCCGCCTTCGGGCAGATTCTCAAACCGGATGTGCTGGCGCTGCCCGCGCACGGATGCCTCAATGTGCATGCCTCGCTGCTGCCGCGCTGGCGCGGCGCCGCGCCGATCCAGGCTGCGATCCTGGCCGGGGATCCTCAAACCGGTGTGACCATCATGAAAATGGATCAAGGCGTGGATACGGGTCCGATCATCGATCAGCGCGCAATCAAGATTGAAGACGATGATACCGCCGGTTCCTTATCTGAAAAGCTGTCGCAGCTCGGCGCGGAGCTGCTCCTGGAAACCCTGCCGCACTATTTGGCAGGCGAGCTCCAACCGCAGCCCCAAGAGGAAGGCGGGGCAACCTACGCACCGATGCTGAAAAAACAAGATGGGCTGCTCGATTTCACCAGGCCGGTTGAAGAACTGGCCCGAGGCGTGCGCGCGTTCGATCCGTGGCCAGGCGCATATTTGGAGTGGAGCGACGGCCCCTTAAAGATTCATCGCGCCCACGCCGAGGCGGGCAGTGCCGCAGAGGGGCAGAGGCTGATTCAGGCAGGTCAGCCCGCGGTCGGGGCGCGCGGCGGGCTTCTCATCTTGGACGTCGTGCAGCCGGCGGGGAAAAAGTCCATGGGCGGAAAGGCATTTTTATCCGGCGGGCGTAAATGGATGTAATCGAAAATCGGGATGAATAGCATCTTTGAAATCCCTGCCGCCGTGCTAAAATCTTAAAGCCCATTTTCATGAAAGGAGGCTGTATGGCAGATCAACCTGCTGGTTGTGCCCGCACGACCGGCTCCGTGATAGGCGAAAAGCTGGCGGAAGCTTCCAAAGAAACTAGCGTACCTCAAAAGGAGATGATGACGATGACGGCTCGGGTTGGGCAGAAGGCACCCGATTTTCAAGCCCCCGCGTACTACCAGGGAAAATTCACGAACATCAAATTGACCGATTATCTTGGCAAGTGGGTCTTGCTTTGCTTCTATCCGGGTGATTTCACTTTTGTTTGAGCGACCGAAGTATCGGCGGTCGCCGATAAATATCCCGAACTGCAGAAATTGGGGGTGGAGGTCATCTCGGTCAGTGTGGACAGCCACTTCGTTCACAAAATGTGGAATGATAATGAATTGACCAAGATGGTCGATGGAGGCGTGCCCTTCCACATGGCGTCGGATCAGGCAGGAAATGTCGGACGCGCCTACGGAGTCTGGGATGAGAATCAGGGCATCGAGTTGCGCGGACGATTCATCATCGATCCGGATGGCGTGATCCAGGCCATGGAGGTCTTGACGCCTGCCGTGGGACGCCGCTTCTCGGAAACGGTTCGACAAATTCAGGCGTTCCAGCACGTGCGCGCCAGCCGAGGCGCGGAGGCAACTCCCGCCGGCTGGATGCCCGGTCAACTGACGCTCAAGCCGGGGCCCGATCTGGTCGGCAATGTATGGAGAGTTTGGAAACCTTCGATGGAGAAGTGAGCGCCGGAACGCTTTGGTTTTGAAGAGGATGGGCTGGAATTTCCGGCCCATTTCTCGTGATGGGAAAAGAACCGATGCAGATCCGTCCAACGGATGACCCCGTCTGCTTTTGGGGATAGGTTGCTCGAACGTCCGCAGGGGAATCGTGACAAACCCGGCCGGCAGAGGGTGTATCCGGAACAAAACCGGACGGCCTTTTTTGTTTTACAATAAGGATCATCTTCATTTGTGGAGGGCCGACATGCCAAAATTCGTTGCCGCGATCGATCAGGGTACGACCAGCACCCGTTTCATCATTTTTGACCATGGGGGCAGGATGGTTGCTGTTGACCAGAAAGAGCATCGGCAGATCTATCCCAGGCCGGGCTGGGTGGAGCATGATCCGCTCGAGATTTGGATGCGCACCCAGCAGGTGATTGCGGGCGCGCTGAGGCAGGGCAACGTGAATCCCGGGGATATCGCCGCGATTGGGGTGACCAATCAACGGGAGACCGCGCTGGTCTGGGATCAGAAAACCGGAAAACCAGTTTATAACTCGATCGTATGGCAGGATACGCGGACCGACGGCCTCATCAGTGAGTTATCGAAAAACGGGGGCCAGGATCGCTTTCGGGAGAAAACCGGCCTGCCGCTGGCGACTTATTTTTCAGGTCCGAAGATCAAATGGATCCTGGATAATGTCGCAGACGCCCGGAAGAAGGCCGAGCAGGGGGAGCTGCTTTTCGGCAACATGGACACCTGGACGATTTGGAATTTAACCGGCCAACACCTGACCGATGTCACCAATGCCTCGCGCACGATGCTGATGAATCTCAATACCCTGGATTGGGATGAGGGAATTCTAGCGATGCTCGGCATCCCGCGGCGGATGCTGCCCAAAATCCGCTCGTCGTCGGAAAACTACGGTACGGCCCGCGGCGAGCTGAACGGCATCCCGGTTTCAGGGGACCTGGGCGATCAGCAGGCCGCGTTGTTCGGTCAAACCTGTTACTCGGCCGGCGAGGCAAAGAATACCTATGGCACGGGCTGTTTCATGCTGTTGAACACAGGCGAGAAACCTGTTTCGTCCAGATCCGGCTTGCTCACGACGCTGGGCTATAAGATCGGAGGTCAAAAGGCTGTTTACGCCCTGGAAGGTTCGATTGCCATCGCGGGCGCGCTGGTTCAGTGGCTGAGAGACAGCCTGGGACTGATCCGCCAATCGTCAGAGGTTGAGACGCTGGCGAAGTCTGTGGAGGATAACGGCGGCATTTATTTCGTCCCGGCGTTCAGCGGATTGTTCGCGCCGTATTGGCGTTCGGACGCGCGCGGCGCGATCGTCGGCATGACCCAGTATGTGAACAAGGGCCATCTGGCGCGCGCGGTGCTGGAGGCCACCGCCTATCAAACCCGCGAGGTATTGGAGGCCATGGAAAAGGACAGCGGCGTCACACTCACCGCTTTAAAGGTGGACGGTGGAATGGTGTTCGATGAATTGCTGATGCAATTCCAAGCCGATCTGCTGAACGTGCCCGTGATCCGGCCAAAAGTCGCCGAGACGACGGCGCTGGGTGCGGCCTATGCGGCGGGGCTCGCGGTTGGCTTTTGGCGGGACCTGGCCGAGCTGCGCCTCAACTGGGGCAAGGATAATGAATGGATTCCGAAGATGGACTCAAAGCAACGTGAGAGGCTGTACTCGGGTTGGAAAAAGGCCGTGACGCGCACGTTCGACTGGACGGACTGATGAATCGAGATGAAATCCTCCAGGCCCTCAAGCAGCAACCGCAAGTCGCGGTGCTGATCGTCGGTGCCGGCATCAACGGCATTGGCACCTTCCGCGATTTGGCGTTGAATGGTGTCGAGGTTCTGCTGGTGGACCGCGCCGATTTTTGCAGTGGTGCGAGCGCGGCGTCTTCGCACATGGCCCACGGCGGCATCCGCTATCTGGAGAACGGGGAATTTCGCCTGGTGCGCGAGGCGGTTCAGGAACGCAACCGCCTGATCCAGAACGCGCCGCATCTCGTCAAACCCCTGCCGACCACGGTGCCCATGTTCAAGGTTTTTTCCGGCCTGTTCAATGCCCCGCTGAAATTTCTGCGCCTGCTCGATAAACCTTCGGAACGCGGCGCGGTTGTGATCAAGATCGGCTTGATGTTTTACGACGCCTTTACCGGCAGACAGCGCACCGTGCCGCGCCATCAGTTCCAGGACCGCCGCGCCTCGCTGGCGCGCTGGGAGAAACTGAATCCGAAGATCATCAACACCGCCACCTATTATGACGGCGCAATTCTCCAGCCTGAACGCCTTGGACTGGAGCTCATCCTGGACGCGGAGGCGGATAATCCCCGTGCGCGGGCGGTCAATTATATGGGTCTGGTGGGCGGGAGCGGGGACACCCTCCTGCTCCGGGATGAATTGACGGATGCCGTCTACGACGTGAAACCTCGTCTGGTAATCAACGCGGCCGGCCCGTGGATCGATCTCACAAATCGCAGTCTGGGACTCTCGACTCATTTCATTGGGGGGACGAAGGGCTCGCACCTGGTGTTGGATCATCCTGAACTCCGCACCGCCATCGGCGATCATGAATTCTTCTTTGAAAATAGCGATGGAAGGATTGTTTTGATCTTCCCTCTTTTCGACCGCGTGCTGGTCGGCACGTCGGACATTGAAATTGAGAATCCCGATGAAGCCAATTGTACGGAACAAGAAATAGACTATTTCATCGAAATGATCGCCCGGGTATTCCCGACCATTAACGTCACGCGCCGGAATATTGTATATCGTTTTAGCGGGGTCCGCCCGCTGGCGGCCAGCAGTGCCAAAACCACCGGACAGATCACGCGGGACCATGAAATCCAGGTGGTGAGCGGCGATTGGACCGGGCTGAATTTCCCGGTCTATTCGCTGGTGGGCGGCAAGTGGACTTCCTTCCGCGCCTTTGCGGAGCAGGCCACGGATCAGGCGTTGGAATTCCTGGGACAGGCGCGCCAGAAGCAAACCCGCGCCCTGCCCATCGGCGGTGGGCGCGGCTATCCCTCCACCGCGGAAGAAATCAAACGAAAAGTGGACGGCCTGGCGGCCTGGACCGGCCTGCCGCTGGAGCGTGTCCAGGCTTTGTACGGGCGATATGGTACGCGCGCCGAGCAGATCGCCGCATTCATCAGCCGCGGAGCGGATCGGCCCCTGCCAGCCCTGCCTTCCTACAGCCGCCGCGAGATCGGTTTCATCGCCCAGTCAGAAAAGGTCGTGCATCTCGATGATTTTCTCCTGCGGCGCTCGATGCTGGGGATGCTCGGACGTCTGACGCGCGCAGCCCTTGACGGCATTTGTGATGTGCTCGGCGAATCGCTCCATTGGGAAGCCCCACGGGAAGAGGCTGAAGTGGCGCGCGCGCTCAAGCTGCTGGAAGAACAGCACGGGGTCCGATTGTGAAGCCTGGCCGAAATCACCCTGCGAAGGTTCAGATCCTGGCAGGGTCGCCTTCAATCGCATGGTAAAATCTTTTCCATGAATTGTTCCGTGGTCATTCCGGTATATCGCGGTGAACGGACCCTCGAGGTGCTGGTGTCGCGCCTGGCGGTGGTATTGCCGGAATGCGCGGAAATGTTCGAAGTCCTGCTGGTCAATGATGGCAGCCCCGATCGCAGCTGGGAGGTGATCGAAGCGCTGAGCCAAAGATATTCGTGGGTGCGCGGCATCCAATTGATGCGCAACTACGGCCAGGAAAATGCGACGCTGTGCGGCATCCGGGAAGCGCGCAGCCGCGTGATCGTTACGATGGATGATGACCTTCAGCATGATCCGGCGGACCTGCCCAAACTGCTGGCGAAACTGAACGAAGGCTACGATGTCGTGTACGGGGTGCCGCGCGTGCGGGGCCAGGTCTGGTGGAAGAGCATTTTCTCCGCGATCGTAAAATGGGCCGTCTCATCCGTGATGGGAGTAAGGACGATCCGGGACATCAGTGCCTATAAGGTCTTTCGCGCCGAACTGAAGGAAGCCTTCCTTTTTATCAGCAGCCCGGACGTGCAGATTGATGTGCTGCTCTCCTGGGGTGCGACGCGTTTCGCATCCGTTGAGATCGAAGAGGCGCCCCGGACGGTCGGCACCTCCAACTATGATTTCGTTCGGCTGATCAAGGTGTCTCTGCTGGTTCTCACCAATTACACGACGATCCCCCTGCGACTCGCCAGCCTGGCGGGCTTCCTGTTCACCATCATCGGCTTCTTTGTCCTGCTGTATGTGATCGTGGTCTATTTTACGCTCGGTTCCATTCCGGGGTTCACATTCTTGATTTCGGCGGTGAGCATCTTCAGCGGTGTCCAGCTTTTTGGCCTGGGCATCATCGGCGAATATCTGGCCCGCCTGTTTGAACGCAGTTCCGGCCGGCCTCCCTACGTGGTTCAAAAAAGAGTGGGCGGCAATTCATGAACGTGGTGATCCTGCAGCCGTCTTATATTCCGTGGCGCGGCTATTTTGATCAGATCCGCCGAGCGGACCTGTTCATCTTTTACGATGATGTGCAGTATGACAAACACGGATGGCGCAACCGGAATCAAATCAAGACCGCCCAGGGAAAACAGTGGCTGACGATCCCGGTGCACAGTGCGGGTGTTACGCAGGGCATTCCAATCCGGGAAGTGAAAATTGATCAGAGCAAGCCGTGGGCCAAAAATCATCTCAAGGCGCTGACGGTTTCCTACAGCAAAGCGCCGTGCTTCAAGAAATATCTTCCCCTGCTTGAGTCGTTTTACGATCGCCGCGATGAATTCATCGCTGACTTTACCATCGAAACGACCATCCGCCTGGCGCGCGAACTGGGTAATCAGCATACCCGCTTTATGCGTTCGTCCGAGCTGGAACGGATCGACGGCCAGAAAACCGACCGCCTGATCCAGATTCTGAAGCGGGTCGGGGCGACCCATTACCTGAGCGGGCCGTCCGCGCGGGATTACATCGAGGCCGGAAAGTTCGCGGCGGAGGGCATCGCGCTCGAGTACCTGCAGTACGATTACCCGGAATATCCGCAGTTGTACCCGCCCTATGATGCGCAGGTCAGCGTGCTGGATCTGCTGTTCATGGTCGGATCGGATGCCGCGCGATATTTTGAAAAGGGAGGCCCATGAGCGGCGTGCCCGGTCTGGAGCAGGTCAAATCGTATTTCGGCAAACGGATCGAACAACACGGCGCCTCGCCGCGCGGCGTAGATTGGAATTCGGCTGAGTCGCAAAAGACGCGCTTCGATCAATTGCTCAAGATCATCGAGACACCCTCGTTTTCCATCCTGGATTATGGCTGCGGCTATGGCGCGCTCGCTGATTACATGGAGCAAAAAGGTCTGCGCGCCGATTATTACGGCTTCGATATTTTGGAAAGCGCCATTGCGATTGCGCGGCGAATGCAGCAGGGCAAGCCGAATCGGACCTTCCTCACGGATCCGGCTCAAGCGCCTGTCTGCGATTATGTGGTTGCCAGCGGCGTGTTCAATGTGCGCGGCGAGGAATCTTTTGAAACGTGGACCGCATATGTGCTGGATCATCTTCAGCGCTTCAACGAACTCAGCCGCAAGGGATTTGGCAGCAACTTCCTGACCAAATATTCCGATGCCGATCGAATGCGTGCCGATCTTTACTATGCCGATCCGCTGTATCTGTTTGATTATTGCAAGCGCCGTTTCTCAAGGAACGTCGCGCTGCTGCACGATTACCGCATCTACGATTTCACCATTCTGGTTCGCAAGGATTGACATGAACGAAGATTTCCGCATCGATTTTAACCGCCCCGTGCCGGTCGGCAGGGAGCTCGAATACATCGCCCAGGCCGTCCAAAGCGGACATATTTCCGGCGACGGTCCGTTCACCAAAAAGTGCAACTCGCTGCTGGAGCAGGAACTGGGCGTGCCGAAAGTCTTATTGACCACCTCCTGCACGCACGCGCTGGACATGTCCGCGATACTTTTGAATGTTCAACCGGCCGATGAAGTCATCATTCCCGACTTCACTTTTGTCTCGACGGTCAATGCCTTCGTGCTGCGCGGCGCCAGGCCGGTCTTCCTTGACGTTCGAGCCGATACCCTGAACCTGGACGAATCCAGGCTGGAAGCCGCGATCACCTCGCGCACCAAAGCGATTGTGCCCGTCCACTATGCGGGCGTGGGTTGTGAAATGGATCAGATTCTGGCGCTGGCCGCCCAGCACGGCATTGCCGTTGTCGAAGATAACGCCCACGGCCTGTTTGGAAAATACAAGGGCAAATATCTCGGCACATTCGGTGCGCTGGCCGCCCAATCCTTCCACGAAACGAAGAACTTCAGCAGCGGCGAGGGCGGGGCCCTGCTGATCAACGATCCGGCGCTGGCCGAACGCGCCGAGATCATCCGCGAGAAAGGAACCAACCGCGCCCGCTTCTTCCGCGGCCAGATCGACAAATATACCTGGGTCGATATCGGCTCTTCGTTCCTGCCGTCCGACATCCTGGCAGCGTATCTTTATGGACAATTGGAGCAACGCGACCGGATCCAAAGCCATCGCCGGAATCTCTGGCAGACCTATCAAGCCGGTCTGCAGGATTGGGCCGATCAGCACGATGTCCAGCTGCCGGCTGTGCCGGACCATTGTGAGCAGTCCTATCACATGTTTTACATGTTGATGCCGGATCTGGAGCTGCGCCAGAGGTTGATCCTCTACCTGCGCCAGCGCGGCATATATAGCGTCTTTCATTATCTGCCTCTGCACCTTTCGGACATGGGACGCGGATTTGGGGGACGGGCCGGCGATTGTCCCGTCGCGGAACGCGTGAGTGATCAACTGATTCGATTGCCGTTCCACAATGTGCTGTCCGGCGCGGACCAGGAGCAGGTGATCGAAGCGATTCTGGAATTCAAGTTCTGATGCAAAATGTCCTGGTAACCGGCGGCGCGGGATTTATCGGCTCGAACTTTGTGCGCTATCTGCTCAAAGCCGAGCCGGGCGTGCACGTCATCAACCTTGACGCCTTGACCTACGCCGGCAGCCTGGAAAACCTGAAAGACCTGCCGGATGCCTCGCGTCATGAATTTGTCCGGGGGGATATCTGTGAGGCGAAGCTCATCGGCCAACTTTTCAGCGCAAATAAAATTGACACGGTTGTTCACTTTGCGGCCGAGTCGCACGTGGATCGTTCCATCGTCGGACCCGCGCCGTTCATTCAGACGAACATCCTCGGCACGTTTACCCTCCTCGAAGCCGCGCGGCAGGCCTGGCGCGCAGACGGGACCGGCAAGAGATTTCACCACGTTTCCACCGATGAGGTCTTCGGTTCATTGAATTCAGGCGAATCCGCGTTTCGGGAGTCAACGCCCTATGAACCGCGCTCGCCGTATTCCGCCTCGAAAGCCTCGTCGGATCATCTGGTGCGCGCCTACTTTCATACGTATGGCTTGCCGGTCACGATCACGAACTGCTCGAACAATTATGGCCCTTATCAATTCCCCGAAAAGTTGATCCCCCTGATGATCCTGAATGCCTTGCACGCAAAACCACTGCCGCTGTATGGCGACGGCAAACAGATCCGTGATTGGCTGTATGTCGAAGATCATTGCGAAGCAATCCATCTTGTCTTGAAAGACGGCCGGCCGGGCGAAACGTACAACGTCGGAGGCGGCAACCAGCCGTTCAACATCGACCTCGTACGCGAGCTGTGTTTCATCCTGGATGAACTGAAACCGGCTGTCAGGTCATATCAGGAATTGATCACCTTTGTTCCAGACCGCCCCGGGCATGACCGGCGTTATGCGATGGAGATCACGAAGATCCGAAACGAATTGGGTTGGACTCCCAAACACGATATCGAAGGGGGGTTGCGCGAAACGGTGAAGTGGTATCTCGATCACCTGGATTGGGTCGAGGCGATCATGAAGCAGGACAATTTCAGTGCTTGGCTCGAACAAAATTACCTGCGGAGGGGCAGATGAAAGGCATCATTCTGGCGGGCGGACGCGGCACGCGTCTTTATCCATTGACGCTTGGCGTGAGCAAACAAATTCTGCCAGTCTATAACAAGCCGATGATTTATTATCCGCTAACCATGCTAATGTTGGCCGGCCTTCGAGAGATTCTTGTTATCAGTTCGCAGGAGGATTTGCCGTCGTTCCAGCGCCTGCTTGGCGATGGCAGCCAATGGGGAGTCTCGTTTTCATACGCGCAACAAGCCGAGCCGCGCGGCCTGGCCGAGGCGTTCATCATCGGAAGGGATTTCATCGGCGGCGCCACGGTTTGCTTGATTCTCGGCGATAATATCTTCTTCGGGACCGGTTTGTGGGATTATCTGCGCAGCGCGGCGGCCCTGCGCGAAGGCGCGCAGGTCTTTGCCTATCCGGTGCGCGAGCCCCGGCATTACGGCGTGATCGAATTCGACCCGGATGGCAAGGCGCTCAGCCTCGAAGAGAAACCGGATCAACCGCGTTCGAGCTTCGCCGTGCCGGGCTTGTATTTCTATGACAACCGCGTCGTGGACATTGCCGCGCATCTCAAGCCTTCCGCACGCGGTGAACTGGAGATCAGCGACATTAATCGCATTTACCTGGAGGGCGGCCTGCTCCGCGTTCAACAGCTTGGACGCGGCATCGCCTGGCTGGATGCCGGGACGCACGAGACGCTTTTGCAGGCCGCCAACTTTGTCCAAACCGTTGAAGAGCGGCAGGGACTGATGATCGGCTGTCCCGAAGAGGTCGCCTACCGTGTTGGTTTCATCAGCCGGGCTCAATTGATCGCCTTGGCCTCGCTGCACCAGAAAAACAGTTACGGGGACTACCTGCTGAAACTGGCCAGTGAATGATCGGCTGGTGCCATGATCGTTCCCGTGGCTGCGGGCCGCCTGGACCCAGGGAATCTGAATGAATTGGATGACCGGAACGCCTCGGTGGCGGAAGTCGGCCGGAGGGCAGGGCTGGCCGCAACCCCGCATGGTAAAATGACCGGGGAAAGAGGAAACTGTGCCGCGAAGATCCCGTCTCTCGATTGATATTGTCATTCCTGTTTTCAACGAAGCTGGCGTCGTGGAACAAACCTATGCCAGTCTGTGCGCGGTGATAGATCCGCTTTCAGCCGCTTTCACAATCCATTATGTCAATGATGGCTCCACCGATGCCACGTCCGAGTCGCTGGCCTCGCTGGCCGCCCGCGATAAACGGATAGACCTCATTGAATTCAGCCGCAACTTTGGCCACCAGGCCGCACTGACCGCCGGACTGGATGCCTCGCGCGGCGATCTGGTCATCACGATGGATTGCGATGGCCAGCATCCGCCGGAACTGATTCCTGAAATGATCCAGCTCTTCAAACAGGGCTACGATGTAATTCAGGCGCAGCGCAGCGATGCGGCCGCCTTGGGCGCGTTCAAAAGATGGACCTCGGAAGGTTTTTATCGGATTCTGAATCTGATCAGCGGGACGCATGTCCTGCCGGGCGCGGCGGATTTCCGGGCGATGTCGCGTCAGGCGGTCGAGGCGCTTAAGGCCATGCCGGAATATCATCGCTTCCTGCGCGGCATGATTGCCTGGATGGGATATCGGAGCGTGATCCTGCCCTACCGCGAACCGGAGCGCATCGCAGGCACCTCCAAGTATTCGCTCGGAAAGATGATTCGTCTCGCGTCGGATGCGATCTTTTCCTTTTCGCTGATGCCCTTGTATATCGGTCTCAGCGCCGGATTTACGTTCATCATCCTGGCCCTGGCCCAGATCCTTTATGTCGTATTTCTCTGGCTGACCCATCAAACGGACCGCATCGTACCCGGCTGGAGTTCGTTGATGGCGGTCTCGCTGATCGCCAGCGGCATCATCATGATCCTGCTTGGCTTCATCGGTGTTTATGTCGGTTACATTTTCCAGGAAGTGAAGCATCGGCCAATTTATCTGATACGCCGTCCAAAGTCGGAGGACTGAACGTGGCGCGTCGGATTTCCTTCCCGCTCTGGACGATTCCTGCGGCGCTCCTGGTGGCAGTGTCCGCGGCCTATGGCTTATCCGCGGCCCAGGGGGGAATTCATTGGGACGATTGGGCCTTCATGTGGATCCCCGCCTTTTTGGGGAAAGGGGGCCTCGTTCAATATTTCTCAACGAGCCGTCCATTCTGGGGATATTTCTATGTGATCTCGACTTCGCTGATCGGCACAAATATCGCGGCCTGGCAGGTTTTCGCGTTGGTCTGGCGTTGGCTGGCCGCGGTGGCGTTATGGTGGGCGCTGCATTTGACGTGGCCGCACAGGTCGCGGGCCTTGTTTTTCATGGCACTGTTTGTCGCTTTATATCCCGGCTTCATGGAACACTCGATTGTCATCACGTATGGACATTTCTCGTTGATCTTCACGTTCTTCTTTCTCTCCATCGCCCTTATGCTATTTGGTGAACGCCATCCGCGCCATTATTGGCCCGCCACGATCGGGGGGGTGGTGTGCTCGGCCGTGAATCTTTTTTCGCTGGAATACTATTTCGGCCTGGAGTTGTTGCGTCCATTATTATTGTGGGTGGTGGTTTCCGACACGCGGCTGCCAGGCAAAGATCGGATCAAGCGTGCCCTCCTGGCCTATTTGCCTTATGCCTTGGTGCTGATCCTCTTTGTTTTGTGGCGTCTGCTCGGCTTTCAATCCCAGGATTACGGGATCGGCTTAAGCCACGCCGGCGGTGGTTTTCTGCAGTCCTGGGGACGGCTGCTGGTGCAGGTTTCTCGGGCGGTCTGGACGGCCAGCGTGGGGGCCTGGCTGGAGATCTTTCAACTCCCTGCGACCGCCGATCTGGGGCTTCTTCTTTCGATCATTTACTTCAGCCTGGTGTTGGGTTCATTTGCCGGATCGATCTTCTATGTCTCGCGGCTCAAGACGGATGAGGAGCAGACCGACCCATCGGCCTCCGATCGAAAGATGATCTGGCAATGGCTGATCCTCGGCGGCTGCGCGTTGATCACGGCCGGCATTCCATTCTACGCGGTCGGCCTCGAAGTCCGACTGGATTTCCCCGCAGACCGTTTTACGCAGCCTTTTGCTTTTGGCGCGGCCCTGCTGCTGGCTGGCCTGCTGGAGTTGATACCATCTCTTTCTTGGCGCACGGCACTCTCGGCGGCGTTGATCGCACTGGCGATCGGGTTGCAGATCCAATATGGATTTGCATTTCGCGAAGATTGGAAATTGCAAAGGGCATATTTTTGGCAGCTCTTCTGGCGCGCGCCCTCCATCCAGCCGGGCACGGCGATTCTGTCGGACAATTCGATCCTTCCGTATACCGGCGATGTTCAAATGACGCTGCCGCTCAATTGGATCTACGCGCCGGACCGTAAAAGCGGATCGGTGCTTTACGCGCAGATGTTCTTTTCCATTAATTCCGGCAGCTCGCTTCCGCTGACCGCCGGTTCCGTGCTGGATCGGACCCGGGATGTGGTCAGCTTTCACGGCTCGACCAATGCCGCGCTCGTCGTTCAATTTACGCCGCCATCCTGTCTGCATATCCTCGATCCACTGTATGATTCGAATTTGCCGCTCGCGCCCCTGGCGGGTGCCAACTACAAAGCGCTGGCCGGCGCCGGGCTTCCGATGCTGGGCCGCAGGGATGAGCAGGCGCTTCCGCTTTCCAACCCCTCCCTGATCCATTCCTCCAATGCTGCGCCGGCGGCTTTATCGGAACTCTTTGGACCCGAACCACTGCACAACTGGTGTTACTTCTATGAAAAGGCGGACCTTGCCCGCCAGGCCGGAGACTGGTCTCAGGTCGCGCGTTTGGGCGATCAGGCCTTCGCCGCCTCCTACCGCCCGGATGATCTGTCCGAGTATCTGCCGTTCATTGAAGCCTACGCTCGTTTGCGGCGCTGGGACGATGCCAAACAATTGACGCTTTCCGTGGCAGACAGCATGCCGATCCTCGAGCCGGCGCTGTGCGGACTCTGGCAGCGCCTGGATGCGAATCCTTCCCTGGCGGCGCCGGAGCACAGTTATATTCTGAAGGTCCAGCAGCGCTTGCACGATTGTCCCCTTCATTGAGATGATCGAGTTGTCGTACACGTTCACTTTTCTGCGTCATGGCGAGTCCGTCGGCAATGCCGAGGAACGCTACCAGGGCCAATCCGATTACCCTCTGACCGACGGGGGCCGCGCCCAGGCGCGCGCCTTGGCGGAACGCTGGCGGAGGGAGCAAATCGAATTCGATCTGGCGGTAACCAGCCCGCTGGTCCGCGCCAGGGAAACCGCGGAAATCGTCACAGCCATTTTGAAGGTCCCGCTCGAAGTTGATCCAATCTGGGTCGAGCGCGACAACGGCGAACTGTCCGGCTTGACGCGCGAGGAGGTCGAAGAACGTTTTCCACGACCGGAATTCATAACGCCTTATGATTCTTTCGGCGAGAGCGGCGAAGGCGATTGGGAACTCTATCTGCGGGCGGGCAAAGCCGTACAGGAACTCCTCAGGCGCCCGGCCGGCAAATATCTGATCGTGACGCATGGTGGCTTGTTGAACAAAGTGATGTATGCGATTCTCGGAATCCCGGTGCAGGCGAATTCGAATGGCCCCAGTTTCCGGTTTGAAAATACCGGCTTTGTGACGTTCCAGTATGTGCCCGCCCGGCATCAATGGCGGATGGTCCGGCTCGACGCTCCCGAACGGGGCTAACCTGCCCTTGCGAGTCTCTACGCCTTCGCAGGATGATAAGGAAACGAAATGGCGAATCTGAAAATCCTATCTTTTGGCGCCGGAGCGATCGGCACCTATATCGGCGGCTCCCTGGCGCTGGCAGGCGAACAAATCGTCTTTGTGGAACAACCGGTGGTCGCGGCCGCGCTGCGCCAGCGCGGCCTGCGCTTGAACCTGACGATCGATAAGCGGCGCAAGACGAATCAGATCCTGGCACTGCCTCCCTCGGCCTTCGTCGCCGCGCCGTCGCTGGAGGACGCCCTGCGTTATGGTCCGTTCGATGCAGCCCTGTTCGCGCTCAAATCCTTTGATACCTCGGCGGCGGTGGAGAGCATGAAGCCCTTTGCTGAAAAACTTCCGCCGATCCTGTGCCTATCGAACGGCGTGGAAAATGAATCCTTGATCGCAAATGCGCTGGGCGCGGACAAAGTCATTCCCGCCACGGTGACCAGCGCGATCGCCCGGCATGAGGCGGGCGATATTGTACTGGAAAGATTACGCGGCATCGGCCTTGCCTCCAAGCTTCCGCTCTCGGACAGGCTGGTGGCGTCCGCCCGGTCGGCGTCTCTCAACCCTCAGGCCTTCTCCAACGCGGCGGCGATGAAGTGGTCGAAGATGCTGACCAATCTCATTGCGAATCCGACCTCCGCCATCCTCAACATGTCTGCGGCCGAGATCTTCGCGGATCGAGGACTTTGTCAGCTCGAAATCAGGATGCTGCGCGAATGTCTGGCCGTGATGAAAGCGCAAAAAATCCCGGTCGTGGATCTGCCTGGGACGCCGGTCCGGGCGCTGGCCATGGCGACGCGCCTGCCATCGTGGGCCTCCAGGCCGTTGCTGGCGCGGGGCGCGGGCGCCGGGCGCGGCGCCAAGATGCCGTCCTTCCATATTGATCTATATTCCGGCCGCGGCCAATCGGAAGTGCAGTATCTGCACGGCGCGGTCGTCAGGGCGGGAGAGAGATTTGGCGTCGCGACCCCGGTCAACCGGGTCCTGACCGAAACGCTGCTGAAGTTGACGAACGGGGAGATCCCGCTGGAGGAGTTCGCGCATCAGCCGCAGAAATTGCTGGCGCTCATTTAACAATTTGCCAGGGCGCGCCGCCCGGGCGACGGGACAATCTCCCGTAGAATTCACCCGCTGGTCCACGGCGATCGTCGGGCGGCCCCGGAGCGCCGTTCGCAACGACCCGGGGCATCAGTGATACAATACGCTTCCTCATCATATGGTATGAACTCAAGCTCAAAATTCAATCTGGTTTCGCCGCGCCCGCAAGTGGAGATTCATCTTCCAGACGGGCGCGTTCTCTCGGGTCCGCGCGGCGCCCAGGTGGGGGAGTTCCTCAAGGCGGTTGAATTCGGCGCGCCGGTTGTGGCATCCATTATCAATGATGAACTTCACGAGCTGACCTATCTGATTGACATGGACGCGAACGTCCGTCCCGTCACCATGTCCGATTCGGACGGCGCGCTGATCTACCGCCGTTCGCTGAACTTCCTGTTGGAGACCGCCTTTGCCGATCTTTTTCCAAGGGCCAAGCTGACGATCGACCATTCGATTTCATTCGGCGGTTACTATTGTCAAACGACCGGACGCAAGCCCTTAGCGAAAGAAGAGATCGCTGCGCTGAAGTCACACATGCAGGAGTTGATCCGGGCCGATCTGCCGTTCGAGCGCAAGGAGGTCCCGCTCAAGGAAGCCATCGAATATTTCCGCTCGATCGGTTACGCCGATAAGGTCCGTTTGCTCGGGTACCGTCAAAAGGCTTATCTGACGCTTTATCGTCTCGGCAGGCACATGGATTACCATCACGGCTACATGGTGCCCTCGACCGGTTATCTCAAATGGTTTGACCTGTACGCGACCAACGGCGGTTTCACGCTTCGTTTTCCACGCCGGCATGCCCCCACGCAGCTTGAGGCGGCTGGTGATTATCCCAAGCTGCTTTCAGCATTCCGTCAGTATGGAGACTGGCTCAATCGTCTCGGCATTGATAACGTCGGCGCATTGAACGATGCCATTCGGGGGGGGCGTGCCCATGAGATTGTGCTGGTCTCGGAGGCCCTGCATGAACAAAATGTTGCTGAGATCGCGCAGCAGATCGAAGAAAAGGAATCCCACATCGTCCTGATTGCGGGTCCCTCCTCCTCCGGCAAGACCACCTTCTCGCGCCGCCTCACCGTGCAGCTCCTGGCGCTTGGGATCTCGCCTTATCCCCTCGAGCTCGATAACTATTTTTTGGATCGCGATCAAACTCCGCTGGGCGAGGATGGGAAACCGGATTTTGAGGCACTGGAAGCGCTCGATCTCAAGCTGCTGGGCGAACATCTGGATCAGCTGATCTCCGGTGAAAAAGTCCGGCTGCCGCATTATGACTTCAAGACCGGCCAGCGGGAAACAGGCGAACACCTGCAATTGAGTGGCGGACAGCCGATCATCATGGAAGGTATTCATGGACTCGATCCGCGTCTCCTGCCCTCGACGTTGAGCGGGCATGCGTTCAAGATTTATGTCTCGGCCCTGACGCAACTCAACCTCGACCGCCACAACCGCGTCTCGACAACGGACACGCGCCTGATCCGCCGCATTGTGCGCGACTCGCACGATCGCGGCTACAGCGCCACCCAGACCATCTCTCGCTGGGAATCCGTCCGGCGCGGCGAGAAAACACATATCTTCCCCTATCAGGAAAACGCGGATGTGATGTTCAACTCGGCGTTGGTGTATGAGCTCTCCGCCCTCAAGCCGTTCGTCGAGCCTCTGCTGAGACAGGTGGAACACGGCACGCCGGAATTCATCGAAGCCAAACGCCTGCTGGCTTTTCTGGACTGGTTTCTGCCGATCGAAGCGGAGATGATCCCTGAGAATTCCATCGTACGGGAATTCATTGGCGGCTCCATCCTGAAAGACTTTACGATCTGGAAACACAACTGAATGGGGGGCGGAAGAGGGCCGCGCTGCGTGTAAACGGAAACCTGTTGCTCCGCGCCCTTTTTGACGCAGAGGCATCCGGGCCCGTCTTGAAGTTACCGGCAAATGTCCATGGTCCGCCCCTGCACCCTGACGACGCGGTTCAGCGGCCCCTTGCGTCTTTTCGACCGCCTCCCGGCAGGCGCGGTACGCGGGACTGGAATTCGCGATAAGCCCCTCCATATTCCCGAACCAGCGTTTCCTCCTCGACCTGCGTCAGGGCCCAGATCCTCAACAGCCAGACCGGCGTGAGGGCGATGCCGATCACTGAACCGAAGTGAGCGACAGACCCAGCGGCCAGAAGAGATCGCACAGCATCCGCGGATGGCGGACGATCGAGTAAGCCCATCGGTCCGAAGAGGCTCCCCTCGATCCGGACCCGTCAGCGGGACAATGCCAAACACCGGGGTCCCAAAGAACGGGCCGGCCGCCGCGAGCGGGGGCGGATTGGGCGATATCCGGGGCTCGGAAACAAACGGCAGCGTCAGGAGAATGCGCGGGAGTTCGGCCAGGATCAACATCGCAATCCCGAATCCGGCGCTCCGTCCCAGGGTCTGCGTGCCCACCAGGCCGATCCCCATTCCCCATCCCGTGACGGCCAGAAACGTCCAGAACCATGGAGCCTTTAGCATCGATCCCAGCACAGGCTCAACTCCTTCTATTCTGCTGCGGCGAACGATACCCCCCGGTTCAGGACGCCACCCTGATTCCTGTTGCCCAGGGGCCAAACCAATTTTGGGAATAGGCTGCAAAATATGATCGCTGAAATCGTATCACGCCGGTCCAGCTTCACGGTGTAATCAGATATAATCGGAAAATTCTGCAGGAACACCATGCCCTTCATTGAAATTCTGTTGATCTCCATCAGCATGGCGATGGACGCCTTTGCAGTCTGCCTGGCGGCGGGCGCCTTGCAGAACACGCAAGGACCACGCCCGGCGTTCCGGCTTTCGTTTCACTTCGGATTGTTCCAGTTCATCATGCCTGTGATTGGCTGGCTGCTTGGCATGACGATCGAGCCGCTGATTCACGATTATGCGGATTGGATCGCTTTTGGATTGCTCGCCTTGGTGGGCCTGCGCATGATCTATTCTTCTGTGTTTGGCGGGGCGGCGAGACCCTCGAAAGATCCTTCGCGCGGCTTGACGCTGATCGTGCTTTCGGTCGCGGTCAGCATGGACGCGTTGGCGATCGGTCTCAGCTTGAGCATGCTTGGAATATTCGTCTGGTATCCTGCCATTTTAATCGGCGTGGTCACGGGCGTCCTTTCGTTGATCGGCCTGCGCATCGGAAGAATTGCGGGACGGAAATTTGGCAAGCTCGCCGACATCCTTGGCGGTCTGGTGCTGATCGGGATCGGTCTGCGAATTTTGCTCATTCATCTCTTTGGGTGAATACAACGTTCATTCACGGGGAGACCGCCCGGACGGCCTCCAGACCGTAATATTGGCTGAAGCAGTTGCTCACCCATTGGCCGTTCATTTGCCTGCCCGTGATCAACATATCTTCGACTCCCCAGCCTTTTGTATCGATTGCAATTGCATCGGCTCTGCTCAAGCCCTGCGCTTGCGCCATCCGGAGTGCGGCATCCCTTTGATCCCATAAGCGGGCGCGGACCTCGAACAAACGCAACTCGCCTGAGTTATTGACCGTCAATCGGGCGGTATAGGCCGCGCAGAGTGTGATGCACAGGACGGCGGTGAGCTCGAGCGATCTTTTTCCGCCCCAGCTCCGGATGGCCTGCTGGCCCAGGACCCAGGCGATGACTGCCAGCCCGATCAGCATCGTGAAGCGGGAAAGGGACTGCGCCCGCGGCTCGGGCACGGAGTTGTAAAAGTAGACCGTCGGCGCCTGAATCGCGGCGATCAGCAGGAAGGTTACGAAGGCCGTGGCGACCACAACCCAGCCTGCCGTCCTGGGTTTCGTCGAGGGGCTCCCGGCGGAGGCAAGCACTTCCTGCAGGACAGCCAATGCCATGAAGAAAACAACAAAAACCAGATGCGGCAGAGACAGACTTTTGAACGAGTCCCTGATGAAGTCCAGTGAAAACCGCAGCGAAAGGAACGGCACCACGGCGAGACTCGCGGGTTTCACTGACATGCTTTGATACCGGTCGTTGGAAGGGGAAACGATAAGCACCAGCATGGATGCCAGGAGCGCAAGGCACGCCGTCAGGATGCCGGCAAAGGAGCGCTGGGCCCAGGTCCGCCGGCTCCGTTTTCCCAGCCAGGCCGCGGCCAACAGCAGCAGCGCTGCGCTGAACAAATAAGCGCAGCCCGTTTCAGAAAGACCGCCGGCCGTAAACGCCAGGACTGCAATCCCATAATTTGCGAGGCGGCGGGCCCGTTCACGGATCATTTGAGAGCTGAGAAGAGCCGCGAGGAAAATCCCCCCGATGATCGTAAAACTGTAGTGCACGCCCGAGCGCCAATAGAGGATCTGAAATCGCTGCGGGGAAAAATAAAGCATAAAACATACCAGAAATACCGCGCTGGGAAAAACAGCGGATTTCGGGAAAGGTTTGTAAAGTTCGGAAAGATTGGAGAGCAGCCAGAGCAGTCCGCCCAGCCATAATACGATGATCAGAACGGCAAGAATTCGAACACCCAGGATGCCGGGAATATACAACAGCCCGGACAAGAGGGTCAGCGCATAACGGTTCGTAGAATAGCCTCGCAGGGCGCTTGGACCTGTAAAAAAATATCCCTGCAGACTTCCCAGAACTCCCAGACTTTGAAAGTCGCGGTTGTAACACCAATCGTCCGCCCAATAGCGGTTGTAAGAACCGATATAGCTGAGGAGCCCCAGCGCAACCAATGCGGCAGCACAAACCAGGATGATCGCCGCGAAACCGATTTTTTTAAGCATCTCCCGAAGCCTCTTATGCAAGGAAACGAATCAAAAGTTGTGCGACCATGACCCCGCTGGCCCCGCACGCGAAATTGACCCAATCGTTGCCGAACCACTTCCAGCCCCGGATGTGAATCGTTCTTTCTCCGCAGGTGTGAAGCGGATGCTTTTCCGTCTCCTTCTGGTCGCGCGGACAGAAGTACATGGCCTGCACGGTTGCGCCCAGGAATGAGTCACAGAGCGAGCCGAGCAGACCGCTGATGGTGATCAGGATGAAAAGGGAGACAGGCCTGGCGGGGGACAAAAGCGCGGCAAGCAGGCCGATCACGGAGGCGCCCAACAGGGCCGCGGCCGTTCCCCAGCCCGATACTCCGCCGGAAGTCCCGGCCTCGACGGGCTTTCTCAAATCCGTGATCAGGCGCGGCGCATGGGGGTTCAATGTGCCGAGTTCTGTGGCCCAGGTATCTGCATTGACGGAGGCCAGCGCTGCGGCAAAACCGATCCACGTCCAGAGTTGGTGCGGGGAGACCGCGCTCAGCACGACAAATACGGTCGCGAGCCCGCCGTTGCCCAGGACCTGACCCGCGTCGCGCTCACTGCCCTTTGAAGATTTCTCGTTGAGTCCCCGCTTGCGATCCTTGAAGGCGCGGGTCAGGGCAGACGATGAGATAAAGAAGGCGAGCAGCAGCACGGACCACTGCCAGCCGCCCACGCCAAAGACGATCGTGCCCACCAGCGTGGCGGCGATCGCTCCGTCGCGGCTTAGGCTGTGAACGCGGTGGGCCAGGTAAGAAACTGAAATGGCGAGGATGAATCCGAGAAGCAGTTGGGTCGTAAGACTCATGCAGGTATGCTGAGGATAAATAGAATTGCGATGAGGAACGATAGACTTTCGAGCGCGCTGGAAATCCAAAGCACCAACGAGATCGGGCGCGTCTTTTCCCATCGAAAATAGTAGAGGCCCGTTAGGAATCCCGTCAGTGCGAGGAACGTGCTGATCAGCGGCACGATGATCAGCTGCAATGAAGGCGCGGCGTTCACGGTGCCATCGGGGTTGAAGCCGAGTCCGATCCGCGTGTACGCCGGAATGATCAGGCTGACCCAGACAAACAAACCGAGATTTAAGAACAGCGCTGCCAGCCATAAATAGCGCACCAATCCGTTTTCCCAGGCTTCCGCCAGGATAAAGGAAGGATAGAGCGATTTGGGCTGGGCGGGCGCGATGCTTCCGAGCTCGACAGCCCGCGCGAACGTCTGGGTGAAGTCGAGCGGGTGTGCCGGAGAGATGGCAAAGACCCGCTTTGCGGTGGCCACCAGCAATAAATGCTTCCGGTCGCTTGCGATGAATTCGACCACGCCCAGATCGGGATGGCGTCGCAGCCCAAGGATCGCACCCGGCGCGGACAGGGATGGCAGCCGGAGCGGATGGGTCAGGTCGCCGACCGGTCGCACCCATTCGATGTCGTTCAGCGGAATGGCTTCATCCCGCAGTCCCCAGCGCAGTTCGAGTCCGTCGCGATTGAGGACATATTCCGCGCGCAATAATGCGTAGGCCCGGTAACCGAGCCACGGCAGGGGCGCGAACGCAATTAGTCCGATGAGCAGGTACGTAACGAAATTCTCGCCGATGGTTGTCCGCGAGAGATTCACAAATTCCCATGCAGACAGACTGGCCAATGCCAGGAGCAGGATTCCGTGAAACAGGATCCCGTTGCGCTTGGAGGGTGGGAAAAGTCCGCTCATAAGTGGCCCGGGTCACGGCGGAGCACAGCGCGCTTCCTGAAAGATGCTCCGTGCACCTGGTGCGCTCCGCGCTGAATGTTAGGTCCGGCCAAGTTCATCTCGCAAGGCGCGGCAAACGAACTCCACCTGCTCTTCCAGCATCACGCCCGAGAACGGCAATGCCAAGCCGCGTCTGCCCAAGTCTTCCGTGATCGGGAAATCGCCCTCGCGGTAGCCGAAGCGTTCGACCATGTACGGCTGCAAATGGATCGGCAGGAAATAGGGACGAACGTGGATTCCGCGTTCCTCCATTCGTTTTGCAAGAGCATCGCGGTTGATCCTCTTGTCAAAGCGGACAACGTATACGAACCACGACATGCGGGTCGTGAACCCCTCCATGACCGGCGGCTCGACCCCTGGGATTTCGCTCAATCGTTCCGTGTACCAACCTGCCACGCGGTCGCGTTTGTTTAGGAGCTCAGCCAGGCGCGTCATCTGCGCCGTGCCCAGGGCGGCGGACATTTCATCGAGCCGGTAGTTATAACCAAGATACGTATGCTGAAGCCACGTGTCGCCGGGTGCGCGTCCCTGGTTGCGAAGCGCGCGCATCAGGTCGGCGGCCTTGTCATCGGAGGTGATGATCACGCCGCCTTCGCCGGTGGTGATCTGTTTGTTTGGATAGAACGCGAACACCGCGTAGTCGCCGAACGTCCCGGCCGGCCGGCCTTTATATTGTGCGCCGAGCGCCTCGCAGGCGTCCTCGATCATCTTCAAATTGAATTCATTTGCAGTCTTGCGAATCGGGTCAAGATCTGCGGGCTGGCCGAAGACATCCACCGGCAGAATCGCTTTCAAGGTGCGCCTGGTCCCCGACCCTTTACGGGGCAGCCATTTCTCAGCCTGCAGTCCGCCCTCGACCAAATCATGCGCGGCCTGCGCTGCAAGCTGCGGATCGATATTTCCCGTCCCCGGATTCACGTCGACAAAAAGGGGGATGGCATTTTCGTACAGCATCACGTTCGCCGAGGCGACAAACGAGAAGGGCGTGGTGATGACCAGATCGCCCTCGCCAATGCCCGCGGCCCGCACGCACAGATGCAGGCCCGCGGTGCCCGACGAGACGCCGATGGCGTGTTTGGTTCCGATTAAATCGCAAAAGGATCTTTCAAAGTCGTTGATCCAGGGGCCCATGCTGAGGTTGGGGGTATTGAGGACCTGCTGAACAGCCTGGCGTTCTGCCTGGGTCAGGTCGGGCGAGGACATGGGAATTTGCATTTTGGTCTCTTGGCCGGATGGTCTAGGTCGTCTCATTCGCCGTCAGGGCCCACAGGTCCGTCCGGCCTTCCAGGCCGTTCAGACTTTTGAGACTGATCAGGCGATTCTCTTTTGCCTTGCGAGGCTTTAATTCTACCATTCCCTCCCTGAGATTCTTCTCGCCGACTGTGATTCGAATTGGACATCCGATCAGATCTGCATCGTTGAATTTGACTCCGGCCCGCTCGGCGCGGTCGTCAAATAGAACCGAGAGGCCCGCGGTTTGCAGTGCGCGGTGAATTTCCTCGGCCGGTGCGAGCGTATCTGATTCCCGGCCGGGAATGTGCATCAGATATACATCGAACGGCGCGACGTCGTCCGGAAAGGCCAAGCCTTTCTCGTCGTGATAAGTCTCCGCCAGCGCATAAAGTATATTTTCAAAATAGTAGGTGGCCCCGGCTGCCAGCAGTTCGGCCCTGACGGAATCCAGTCTGCCTTCACAGACCGCGCATGGATAACCGGCATTTGCCATCGCAACATCCGCGACAATTTCGGCGCGGTAATCGCGGCCATAGTTCGTGTTCTTGAAGTGATAGCCTGCTTCATTGGCTCCCGCGACCAGATTGGTTGAGGCCGGCAGGAGTTCATCGGCCACAACCAGGGCATCTCTCAGTCCGATGGGTGAGGCAAATCCGGCCGCCGCGCCTGATTTGAGAATCTCCTCCGCCGTTGCAGTCCGAAACTCGCCGACGACAGTCTTTAATTTGGTTTCGCTCAGCTGCATGTCGCCGCGCACGGCCGCAAAAACGAATTTGCCGTCTGCGAGGCGCGTGAACATCAACGCTTTGGTCGTTTTCTCTTTCGGGACGCTCAGGAATTTTGCAAGGGACTCAATCGTGTTGCAATCGGGCGTCAGGACCTTTTCAATCCGAAGCGGCTCTTCTTTTGTAAAAGGTATCCTTTTGAATCGGGCGGTCTCTTGCCTGGCCGTATATCCACAGGAAGGACAATGCATCACCTCCAGGGAACCGGTGGCGGCGGGAAAGAAGATTTCCTGCGGGTTTGCGAGAACGGGCAAAGCCAGCCGTGAAAAGGACGACGATTGATGGGTCAGCGCCTGCAGGCGCGCGATGGCCTGCCTGCCAAGCGGCAGGGTTTCCCCCGCGCGCGTAATGTATCCCGCCCGCACCAGCCAGCCGAATCCCTCGGTGCGCATGTTGGACGGGAACTCGCGTTGAGTTTGAATCTGCAGATCGTGGAATTTCATAACGCAAGTTTTGGCGGCACCTTGCTGTGCCGCCACTTATGGATTAAGGGTCCCGTTCTTTTTCCTTCTTGGTTTCGCTGTGCGGGGAGGCAGGGCGATCGGCGTCTGGGCAATGGACTCGGCCTGAGCCGCCTCGCTGGGCGTGGCCTGGGGCGCGGCCTCGAGATCCAGCTCGACCGTCTCCTCCATGCGGATTTGTCCGCGCAGGAACGCGCCTTCTTCGGTGACGAAAGCCGTTGTGACCACGTCGCCCCACACCCGGCCCGTGCCGCGGATCTCCAGTTTTTGGGTGGTGATGTTGCCGCGCACCGCGCCCGCCACAATGACGTTGTTGGCGCGCACGTTTTGACAGGTCACGCGTCCGGTTTCGCCGACCACCAACATGCCGCGCAGGGCGATATCCCCCTCGAAGGCGCCCTCGATCCGGACGCCGCCCGAGCCGTTGATCGAGCCGTGCCAGATCACGCCCGGCCCAAGCACCGACGTGATCCGTTCCACAGCCTGGACAGGTTGGGTGGATTCCGTGGGGGCTGCGCTGCGCTTGAACATGATGAGATAATTTTACCTTAAAAAAGAACGCCGATCCTGGATCGGCGTTTCGTGCTCATCACCCACTGCTTTCTTTGGCATCCGGATTCATCTGCACCCCGACCGTGTTGAAACCCCCATCCACGTATAACACTTCCCCGGTAATACGCCTGGACAAGTCGGAGGCCAGGAACACGGCCGCGTTCCCCACATCCTCGATGTTGATATTCTCGCGCATGGGAGACATATCCGCAAAGTGTTTGTACATGTCGCGGAAGCCGCCGACACCCGCCGCAGCCAGTGTGCGGATGGGCCCCGCGGAAATCGCGTTGACCCGGATCTTCTGCGGGCCGAGATCATAGGCCAGATATCGCGTGGATGATTCAAGCGCGGCTTTGGCCACGCCCATCACGTTGTAATGCGGCGCGACCTTCACCGAACCGTAATATGTCAGACACAGGATCGAAGCGTTTGGATTTAGGATCGGCAGAAAGGCATTGGTCAGCGCAATGAGCGAGTACACACTGATATCCATTGCATTCTTAAATCCATCCCGGCTGGTCTGGTAATAAGGACGGCTCAACTCTTCGCGTCCGGCAAAGGCGATCGAATGAACGAGCACATCGATCCTGCCGAAATGCTTTGCCGCTTTTTCCGCGACCAGAGCAATCTGGTCGTCCTTGGTCACATCGCATTCTTCAACCCATTTGCATGCAACCTGTTCAGCCAGCGGCTTGACGCGGCGTTCGAGCATTTCGCCGGCGTAACTGATTCCCAGGTTTGCGCCTTCGCGCTTGAACGCCTGGGTGATGCCCCAGGCAATCGAGCGTTCGTTGGCGAGGCCAAAGATCAACGCATTCTTCCCATCGAGTAAACCCATAGATCCTCCAGATCAAATTTCTATCTTCCAGCCTTTGACGGCAAAACGCCATGGCTTTGATTTCCACGGCTCTGGCACACTATATAAACCCACCCGCGGACTTTTCGTCACGCGTGAATTGGGGACAGCGATCCCCGCCTCGATCCATAGATGGGAGGCGGGTGTCGTAAGATCGAGCCCGTTCTCGCTCTTCGAGATCCCCAGGGCCTGCGTCAGCTTGCCCGGACCAAAGGTATCGCCTCCGCTCCTGCGCCTCGCCATGATCGGTATCCCTTCAATCGGCTGGATGGCGCGGATCAAGACCGCGGCCGGGAACCCGGCGCGCTGCGTAACGGCATTCAACATCCAATGATGGCCGTAGGTGAAGTAAACGTAGGCATGCCCCGGCGGCCCATACATCACTGCGTTGCGGTTCGTCTTGCCGACGTGGGCGTGGCATCCCAGATCGCTCTGGCCGATGTAAGCTTCGGTCTCGGTAATCAGACCGACCAACTTCACGCCACTCAGAATCCGCACGAGCCGCGCTCCGATTAAGTCTCGGGCGACTTGCAGAGTGGGCCGCTCATAAAAGTTGCGGGGCAAAGGCATCTTCAACCACGCCCGCCACCAGGGTCACGCAGGAAAAGCGCGGTGCGCTTCATCATCTGAACCTTGCATCCCGTTGAAGCGTAAGCCGCAATCCATCGGCCAGTTTGATCGAGGACCGGTACCCCAGTTTCTCCTGGGCCAGGGTCAAATCTGCCGCCATGCGCGAAACGCCGCCGGAGGTTTGCGAGTTGTAGATCACCTCGGGTTGGCCGCCGGTGACATCCAGGACCTGTCTGACCAGATCGCGCAGGCTCGTCTCGATCCCGGAACCAACGTTGATGACCAGCCCGTTTATGTTCGGCGCAGTGGAGGCGGCCACCATTGCGCTGACCACATCGTCCACATAGACATAGTCCCGAGTTTGATTGCCATTGCCATGAACCACCAGCGTGCCGCCGCGTTGAGCCTGTCGCAGGAAATAGGGGACCACCGGTGGATGCGAGGCCGGAAGATGTTGCCCCGGCCCATAGGCGTTGAAGATGCGCAGGCTGACCGTCTCAATTCCCCACAGTCCGCCAATGGTGCGGACGTAATATTCCGCCGCCAGTTTCGAGACGGCATACGGGGAGCGCGGATTGGGCGTGATCAACTCACGCAAAGGCTGTTGGGCCAGATCGCCGTAGACCGCGCCCGATGAAGCCAGCACCACGCGCCGCACGCCGACATCGCGCATGGCTTCCATCAATGCCACAGTTCCGCCGACGTTGACCGTGTTGTAATCGCGCGGATAGAGGACCGATTCCGGCACCGAGACGCGCGCCGCGAGATGATAAACCACATCCACTTCCTGGAGCAGGGTCCACAACTTGGGCCGGTCGCTGACGTCGCCGCGCGTGAAATGCACATCGGGCGAAAGGGCCTGCGGATCGCCGGTCGAAAGATCGTCCAGGCCGCGCACCTGGTGTCCTTCGCGGGCAAGATTGTTCGCAAGAGAAGAGCCGAGGAATCCCGCGGCTCCGGTGATAAGAAAGTTCATGGTGGAGGGATTATAGCATGAAGGGCAGGCGGCCCCGGGGTCTGAAAACCGTCCATCCTTTTGGATTGACTCGGCCCATTTAATGTGTTATCCTTAATATCCAATAGGATAACAGTAAGTTCGCGTTGGTAGAAGAACAGCCACGGCTCACAGTTATATCTGGGAGCCGTTTTGTTTTGCCTCCGATGGAACAAAACAGAACACCTAATATTTCACTTTGCCATAAGGAGGCAAATACAATGTCTGATCGAATAAGCGGCACCGTCAAGTGGTTCAATGGGGATAAGGGTTACGGGTTCCTCGCCCGGGAAGGCGGGCCGGACGTCTTCGTCCATTTCTCCGCCATCCAAGGCGACGGCTTCCGGAACCTGCAGGAGGGCCAGAAGGTCGAGTTCACCGTAGAAAAGGGACCCAAGGGTCCGCAAGCGACCAACGTCACAGTTTTGAGCTGAACCGAAAAGGAGCCGCATGCCAAAGCATGCGGCTCCTTTGATTCATTCCGGGCCGGGACGAACCGTACGGTATTTCGATTCGCCGACTATTTCCTCCGCCTGGGCGCCAAACGGTTCCTGCCGTAATGCGAGGGGGTCGGCGCGGGACGCGCACCTCGCTGTCCATCTCTCGAAGAAGGGGCGCCGCGCGGCGGTGCGGGAACGGCGTAGTTGAAGCCTTCGAGCGTCTCGCGCTTGATCGGTTCGCCCATGATGCGATCCAGCGCCCGAACCATCTCGGTGTCTTCGGGTGTGACCAGCGTGAAGGCGTCGCCGGCGCGTTCGGCGCGTCCTGTGCGGCCGATGCGGTGGATGTAGGCATCGGCGGTATCGGGCATGTCGTAGTTGATGACGTGCGAGATGGTTTCCACATCGAGGCCGCGCGCCGCAATGTCGGTCGCGACCATGATGTCGTGCCGGCCGGACCTGAAGCCCTTGAGCGCCGACTGGCGCTGTCCCTGCGTTCGATCCCCATGCAGGCTGGTGACTTTGAAACCCGCCCGCAGAATCTGCTGCGCCACCTTTTGGGCGCGATATTTTGTGCGGGTAAAGATCAACACTGAATTCGTATCGGTCCGCTTGAGCAGTTCAAGCAACAGCGCCGACTTCAGATGTGCGGGAACGGGATACAGCGCGTGCGTGACCGTGTACGCCGGCCGGCTGATGCCCATCGCGATCCTTTGCGGCTGCTTGAGCGCCTGCGAGGCCAGCAGTTCCACGTCGGCGGGGAAGGTGGCCGAGAACATCATCGTTTGTCGATGCGCTGGCACGGCTTTGACAATGCGCCGCACATCGGGCAGGAAGCCCATGTCGAACATGCGGTCGGCTTCATCGAGCACCAGGATTTCGATGTGCTCCATCTTTGCCAGGCCCTGATCGATGAGATCGAGCAGACGACCCGGGCAGGCGACCAGAATTTCTGCACCGTTTCTCAACGCAGCGATCTGGGGCCCGGCCCCGACTCCGCCGTAGATGGTTGCGCTCTTGATCCTGGTGCCGGCCGCGAGCACGCGGATCACATCGTTGATCTGCTCAGCCAGCTCGCGCGTCGGCGTGACGATCAGGGCGCGGGGCAGATTGTGTTGACCACTGAGCAGTCTATTTAAGATCGGCAGGACGAAGGCGGCAGTCTTGCCGGTTCCGGTTTGCGCGGTGCCGATCAAGTCGCGTCCGCGCAGCGCTGCCGGAATCGCCGCTTCCTGGATCGGAGTGGCGGTTTCATATCCGGCTTTTTTGATTCCCTGCATCAGGCGGGAATCCAGATTGAAATGTTCGAAATTCACAATTTCCTGTTCTTCAGAAGTCAAACGTAGTTAAAAATTGGGCACGCGCCCAAAAGGGACAGCGCGGGACTGCTGAGATGATTTGTTTTCAGGCTCATTATAACCAAGAAAGGCCCGTTCCGCCGACTTTTCCTGCCGTGCTCGCGGTCGGGAGCTGAGCGCGGCTCTCAGGGCAGCGCCCCCCGGACCGAGGCATTCCGAGCTCATCGATGCGCGGCCGCGGGAATCCCGGTGGCCGTCCGCAACCTGCCGGTCATCGCGGAGCAACCGGCCCAGGCGCGCTCGGCCGGCAGGCGTCCAAAAATGTACCGTGTTCCCAACAGGGCCGCCGGGATGGTGTTGAGCAATATTCCACCGGGACGGGTCATGGTTTCACCAAGAAATCCATTTGATGAGCGATATAAACCAACTCTTCACCTTCGATCTGGGCGCGGCGTTTCGACAACCAGTCTGCCAGCGCACGCGGATCCAGATCTTCCGATCCCGTCAGGGACTCTTCGAAGAAGTGCAAGATGCAATACAGGAAGTACTTTTCCTCGGCAGGATACCTTCCGGCGAGCGGATGCACAACCCAATCCGAGGCCCCCGCCGCGAGAATCTGTGCGCCCACCGCTTGCAAATGAGAGAACAAATGCCGGCCCGTTCGACTGTCGCCGCCGGTCGGCCGCGTGTCCATTGAGCGGTGATACAACCGCTCAATGGTCTCGTCCAGGGCGGGGTCAATGGCCGGTTCGAAGGCCGTCACGCCGTCAAAGTTGACTGTCAGCCACGCCAGCGCTTTCGTCAGCGAAAATAATTTCGGCAGACTCTCGGGCAGGGGGAACAGATCCAACACCGCATGTGCGATCAACAAATCCGATCTGGGCGGATTCGTATTGATGAAATCGAAAACATCCGCGCAGGCCAGTGTGATGCGGACATCCCGCGCCTGGTCATGCAATCGGATCTTATCTGCTCCCATTCTCTCCGCCCCCAATCCTGCCGAGGCAGCCCATCTGGGAATCCACTCGGCCGCATAGGCGATGTTCTCTTCCATTTCGTCGAGCGCAAGATAGTCCGCATCGGTCAGCAATCCCCACTCGATGAGGCGCGTTGCCATGGTCCCGATCCCCGCTCCGATCTCGATGAGGCTGCAGGGTGCCGGAGGTAAGTTCGCCTTGAGTGCGGCCAGGACATCCCGGTTGAGGGCGCGGTCATCCACGGTTTGTTTTGACTGAAGGTAATGAACAAAGGAATATTCCATATCCCTGCTTCCCGGCAGCGCGATCCTTCAAACGCAAGCTTTCCTAAGGAGGCGATGGCCGCTCCCGGCGCGGGCTCGCAATGAGATGCAGAAGGGTCAAATCATCTGCACTAGAAAATCTCGAATTCGATCCACGGTCTCTTCCCAACTCGGCCGCGAGTGATAGTGCCGCAGGGCGTTCATGGACATTTGTGCCAGCAGGGCGCGGTCGCAGCCGAGCGTCCCGAGTCGTTCTGCCAGCGCCGGCGCATTCTCCGGCGGAACCAGATATCCATTCTCGCCATCGATGATGAACTCGGAGGCCGCGCCGGATGTGGTGGCAATGGCAGGCAAGCCGAATCCCATCCCCTCGAGATACGCAATGCCGAAACCTTCATAGGCAGAAGGGATGACCATCACCTGAGCATATTCCAATCTGTCCCGGAGCGGCTGGTTATCCAAAATACCATGAAATCGGACCGCGGCGGATAGCTGCTGCTCGATAACGAAGCGCTTCATTTTTTCCACGTATGGCACATCAAGCTCCAGCGAACCGACGACATCCAGGCTGACCGCCAAACGCTTGTCGCGGATGGCTCGGAGCAGGACATGGCAGCCCTTGAGCGGGATCACGTTGCCCAGGAAGATCAGGCGCAGGGGATCAGGCTGGTTGGCTCGCAGGCGAATCTGTTCCGGAGCCAGGGGTGAACCGAACCGGTCGGTGGGCGGGTTGGCGACGACAAACGGCCTCTGGCCTCCGATCAGAGCCTGAACCGCGTTGCGCGTCGTGTTGGAATTGAAGATAAAGCCATCCACTGAGCTCAGATACTTCCGTTCGATGATTCGATATACCCTGTTTTGCCAGGCCGGTCGCCTTTCTAACGCGTGCAGGTTGTGGACGAGACTCAGCGCCGGGCAGGGATGTCTGCCCGCATTTGCAGACAGCAGGGACGGGTGATTCAATTCATCTTCGATGATGATGTCGAAACCGGGCGTCAAGCGAAAATAGAAATTGTCCGTCAATCGAGCGGCATAGGCCCGCCAGGGCAGTGAGATGATCTCAATTTGGTCGCCGCGCCTTTTCAACGACTCAACCAGTTTGCGGTCATAAAGATAGCCGCCGCTCGTGGTATCCAGCGAACCGTAGATGATCAGGGCGATCTTCATCGATTGACGCGGAAAGCGGCCCAGGCGTTTTGATTTTCCCAGAGCTTGAGGCGCAGCGCCGTGATGTGTTTCGCTTTGATTCTTTCACTCAACGACAGTGCAAGGATGCGTGCAAAATGTTCGAGACTCGGGTTCAAATCCCTGAACTCGGGCCGATCGTTGAGCATCTGCTCTTTGTAATCGGCGATGACTTCATCAAGATTTTTCTCCACGTCAACAATATCTGCCAAATAGCCGTGCCCGTCGAGTTCGCTGCCTTCGAGCTGCAGCTCAAGCACGTAATGGTGCGAGTTGGGGAAATTTTCGGCTCCCCAGTCCCCCCCGAACAGGAAATGCCTGGCAATGAAATCGCGGCGAATGGCGAGGGTGTACATAACATTCTCCAGCATCAGGTGTAGTTGAACACGATTTGAATTGCTTCCTGTGGACTCTCATCAAGCAGTTGATAGGCGCCTTGGGCGTCTTCGATCGAATAGCTCTGCGTGATCCATCGATCCGGCTGGATGCGTTGCAACGCATCCCAGGCCGCTTGAAAGCGCCTTTCTTTGCTCCACCTTGCGGACAGCTCCGGTGCGATGGTGCTGACCTGTGAGGAGATCAACTTGATGCGCGAATGGTGGAACACGCTGCCGAGATCGATGGGCAGGCGTTTATCGCCATACCATGACCCGATCACAATGCGTCCGCTGAAGGCCGTGACGGCAAGCGCGTCGTTAAGTGCCGAAGGGTTGCCGCTCAATTCCAGGGTCAGGTCAAAACCGCCGCGCCGCGGAAGTTCCCTCTCCGTGCGGTGGGGAATCAAGGGGGCGTGGCAATGGCTCAGCGCCTTCTCACAGAAGTCGGCGCCGGTCGGATCGAGCGCAGCGCTGACGCCCAGCGCAAGCGACGCCGCGCGCCGAATCGGATAATGGTCTGCGGTGACCAGTGTTTCCAGCGGGAATTCCTTTAGCAGGGCGGCGGTGAGCAAACCAATCACGCCCTGCCCCAAGACCAAAACCCGTTCACCCAAGATCGGTGCAGCATCCTGGACCAGGTTGACGGCGGTTTCCATGTTGGGCAGAAAGCAGGCTGCCTGCGGGGACAGCGCATCGGGGATCGGGATCAGGGCCTTCGGAGTCGCGATGAAGTGCGAGGTGTGCGGCTGAAACGAAAAGACCAGTCGATTTTCCCAATCTCCACCGATCCTCTTTCCGGTTTCCCTGACGCGCCCGACATTGGCATACCCGTAGGAGGTTGGATAATGAAGCCCGCTGCTGATCGAATCAATCGCATCCACTTCCTTGGGGAGCCGGCCGTGATAGACCAGCATCTCCGTCCCGGCGCTAATGGCCGAGCAGAGCGTCTCGACCAGGACCTCGTCCGGGCCGGGAAAGGGCAGCGGCTCACGGCGGAGCTCAATCTGTTTGGGCGCGGTGAAATAGATGGTTTTGCGCTGCATGACTTATTTTACCCCCCGGATCCCCACTTAAGGCTTTTCCTGCCAGAGCAGATACAGGAGAACAAGTTCAATGATCTTGGCCGGGACGCCATAGATCGAATCGTGGCTAAGGAAAGGCATGCCGCCCGCGATCACATTGATGCCGACCCAGATCACCAGCCAGGCCACGATGGTCAGGATGACATAGCCAAACAAAACCTGCCAGACCAGCCTATGCCGCTGTTGGAAGAGCGGGATCGGCAGATAGAACGCGCCGAGCAGACCCAAATATCCGAGTCCGTTCAATGTGAACAAAGGATCGGGAGTCCCATCCGGGAAGAGCACGCGGTCAAACGCGGCGGCCAGATGCAGTATGGCCGTCGCAAGCACGAGAACGATGATGACATAATCTAAAGCCTTTGGTTTCATTTCTCTCTCCTTGATTCTTGTTTTAGGCTGCGGCCCGCCAGGAACAGGCCGAGGCCGCCGATCACCAGATCACGTGCGCGCATCAGCAATGCCATGCCGACCGCGGAAGCGGCGGAGATCCCAAAGAAGCCCATCGCAAAGACCTGGCTGGCTTCCAGGGCGCCCAATCCGCCGGGCAGCGGCACGAGGAACGACAGCCAGCCCGCCGCCCAGGCCGCGACCGTCTGCCAGAACGGCAGACGGATATGGAGAAAAGACGTCATCAGGAAATATTCGCTTACCATTCCCGCGGCCGCCACCATCGAGACGCAGACCGCGGCAAGCAGGGCGCGCGTCTGCCGCCGGCAGAATCGTCCTGCCAGATGTTCGCAGGCGCGCAGAAAGCGAAGGGCTTTCGTGCTTGGATGGAACGGCATGGCTTGCAGGAGCGCGGACAAAGGATAAATCCCTCGGTAAAGCAGGAGGATATGGATCAGCGGCCAGGCGACCAATAGTGACAACCCGATCAGACCCGCCAGCGGCGGGCTGCCGTTCTTCGAGAGAAGCCCCACCCGGACGAATCCCGTTAAGCCAAAGAGCAGCAGAATAAAGTTGGCGAGCAGTTCGAGCAGTTTATCCATCACAACCGTGGACGTGGCGCGGGTGTAGCTCAGGCCGTATTTTCGCTGCAGGTAAATGACCTGCAATGGCTCGCCGCCGACCTGCGGACCGATCGTGAAATAACTGATTCCAAAAACAGAAATTCGCACACCGATCATTGCCGGATAGGAAATGGCCCTGTTTGCGGCCTGGACGATCAGCCACCAGCGCGCCGTGGTGAAAATATAGATGATCAGGTCGATGGCGAGGATTACCACGATCTGCCAGAACTGTAACCGGCGAAGCGAATTCCGGATCTGCTCCAGCGGTGCGTTGCGGAGCGCAAAATAAAGCAGGCCGGCCAGGGAGATCAGGATCGCTCCAGAGCGCAAAGAGAACACACCCTCTTTCTGGTTCATCGGTTATGGAACATTCCAGCTCACAGCGCGCTTTGCCATTCGCCCTCCCGCGGATTCTCGATCGACCGTCTTATTTCCGCCAGCACGGCTTGATGAATTGCTCGTATCTCCGTGGTGCCAAGTTCCTGGGCCGTAATCGGTCTTCCAATCTGCACCGTGACGGTGACCGGTTTGATCTTGAGCAGCACCATCGCCAGCAATTGCAGGGCCACGACCAGCAGTTCGCGTTCGTCGCGCGTCCGCTTGATTCGAATGAGGGACGAGCGGGCCAGGGCCCTCCAAACCACGCTGCGGACAACGATGGGCAGGATGGGAATGCGTGGTGCCAGACGGATGAAAACGCCGGCGCTGTCTGTCCAGGATTGCAGGGCGTCTAGCGCGCCTTCGTACGCATCCGGATCCGGTTCGTTATGCCCGGCGGGAAAGGTCAGGATCGATCCGCCGTTCCGTAAATGCTTACTGACGCGTCGAACCAACCCAACCCGATCACTCGGATCCTCTGTCACGTAGAAGAGCTGCTTGCTGATGTTCGGCAGGGATAGAAGAAATGGCCGGTTCAACGCGATGATCTTCAGATCGTCCCGTTTCAAGGCGGTGAAGAGGGCGAGCGTATCGGTCATGCCCGGATGGTTGGATAAGGCCAGGAACGCGGAATCCGGCAAATGCTGCGCCCCAAAGACGCGCACCCCGCGGACGTAGAGCCGCTCCGTCCGGCGCGCGGCCTCCGCCAAACCGCGGGCCCCGGCCAGCGCGTCAAATTCGATCATCTGTTTTGCGAAACTGCGCGCCGCACCGTGAAACGCGAACCGGACCGCCCGACTCAGCATCGCGTGGTTTTGAACGCCCAATGCGTTGACGAGATCATCCAGGTTGATTTGCGTTAGATTTTCGAGGGAAGACACCTGCGAATTATAACCTTGTCCCTGCGACCGTGCCTGCCAACGACCGCGCCCCGCCGGGGCGCCTGCCCCACTTCCTCTCCCGGCGGAGGGCTTCGTCCGAAAATGGGCCGGGCAAGGTCGGGCTGAGGTCAATCAGGTTCCATTGTAAATTGCAAGGGATAACCCTTAAACCGCGCCGCGAAGTGCGCCTGATTGATCCGCCGCTGTGCTTCGGGTTTCGGTAGAGTTTGAACGTGGGCCCTGCCATTGAGATGGGCGGTGTACATGACATGAGCCGCGTTTGCAGTCGGAAGCCTGAAAATGGACATCAAGATGTCAATGACGAAATCCATCGGCGTGACATCATCGTTATGGATGATGACGCGATAAAGGGGGCCCTCTGCGGGTTGTCCTTCT
Organism: Anaerolineales bacterium; assembly: GCA_035515435.1. Lineage (GTDB taxonomy): Bacteria > Chloroflexota > Anaerolineae > Anaerolineales > Villigracilaceae > Fen-1038. The sequence continues at coordinate 57,158 of DATJBI010000218.1, forward strand.
GCCTTTTCGATTTTCTGTGGAACGGCCTGCGGGTGAGATCCCATTGGCGGAATTATAAGCCCCGGGGGGCTCCGGCCAATTGTTTCATCTCGGCCTCACTGAGACGCAGATCGGCCGCGTCCCGGTTTTCCCGGATGTGGACAGGATTAAATGACATCGGGATCGTGACGACCCGCGGCTGATTGACCAGCCAGGCGATTGCGACCTGATAGGGAGCTGCCGAATGTGCCTGCGCAATGGCTCGCAGGGTTTTGCTGACGCGGAAATGTCCTTGATCGACCGGCGAATAAGCGGTAAGGAGAATGTCATTCTGCTGACAATACTCCAGCACACCGTTCTTGACATAGGACCGATCGGAGAGACTGTAGGGCACCTGATCGGTGATGATCGGCGTTTCCGAAAAGGCCTGGGCCCGCTTCAACAATTTCACGTCGAAGTTGCTCACACCGAGATGTCTGACCTGGCCGTCCCTGACGAGTTTGTTCAAGGCGCGGAAGCTGTCTTCCAGTCTCATCCCGGGGGCAGGCCAGTGGATGAGATAAAGATCCAGGTAGTCCATTTGCAGTCGACGCAGACTGGCGTCACAGGAATTCAAAATCTGATCGTATTTCAAATGCGAGGGCATCACCTTGGACGTGATGAACAGCGATTCGCGTTTGAGGCGCAGCTGGCGCACGATCTGGCCGATCAACTCTTCGGCATGACCGGCGGCATACATCTCGGCAGTGTCAAGGTGGGTATAGCCGAGTTCCAGCGCGGAACGCAGAGCGGCCAATGAAATGGCCTCCACGTTCGGATCGGGGGACGATTCGCCGCCGATCTTCCAGGTGCCGAATCCGATTTTGGGCAGAGTCAGATTGGGAAGGATTTCGTATTTCATGGGTCCTGGGCGTGAGATCATCCCAATGCGTTGAGTTGACTCATCTCGGCGGGCGTCAATTCGATATCGGCCGCATCGAGATTTTCCTTTTGATGCTTTGGATTGAATGACAACGGAATAGTGATCACGCGCGGCTGATTGACCAGCCAGGCCAACGCGATCTGATAGGGCGTCACCTGATGCGCATTGGCCACGGATTGCAGGGTTTGCTTGACCTCGATATGTCCGTGATTGACGGGCGTATAGCCCGTGACAAGAATATTGTTCTGGCGGCAGTGTTCCAGGACACCGTTTTTCTCATAGCGGCGGTGGGTGAGATTGTATGGAACTTGAACGGCCAGGATCGGTGTTTCGGACAGGGACTGCGCCTGCTGGATCCGCTTCAGATTGAAGTTGCTTACCCCAACATGTTTGACCTGGCCTTTGCGGACGAGCAGGTTGAGGGCGCGGAAAGTCTCCTTCAGGGGAACGAACGGGTTCGGCCAGTGGATGAGGTACAGGTCAATGTATTCCATTTGCAACCGCCGCAGACTATTTTCGCAGGCGCGCAGGACATTTTTATAGGCGAGATTGGTCGGCCAGACTTTGGTGGTCACGAAGAGCCTGTCCCGCTTCACTCCGGACTCGTGAATGGCGCGGCCGATCAATTCCTCGGCGTGGCCCCCGGCGTAAAACTCCGCGGTGTCGAAATGCGAATATCCGAGTTCTAGTCCGGAGCGTAATGCAGCCAGAAACTGGTCATCGCGGCTGCGGTCCGCAAAAAGCCTGCCGCCCAGACGGGCGCTGCCAAAACCGATTTTTGGAATGAGCAGGTTGTGGAGGGTTTCGTATTTCATCCTTCAAAGATCCTTAAAACGAGGAGATCAGGGAACAGACACTGGACATTACGGCTTGACGGATTCGTGCAATCCACTTTGCCAAAACTCTATTTTGTCGATCTGCGCACATTTTTCATCAACTGTCCGGTCATTTCAATTTTAAGTGCTTCAGGATCTGGAACAATGTCCAACGCTGGCAACTGCTCATCCGCCAGGGAAAAGTGCGGCGAATGCAGACGCTCGATCCAGGCTATTCTCTCGTGCGGCGCTGGATGGGAATCGTATGCGGAGGTGGTTCGTTCTATTGCGTCCTCAAACTTTCTATTCAGCTCCCCCTGCAGTTTCGGGTCCAGCGGCAGATCGTACAGGTCATGGACAGGCTGGTGGAGATCGAATGACCTTCGAATCTCATGGTCCGCCTGCATCGGGAATGCGATGGTCTGCCAGATAATGTTCCGCAAGCCGTCGATGAAGCTCTGGCTGCCGTACGCCATGGCCGCATAGCGATCTGCCAGAACCTCCTGAAGACGCGAAGCGCCCAAGGCAACCCGCAGGAAAACTCTCTGATAACCGAGTACGAACAGCCAAAGGGGATTGAAGATCTGTGTGGCCCGACTCTGGATCAGCCGCTGGGCCAGTTGATGCAGGGACGCCCGGACCTGGTGCGCGAGATCGCCGCCAGCCGTGTCATGGTTGGAAAAGTGGCCGTATTCATGCGCAAGGATGGCCGCCAGCTGCCCCTGAGTCAGACCGCGCAGGGCCCCCACGCCCAGAATCAAGTTACGCTTGCCAGTTCCACGCATCTTTTGCAGGATGCTCCCTGTTTCGTATACGGCGACGGTCACCCAGGGGACCACATAGATCGCATCCACAGGTCGCACGTCTAATTTGTGCGCAATGTCCCCTACGAATTTCCACAGTTCCGGTGCATCGATCCTTTCCAAGGAGCGCCCCGGCGGCACGTCTTTCGTCCGGATGAACAGCGAACGCAGCACGGCGGCCAGGGACGTAAACAGCATGATGACCAAGATCAGGGCGAATTGGATGGGGATGCTTCCGATCAAAAAGAACAGATAGAACAGACCGCCCACCAAAAGAAACAGGATCATCAGAACGAATGGCATCGAGATATAAAAATAAGAGGAGAGGATGGCAATGACGGCCCGGTACATGGATCGGATGCGGTGCTCTTGAGGTTGGATTTGAAAACTGATCGCCGGATCGAAGTTGTTGAGCGCCTGCAGGGTAGCCCGGCTCAGGGAGGTTCCCGCTGCGAATAGGATACCAAAACCCAACAGCCAAATCACGCAGGCAATGCTTCCCCAGCGCAACGTGCGGGAGATCATCGCGTTCCTGGCAATCCCCTGATCAAGCGCGTGCTGAACCGCTGCTGGCGCCATACCGAGTTTCTGTGAATTCAATAACTCGGCCTCCGCCTTTTCCCACCTGCCGTCATTGGCTGCCAGCAGGCCTGCGAAATAATGACCGAGTGGATTGCCTGGATCGATCCGGAGCAGGTGTTCGTTTGTTTGCCTGATCACCGCCAGATTGTTGACCGCCGCGGCCGACAACAAAAGGGCCGTGTTGGCTTGCTCATCGTCCGGCAAGGAACCAACGGAGGCGGAGGCTAAGTCGTAGGCCTCTTGGGAGTCCTTTGGCGTATTTTTCTCCAGGAGCACCATTGCCAGAGAACTTTGATTGTACGAATTGGTCTCCAAACTCAGAGCTTTGCGGGACAGCTGTTCTGCTTCAGCGATATTTCTCAGGCTCAACTCAATGTAGCCGAGTCTTCGATAAGCGGTCGAGAAGTTGGGGGCCAGGGCGATAACCTGCTGGTACAGCGCCATGGATTTCTGATAATCGCCGGCATCCAGAGACTGCGTGGCTTCCTCATAGATCGGGACTGCCTCGCCGCTCATCTGCCCGAGTTGTCGTTCCAAGCTCTGTTCAAGACCCGGGTCCCTGGTCGGCAGCGGTTGGGGGACGGCGGCGGCCGTGTTGCCTGCGCAGCCGCTCAGAAAGAATATCAAGACCGTCGCCAAAAAAACAAGAATCTGAGATGACCCAATGTGTCTTATCATGACCGACTCCTTGCCCGGACGTCTTGCTGATGGATGGTCTTGTTGATGACATTATACTAGATGACCGTTATTCCATAACGGCCATCATCTGGTTCGTTCTCATCATGAGAACTCTTGGGCCGGGGCAGGCGGGCAAGGATCACCACAGGTTTGATCGATCGGCATGGGAGAGCCCTGACCATGGGAATCCAAGGAGGACTCCAGGAAGAAAGCTGTGACTTCCGTTTGCCCCCGGGCGGGGACCCGATCCGGAAAACCTGCCCCAGGGCCATGGCCAAGAGCGTGGTGGGAACGAGAAACTCATGGTGCAGAATCGCCGGCCGGCCAACGAGCGCCGGGGAGGGCCGCATCGCTCCACACGGGAGGACCCGACAATCCGCTGTTTGCCGCCCTCCCACGGACGTCCAGCCGGCGATGGCATGGGCGCCCTGGTCTCCGCCTCCAAGCGTTGACCGAATTCCATCAAACCTGATATGCAAAAGCCCGCCGCTCGCTGCGGCGGGCTTCGGTTCCATCGAAACTCTTTGGACTAGGCCGGACCTTTTTGTGCTGATTCAAATCCGCGCTTGAGTGCCTCAAAATTTTTCGGCAGCAGGTTCTTATGTCGTTCCGGTAAATGTGCTTCCAGTGCCTTCTCGACATCCTTGATGCTCAATTCAGGCAGGGCCGTCAGCAACGCCCCGACCGCAACCATGTTCAATAATCTGCGGTCGCCGATCTCTTCGGCGATCTCGTTGCACGGCACAAAGAGGACGTGGATATCGTCGCGCTTCGGTCCGCGGTCCACCATGGATCGGTTCACCACGAGCGTGCCGCCCTGCTGAAGTTCTCCCTCGTACTTGTCAAAGGAGGGCAGGTTAAGTGCGATTCCCAGCGGCGGATTCTTGACCAGCGGCGAACCGATCTCTTCATCCGCGATGACGATCGTGCAGTTGGCGGTTCCGCCGCGCATTTCCGGGCCATAGGAAGGAATCCATGTCACTTCCTTGCCGGCGTCCATGGCGGCATACGTTAAAACCTGTCCGCCGAAGAGCACACCTTGTCCGCCAAACCCGGCGATGATGATTTCTTTTTGCATCGGTCACTCCGCTTCCTTTGTAGATACTCGATATTCGGATTTCCCGTCTTAGGCCCGGTTTCCAAATATCGAATGTCTGAATGGCTAGACCTTCACCTGCGCTACGGATGGACTCACTTTAAAGTCGCCCAGCGGGAAATACGAAACCATTTTCTCTTCCACAAACTTGAGCGATTCAACAGGCGTCAGATTCCAGTTGGTCGGGCACGTCGAAAGCAGTTCGACCAGTGCGAAGCCCAGTCCGCGCGCCTGCGTTTCGAAGGCGAGACGGATGGCCTTCTTTGCCAGCCGGATATTCTTGGGGTCATGCAAGGAACGCCGCACGACATATCCCGCGCCATCGAGCGTGGCCAGCATTTCCGACACCCGGATCGGATAACCCTGCGTTTCCACATCGCGGCCGTTGGGCGACGAGGTTGTCTTCATGCCGGGCAGGGTGGTCGGAGCCATCTGTCCGCCCGTCATGCCGTAGTTGGCGTTGTTGATGAAGATGACCGTGATGTTCTCGCCGCGCGCCGCGGCGTGAACGATCTCGCCCATGCCGATCGAAGCGAGATCGCCGTCGCCTTGATACGTAAAAATGATTCGGTCGGGTAACACGCGTTTAAGGCCGGTGGCCATGGCCGGGGCGCGTCCGTGGGGCGCCTCGACAAAATCCGCATCGAAATAATTGTAGGCGAATACCGAGCAGCCGACCGGCGCAACGCCGATCGTCCTGTCCAGCAAGCCCATGTCTTCCAGCACCTCCGCAACCAGGCGATGCGCCACACCGTGCGTGCAACCGGGGCAATAATGCGTCGGCGTATCCGTAAAACCTGCGGGTCGTTCGTAAACCAGATTATTCGCATTCGCTGCCATAAGAGCCTCTTTCTCTCACCCTGCGCGCCCTCTGATCGGGAGCGGGGTGGGGTGCGGATGCGCCATGCGCTCAAACCACGCATCCCGCGGGCTGAAGTTGCTTGGGGATTTGCCGGAGGCCATGCGCTGGATTTCACCCAGCACCTCATCGGGGAAGGGCACCACACCGCCCAGACGTCCGTAAAACTCAACCGGCACGCGGCCCTTCACGGCCAGGCGGACATCTTCCAGCATTTGACCGGAATTCATTTCAACCACGAGGATGCCGCTCAGGCGTTTCGCCAGATCCTCGATCAGGTGCAGCGGGAATGGACTCACCGTGACCGGACGGAACAACCCGACCTTGATCCCGTGCTGGCGCGCGGCGCGCACGGCAGAAAGCGACACGCGTCCGGCCGTGCCAAAACCGATCACAACGTATTCGGCATCATCCATAAAATACTCTTTATAGCGCACTTCATTGGCTTGGATCTGCTTCCAGCGCTCGAGCAGACGCAAATTGGTTTTCTCTTCCTGATATGGATCGAGATAAATGGATGTGAGAATGCGGCGCTCGCGTTTGCCCATGCGTCCGTTGGTTGCCCATTCCCAGTCTTTGCGTTGAACCGGTTTCATCTCCGGCAGGCTGATCGGCTCCATCATTTGTCCGATGCAGCCGTCGGCAATGACCATGGTGATCATGCGATATTTTTCGGCGAGGTCAAATGAAAGCATCATCAAATCGACGGCTTCCTGCACGGAAGCCGGTGCCAGCACAATGCGCGGATAATCACCGTGTCCTCCGCCGTGCACCGCCTGGTTGTAATCTCCCTGCGAGGGGGCGATGTTGCCGAGTCCCGGGCCGCCGCGCATCACATTCACCAGCACCGCCGGGATTTCCGTGCCCGCGATATACGATAGACCTTCCATCATCAGGCTGACGCCGGGACTGGAGGAGGACGACATCACGCGCACGCCGGCGCAGGCCGCGCCGTACACCATGTTGATGGCGCCCAGTTCACTTTCCGCCTGAACGAAGGCGCGTCCAAGTTCGGGCATGCGGCGCGACAGGTACTCCAGGACCTCGGTTTGAGGCGTGATCGGGTAGCCGAAGTACGCTTCGAGCCCCGCCCGTACCGCGGCCTCGGCGATGGCCTGGTTGCCTTCCCATAGTTCTCGTTTCATAAGAGTCTCCGAAATTCAGCGCGGGGCCCACCGAGATACGTTCTTCTCTGTGTGCCCTGCCGTGAGGTTTATGCCGTGGCGCGCACAGCCTTTGTGATTTCCCGGTAAACGGTGATCGCTGCGTCCGGACAGACCAGCGCACAAATAGCACACCCCGTGCAGCCGTCCTTGAACGTGTGCGCGGGGTGGTAGCCGGTGGGCGTCAGATGAGACATGTCCAGTTCCATCACCGCCGGCGGACAAGCACTGATACACAATTCGCAGCCCTTGCAGTACTTATCGTTGACTTCGATCCAACCTTTTGCGGCAGGCATTCAGTCTCCTTAGTTGAGAAGTTGGAGAATATTTAGCAAATATCTTGCCAGCCTGATTATGGCTTCTTCAGCAAAAGGCGGATAGTGCCATGCGTCATCCTTCATCGTTTACAAAAGTCCTATCCTTTCGAGGTGGTAGAATCTGGTACATGTCTTCACGCGGATGAGTATATGACTGGAAAAAAGAGAGCCATATTTTTGATCTTGCTCTTTCTGGGTGCATTGTATTTCTTGGTCTTCTGGTTTCCGAATGCCACCGGTGCCCATGATTTGAATATGACCTACATCTTCAATTCGGATGAGCCCGCCCAGTACCCGGCGATCGTTCGAATGCTGACGCCGGCCCCGAGTTTCTCCCAATCCCTCTATCGTTTTTTTGCCTACCAGATCTATTTCTACGGCTTCCCCTATTACTTTTATTCGGCCGTCATCGTCCTGCTCCCTTTAAAATTGATTTTCGGCCTGGGCGATCTTCAGCGCAATATGCTGGTTCTGAGACAATTCGTCAGTGTATTGCCCATGATTGCTGCAATTTTGATTTTGGTCTATCTGCAAACCAAATTTCAGTCTTTTGTAAAGTCCATTGGTCTCTTCCTGCTGCTGTTGTTGATCCCGGAGGTCGTCTTCAATGACATGTGGCTTCATCCGGAGAGCCTGGTCTTTCTTTTCATCGTGCTTACCTTTTTCTTTCTGGCCCGGGACGATCTGAAATTCGGAAAGGACTTTTATCTTGGGGCCCTGCTGTGCGGCCTGGCCGTGGCGACCAAGCAGATCGGCCTGTTCTTTTTCCTGGCCGTTCCGCTTTATGTCTTTCTGGGCTGGAGGCAGAAAACCATCGATACGCGGCGCGCCATCGGCCTTGCGGTCAGTTTTGTTGTGATCATGGTCGCCGTGTTCGTCCTCACGAACCCATTTCTGTTTTGGGCTTCCGAGAGGAGGCTGGCACTTCAGACGCAAATCAAACTGCACCAGCACATCGCGACCGGTTTCATCGTGCTGTACCAAAACAGCGCAGCGGACTGGTTGCGGGTGGTTTCTGAAGAATACAGCACGCTTCCATTTCTCTTATTGGCCCTGGCGGCGGCGGTGATTGGTTCCGTCCGAGGTGAAAGGCGGCTGTTGAACCTGTTGATCCTGGCGTGGGTGGTGCCGTTCACTTTCTACATCTCCTATGCTCTCGTGATTCGGCCCAAGCATTTTCCTCTGCCCATTCTGCTCCCGCTGTATTCCACGTTGCCTGCGTACTTCACGGCATTTGCGCCCGCGCCCTTTATAAACCCGCTCGGGGATTATTTGAAGAAATATGGCGCCCGGTTGGTTTTGTTTATGGCCGGCGTCGTGATCGTCGGCTGGCAATTTTTCTACAGCTTGAACCTCGACCTGCCCCAGTATCTGGATACCCTCCATCGCCAGCAGGAGAACCCCAGTCTCGAATTCTATGCGGCCCTCGACAAAAATGTCTTGTCCCGCATCACGCTGGATCGGCGCCTGATCGTATTTCGCGATGTGGCCATGTATGTGCCGAATGCGGCGAACGACAAGGTCTATTTTCAATGGGGCGTATCGGGGTATGCCTATATCCATAAGATCAATCCGGATCTGCTGTTGCTCAGCAAACAGCATTTGCGCGATTACACCCAGCCCGGCCAGTTGCAAAAGGCGGTGGACCCGAATTTTCCTGATGCGTATCATTTTTATGGCGATGCCTTGGCTGGACAGGTTCAGGGCTACACCCTGATCTATCAGGATGATTTCGGCACGGCTTTCATCAGCACGCCTCTCTACATCCAATTCCTGGCACCACACTAATTTGGAGAATGCACTATGTCGAACCTACCCGAGGCAGTAATTGTCGACGCCATCCGTACGCCGATCGGATCATTGGGCGGTGCGCTCGCCCCCGTTCGTCCCGACGATTTGGCGGCTCTTGTTATAAAGGAGATCATCCAACGCAACCGCCTTGACCCGAATCTCGTTGAGGAAGTCTATCTGGGATGTGCCAATCAGGCCGGTGAGGATAATCGCAACGTGGCGCGCATGGCCTCGCTGCTGGCCGGTTTACCGGTGGAGGTGGCCGGCCTGACCTTCAACCGCCTGTGCGCATCAGGATTGAGCGCGGTCAATCAGGCCGCGCGCGCGATCAGGACCGGCGAGGGCGAGGTCTTTATCGCGGGCGGAGTCGAATCGATGAGCCGCGCCCCGTATTCGATCCCGAAGGCCGAAGCGGGATTTTCGTTCGGCAATCTCACAGCGTGGGATACCGCGCTCGGCTGGCGTTATCCGAATCCAAAGATGAAAGAAGCATACGGGACGGAGGCGATGGGCGAAACCGCCGAGAACATCGCGCTGGAGCGTCCGCATATCACGCGCTCGATGCAAGACGCCTTTGCACTGCGTTCGCACCAACGGGCGCTCGCCGCGATTGATTCAGGAAAGTTCGCGCAGGAAATTTTGCCCGTTTCCGTTCCACAGAAAAAGGGGAATCCCATTCTCGCGGCAACAGATGAACGTCCGCGCCGCGATACGACGATGGAATCCCTGGCGAAGCTCAGACCCGCCTTTCGTGCGGGAGGTACAGTGACCGCCGGCAATTCGTCCGGTTTGAACGACGGCGCGGCGGCGTTGTTGTTGATGAGCGCAGAAAAAGCCAGGGGCTTGAATCTCAAACCGCTGGCGCGCGTGGTGGCCTCTGCCGCGGCAGGCGTGGCGCCGCGCCTGATGGGGTATGGACCCATCCCGGCGACCAAAAAGGCATTGCGGCGCGCCGCCCTGCAACTTAACGACATCGGTCTGGTGGAATTGAACGAAGCTTTTGCGGTGCAGGCGCTGGCCGTGATCGAAGAACTCGGACTGGATCCTGAAACCGTTAACCCCAATGGCGGCGCAATTGCACTCGGTCATCCGCTGGGATGTTCGGGTGCCCGCATTCTGACAACGCTGTTGTATGAAATGAAACGCCGCGGCAACGTGAAGTATGGACTTGCCACCTTATGCGTCGGTGTCGGGCAGGGCGAAGCGACGATTGTGGACTGGCTTGGATGACCCTCTGACTTATAGCCGGTGAAAAGGAGAAACAAATGAAACGAATACTTGCTTTCGTTGGTTTGGCTTTGATTTTTTCGGCGTGTTCCCACCCTGCGACTTCGACCCCCACGCCGCCTCCGACCGTTACTGCTGCGCCGCCCACCCTGGGCGCACCCCTGGCCGCCGCGCCCGCCTTCACCGCGTTTCGGATGATCGATGCAAGCAATGGCTGGGCCATCACAGATACCGGCGTGGTTCGGACGAATGATGGCGGCGCCAGCTGGCACGATGTCTCCCCGGCGGGCGTTTCGAAACTGGGCTTCGGCACCCCCTTCTTTTTTCTGGATTCGAACCATGGCTGGGTAGTAGCGGGCGATCCCTCCAGCCAAGGCAGCGGAACCCTGTACCGCACGCAAGACGGAGGAGCGACCTGGCAGTCAAACCCTGTTGGTTTCTTCATGGGAACCATGGTCTTTGTAAGCGCCTCCAACGGCTGGATGATGGCGAGCCTGGGCGTGGCGGTGGGTTCGAACGCGGTCGCGATCTTTCAAACCACCGATGGTGGACAAACCTGGAAGCAAACCTACATCAATGATCCGACGCAGCCGGGTGCCGCCTCCACGTTACCGTTGGGCGGACTCAAAGACGGCCTCACCCCAACCGATATGAACAATGCCTGGATCGGCGGCATCACCTACACCCCCGGCGTGGTCTATTTGTATCGGACTCAAGACGGCGGTCAGAGCTGGACGGAGCAGCCGCTCCAAATACCGGCCGGATACGAACAAGCTCAATTTGAAACCGTTGGCCCGGAGTTCGTCAGCGCAGACCATGCCTACCTGCCGGTTCACATCACGAATCAATACGGGATGATGATGGCCGTTTATTATTCCCATGACAGCGGAACGAATTGGGCGCTTTCGCCGACGATGATCGCGAATGGCGGTTCGATGAATTTTGTTTCCGCCACCGACGGCTTTGTTTGGAACGGCACGCAGTTCTATGTCACACAGGATGGCGCGCAAACCTGGACCACCGTCGCACCCGGTGTGTCGTTTGGGGATAATTTTGCCGGCATGGACTTTGTCAATTCCTCGACGGGCTTTGTGTTGACCAATGATGTTACCGGCACGCGCACACTTTATAAAACGACGGATGGCGGCGCAACCTGGACCGTGGTCGGTAAATGAAGAAATCCTGGCCGGCCTTCCTGCTGATCGGATTTGCTCTGCTGGCGTGCGGATGGTTTCCGCCGCCAGAAGTGATTCCGATCCCGATCACCCGGGTTGCACCGACCGTTCCGCCGACCGCGGCCGCTTCGGCGCTGACCCCGGATCAAGTCAAGAATGCAAAATATCAGCTGGTATTTCAAGATGCACATTCCACGGTTCAGTTGACCAACGGCGGCTATCAAAGCACCGTGGCTGTTTCATCGCCAGACTTCATGTCCATCAGTCTCGCTCCGCAAATGGCGTTCGGTGATTTGAACGGTGATGGCGCGGCTGACGCCGCAGTGCTGCTGGCGGAAAATTATGGCGGCAGCGGTGTGTTTGTCTCCTTGATCGCGCTGAAGGATCAAAACGGCCAGGCCGTGCAGGCGGCGTCGGAGATGATTGATGATCGTCCCCAAATCAACAGCCTCCGCATTCAAGATGGACAGATCTTCCTGGATGCGCTAGTGCATGGACCGAACGACCCGGGCTGCTGCCCCGCCTTGCCCACCCAGCGGACCCTTCGTTATGAATCCGGAAAACTGGTGATGACGAGTCTATCAAGTGGCACGCCGGATGGCGGCGAACGCGTCCTTACGATTACGCATCCATCCGATGGCGATTTTTTTGCCAGGGCATGGCCCTTGACCGTCACCGGCCGTATAACGATCGCGCCCTTCGAAAACAGCCTGGCCTATTCGGTCTTCGATGCGAGCGATAACCAGGTGCAGAGCGGTTCGTTGGCGGTTCAGGCATCCCAGCCAGGCGGGCCCGGGTTTTTCTCTTTGCCCCTTGACCTCTCGAAGATCGATACGCCGGGCCGGGTGCGGATCGTAATCGAGGATTTGAGCCCGGCGGATGGTTCGATTTTGTCGCTGGGTTCGGTGACCGTGAGTGTCAGATAGGTCGGGTTTCCGAGGCGGCCCAGCAATAGTCAAATGCCCAGGCAAAAGTTCTACGTGGTTTGGAAAGGACGCAAGCGCGGCATCTTCCCTTCGTGGCCGGAATGCGAAGCGCAGGTAAAGGGTTTCGTGGACGCGGAATTTAAGGCCTTTGCTTCGCGCGGGGAGGCGGAACGGGCTTTTGCCGCGTCCTATCAGGAGTACAAGGGGAAACCCCCTTCGACGCAAAATTGGCTCTTCGCTCCCGAGCCACCGATCCTCCCCAGCCTGTGCGTGGATGCGGCCTGCAACGGCTCGCCGGGAAGGGTCGAATACCGCGGCGTGGATTTGCAGTCCGGAGGGCAGATCTTTCACGCCGGTCCGTTTGCGGATGGGACGAATAACGTCGGTGAATTCCTTGCGATCGTCCACGCCCTGACGTGGCTGGACAAACAGCAAAAGAAAGTCCCGATCTATTCGGATTCGGAGAATGCCATTGCGTGGGTGATGACGGGCGAATGCAAAACAAAACTGAAACGCATGAGCACGAACACACCGCTGTTCACCCTGATCCGCAGCGCCGAAAACTGGCTGGCAGAAAATGAATTGCCCGACGAAGCTGTTCTAAAATGGGACACGCAGGCCTGGGGCGAGAACCCTGCAGATTTTGGAAGGAAGTCATGAGGAACTACGTGCTCCCCTCACTTTTTTTGTGGCAGGTTTTCAGCACCTCCGCCCGGGACTGCCCGGCGCTGAAAAAGGCCGGCGTCAGCACTCCTCCGGACCAAGGGAATGGAGCGGATCGTTTCCGCGCCGCATCCGGCCTGAGCGGGGAGTTCACAGGCTCCGGCATGATCGGGCTGCCGCCTATCAGCCTGGCGGAGCCTCCGAGCCCATTTCGGCCGGATTTCGGCGTCACAAGCCCCTTCGAGCAGGGTTCCAGCGCGCGAGGGGGGATTGGTCTCCGGGACTCGAGGCAGGTCCTATGCCACGATCGCCTTTGCCCTCACCGGCTGCGCCGATCCCCGTTATTGTCATCGGCAGGCTCCCTGGAACGACCAAGCTGGCCGGGCCCACCAGGATATCGAGCAAAGCAACAGATCAAGCAGGGTTCGCGACGAAGCGATGTCGCGTGGATTTAACCGATTAAAATAGTTCGCCAGGAGATTGATTGACACCTATGAAAACCGCTTTACTTCTCATTGACATTCAAAAAGACTATTTCCCCGGCGGCCGGATGGAACTCGTCAAGCCGCTGGAGGCCGCCGGCAAGGCCTATGAACTGCTGCAATGCTTTCGCGAGCATCGTCAGCCTCACGTGCACATTCAGCATGTGTCCCTGAGTCCCAGTGCCACTTTCTTTTTGCCCGGCACCACTGGACCCGACATCCACGATTCCGTGGCGCACTTTGAAGGCGAGCCGCTGGTCATCAAGCATCACCCCAATTCCTTCCGCGATACCAATCTGGGCGAGTTGTTGAAGAGCTGGGAGGTTGAACGCCTCATCATCACGGGCATGATGACTCACATGTGCGTCGATGCCACGGCCCGCGCGGCTGCCGACTCCGGCTTTCAAGTGATCGTTGTTGAAGATGCCTGCGCCACGCGCGATTTGAAATATGGCGAAACGGTCATTCCCGCGGATCACGTCCACAAGGCATTTCTCGCCGCGCTCAAGTCCTACGGTCAGGTCCTGACGGCGGAACAGGTCATCGTGCAGCTCGCCGCAGAACAGGCGAAAAGGGCGGGAATCTGAACAGGAACGACCCGCCCTGCGCCCGGGCAGGCCCTAAAGTGGCGGGCGGCCTTCGCGCCTGATCTCTTTTCTACAGTGGAGACCCATGACAACAATCGATCCCGAACGACAAAAGAAGGCAAAGGAATATTCGCGCATCACGCGCCGACTGTGGCTGGTGGATACCGCCTTTACCGGAGTCTACGCATTGGCCTGGCTCTTCTTCGGCTGGACGATTCTGCTGCGCAACTGGTTGGACGGCTTTGCAGGGAATCCGTGGCTGATGGTTCCTCTTTTCGTACTGGTCTACGGCGGAATCTATTCTGTACTGAATCTGCCGCTCGGTTACTATGAAGGCTTTGTTCTGCCGCACCGCTTTGATCAATCCACACAAAGCCTGAATGATTGGGTCGTGGATCAGCTCAAAGGGATGGCTGTCGCCGCGCCGATCGGGTTGATCGTGCTCGAGGTTCTGTATGCCTTTCTGCGCGCCTTTTCAACGACTTGGTGGCTGTGGGCGGCGTCCGCATTGCTGATCTTCAATGTTTTGCTTTCCAATCTTGCGCCCATTCTCATCATGCCTATCTTCAATGAATTTGTCCCGCTCGGCGATGAACATCAGGAACTCGCGGATCGTCTGATCCAGCTGGCGGAACGCGCCCACACCAAAGTCCAGGGTGTGTTCCAGTTCGATATGTCGCGCCGCACCAAGTCTGCCAATGCGGCCCTGACCGGCATCGGCAACACGCGTCGAATTGTGCTGGGCGATACGCTCATCAATGAATTCACGGCCGATGAGATCGAAACCGTGCTGGCTCACGAGTTAGGGCATCAGGTGCACAAGGACATTCCGTTCTTGATCGCCTCTGGCACACTGGCCACGTTGATCGGCCTGTATCTGGCCTCCCTGGCGTTGAATTGGGCGATGCATTTTTGGGGTTTTGCCAGCGTCGCCGATGTCGCAGCCTTTCCCGCGCTGGAAGTGGCGCTCGGCGCCTATGGTCTGATCATGATGCCGCTCGAAAATGCGGTCTCGCGCTGGCGCGAGCGCATGGCGGATGAATATTCACTGCAATCAACGAGCAAGAGCGATGCGTTTGCGTCGGCCATGATACGTCTGGCAAATCAAAACCTGGGAGAGGTCGACCCGGAGCCGTGGGTGGTGCTTTTGTTTTATTCGCATCCCCCCCTGGGCGAACGAATTGCCATGGCGGAGAACTGGAAGCGGGAATTGCTGGGCAGGCAAACCTGATCATTGTCTCGTCCCGGCCCGCCGCCGGAAGAAGACAGGTATGACCACAATCAGCACAATGATGACCCCCATCAACGTGATCCAGTCTGTTGATCCGGCCTGGGTGGCTGCCTCGGGCGAAACCGTCGGCGTGGGGGTCAGATTTGCAATGGCCGTGCTGCCTGCCTGAATGGGAAAAGACGCGACGGAGGATGCGGTGAGGGCCAGCAATATTCCGATCAAGATGACAACCGTTGGAAGCAGGATCTGCAGATACTTTTTTGTCATAGACCGCGGTTTAAAAGTATATCATACGGGAAATTCTTCAAATCGTACATTTTACATGTACTTGCACATATTTTTGCAGTATAATCGCCCGCGTGTCCTTCGGGCTCGAATCTAATTTGGAGTGAAGAGCATATTTCCGGCATTTGATATTCAGGGCAATTCCATGAAGAGTGGGAATTTTCCTGTGCTGAGTTTGGACAGGGGCCGATGGCTTCAAGGTTATGGTGCGCTGAATAAGACAAATCTTGCGACGGAGTAATCTTTTGCAAGGTTTGTTTGCAAATTATCCTCGATCTCGGGAGCATCTATGATCAAAAGGTTCTTCAATGCGCTAAACCAGCCGCTCGGGCGAGTGGGAGTTTTGATTGTACTGCTCGCCCTGCTGAGCGGCGGGGTATGGGGCATTGCGCAAACACAAAAGACCCCGCAACAGCCGATTGATTTTCCGCATAACATCCATGTGGGCGTTCTGAAGATCCCGTGTCTTTATTGTCACCCCGGCGCCCTGCGCGGGCCTTCGCCGGGCCTGCCGACGATATCCAAATGCTGGGGCTGTCATCAGCAATTGGACATCACCAAGACCAGCCCGAAGCTGGTTCCGCTGGTTCAGGCCGTTCAGAATAACACGCCCCTGCAGTGGGTGCCGGTGGCCTGGGTGCCGGATTTCGTCCATTATGTTCATCGTCCGCACATTGCGGCCGGATTGAATTGCGAAGACTGCCATGGGGACGTCAGCAAGATGACCGTTTATCAAAACCCGCAGGTGCTGAATATGGGTTGGTGCTTGAATTGTCATCGGGCGAAGACCGAAGACAATGCTCAGAACAACCCGACCAACAGCCCGGCGGTTGCGGCGAGCCTCGCTCAAGAGCGCATCAAACTCACCGATTGCAGTACGTGTCATTATTAAGCGGGCGAAAGGAATATGACAATATGAGCAACAAGATTTCCCGGCGGAACTTTCTTAAACTGGCTGGCGTCAGCGCAGCAACCACGGCCGTCCTGACCGGCTGCGGTCCGGCGGCGCGCTTTGTTCAACGCGAGCCCTATACCAAGATGCCGGAATATACCTATAACGGTCTGAGCACGTATTATGCGACCACGTGCCGAGAATGTTCTGCGGGCTGCGGCCTGGTCGTCCGCACAATGCAGGGACGCGCGATCAAGGTGGAGGGCAACCCCAATAATCCGGTCAACCTTGGCAAGACCTGTGCGCGCGGACAAGCCACCTTGGAGGGACTTTACAATCCCCAGCGCGTGCGCGGTCCAATCAAGCACGCCCGCGGGCAGGGCCTGTACGGGCCGGATAACCAGAATATTGAATCCAATATGAGCTGGGATGAAGCGACCCAAGTTGTGGCCGATGCATTGAGCAAGCACCAGCCCAGTGAGATCGCCTTTCTATTGGGCATGGCCCCCGATCATCTCTTTGACCTTGTCACGGATCTGACCAAGGCCATGGGCGCGCCCGCTCCGGTCCGATTCAGCGCGCTGGGCATGTTCGAAGCGCGTGCCACCCTGCTGCAGGCTGCGAACGATCTGCTGGGTCAATCGCGCCTGCCCTTCTTCGATATCGGCAACTCGGATCTGGTATTTTCCTTTGGCGCGAATTTTCTCGAGACGTGGCTCTCGCCGGTAGCGCAGACGCGTGAGTATTCCAGGCTGCGCAGACGCAATCCGAACCAGCGCGGCTACTTTGTTCAATTTGAAGCACGCCTGTCGCAGACCGGTGCGAAAGCCGATGAATGGATTCCCCTTGTGCCGGGGACGGAAGGCTTGGTCGCGTTGGCACTTGGCCGCCTGATCGGGGAGTCCAGCGGTGCTTCCTTGGCCCCGGCTTATTCCAATGTGGATGTAAACAGCATAGCCGATGCCGCCGGCGTGGCACTGGATACATTGAAACGGCTGGCGGGCATGTTCGCAGCTGCCAATCATGCGCTGGCAATCCCAGGCGGTGCGGCCCTGGGCCAGAGCAATGGCTTGCAGACCGCGGAAGCAGTCCTGGCGTTGAATGCAGTTGTGAAGAACATCGGCAAGGACGGCGGGGTGTTCCTGGCTCCCCTGGCGCCCCTGGCCGACCAATATCATCGCCCTGCCAGCATCAAGGAAATGATCGATTTTGTGGCCCAACTTCAGGCGGGCCAGATCAAGGTGTTGTTCGTTCATGGTGTTAATCCGCTGTTCGAGCTTCCCAAGTCGCTGGGATTGACGGATGCCTTGAAGAATGTGTCGCAGATCATTTCATTCGCGACCTTTCCTGATGAAACTGCGCTGCAGGCCGATTATATTTTCCCCGACCGGCAGGTGCTGGAGTCGTGGGGATATCAAAAGATCGCGACCGGTGCGGGTTCCGCGACGCTTTCGGGCGCGCAGCCGGTGGTCTCCGGCGTCTATACGGCAGACGGGGATCAGCCTCAAATCTTCTATGATGCACGCGCCACCGCCGATGTTTTGCTGGCCGCGGCGCAAAAAGCAGGCGGTGCGCTGGCCGGCGCCATGAAGTTCAAGGACGAATTGGAATACATCCAGAGCCAGCTCAATGGTTTGCTGAATGCCGGCGACGGCTTTTTCTCGGCGTCGGACATCAATACCTTCACGGCGTACTTCCAGCAGAACGGCGGCTGGTGGAAAACCGGGGATGACCGGGTCGCTCCGGCGGCCACCGATGTTTTGAATCAGGCGTTCCATCCCAGCCGGGCCCAATTCAACGGGGATGGTGATTTCTTCTTTGTCCCGTTCGTTGCGCCGGTCATGGCGGAGGCCGGAGCCAACAAACCATGGCTGCAGGAGATTCCGGATCCGAACACAACGGTCATGTGGAATACCTGGGTTGAGATCAACCCGGACACGGCGGCGAAATTGGGCGTTCAGGACAACGATGTAGTATCCATTACTTCCAACGCCGGAACGGTGGAAGCCGCCGTTTATATGTATCCGGCCATTCGTCCGGATACGGTCGCCATGCCTTTCGGTCAGGGGCACAGCGCCTACGGCCAATTTGCCCAAGGCCGCGGCGCGAATCCAGCTGACCTGTTGAGCGATGCGGCCAACGAAGCGGGCGATCTCGCGTTCGGCTCCATGAAAGTCCGCGTTCAGAAGACCGGCAAGAAGCAGCAACTTTCACGACTCGAAAGCATGCTTGGCGTATATGGATTCAATGCCAAATAGGAGAGAGAAATCTTATGACGAACAACGCACAAACTCCCGTACAAAAGGGCGATCCAGCTCAGAATGTTGAAGGCAAATGGGGCATGGTCGTTGACCAGGATCTATGCACCGGTTGCCAGGCCTGTGTGGCCGCGTGTTCCATGGAGAACAATGTCCCGTTCGTTGGCGAAGTGGATACCGGTTATGGACGTTCCCAGCAGTGGATTCGCATCGAGCGTTTTTGGAATGGGAGTTATCCCGATGTCACGATGACACCTTTTCAGCCGGTGATGTGCCAGCAGTGTCACAATGCCCCCTGCGAACCGGTGTGCCCGGTCTACGCTTCGGTGCACAGCCTGGCGGAGGATCTGAATCTGCAGGTTTATAACCGCTGTGTCGGGACACGCTATTGCGCGAACAACTGCCCCTATCAGGCGCGCGTCTTCAACTGGCGTGATTATATGGATCCGAGGCAGCGGCCGGAATTGGTGACGCTATCCAACCAGTTCAATCCTGATGTAACGGTCCGCCGCCGCGGCGTGATGGAGAAATGCACGTTTTGCATTCAACGCATTCGTCATGCCGAAGATACGGCCGAGTCGGAGAATCGCGATATCCGCGACGGTGAAGTGGTCCCGGCCTGCGCACAGGCTTGCCCGGCGAGCGCCATCACCTTTGGCAGGATCGATGATCCAAGCACCCAGGTTAGCCAGGCCGCGCTCACCAGCCGCGGCAGCCATCTGTTGGAAGACCTCGGTACCATACCTCACGTAACCTATCTGGCGGGAGGAGCTTGATGAGCGCCATCGCAAAACCACTGATCGGTTCGCACGCCACGGAAGAGGAGGATCCACGCCAGCATCTGATGCACGATCCTCTGCCGCGCGGCGAAATGAACGCGATGGTGCTGGATTCAATGCACACCACGACCTGGAAGTATTGGACCCTAGCCGGTATCCTGGCTTTCGTGGTCCTGACCTGCCTCATTTATGCCTGGTATGACCTGATCATGGAAGGCCTGGGTGTGACCGGCGACAACCGTCCGGTTTACTGGGGTATTTTCCTGGTTAACGTGGTGTTCTGGATCGGCATCAGCCATGCGGGTACGTTTATCTCCGCCATCCTGCGCGTTCTGAAGATCGAATCCAGGCGGCCCTTCACGCGCGCCGCAGAGTTGATGACCACCTTCGGCCTGGTTCAAGCCGGCCTCAGCGTTTTCATGCATATGGGACGCGTCTGGCTGTCATATTGGTTGATCCCGATTCCGAACGAACGCACGATTTGGCCGGATTTTCATTCGCCTTTGATGTGGGATTTCATGGCGATCAACACCTATTTATTGTGCAGCACCATGTACCTGTTCCTGCCGCTGATCCCGGACCTGGCCATGGCGCGCGACCGCTCCACAGGCTGGCGCAAGACTTTCTATCGGATTCTGGCCATTGGCTTCCGAGGCACCGAGGGCGAGTGGAAGAATCTGAAAACGGCCATGAACATCTTTGCCTTTGCAATCATCCCGGTCATGTTCTCGGTGCATACGATTGTTTCCTGGGACTTTGCAATGGCGACCCGCCCCGGCTGGTCCTCGACGGTCTTCGGACCGTACTTCGTCATCGGTGCGCTGCACTCCGGCATGGCGGCGGTGGCAGTCGTGCTGTTCATGATCCGCTCCACGATGAAGAATATGAAGTATTTTATTCGGCCGGAACACTTCGACACCCTTGCCAAGCTCAGCTTGATGGTGTCCATGGCGTGGGCTTATTTCTATTTCAATGATTACCTGGTGCCGTGGTACGGCGGCGATCAATGGGAAAAGATCCTGCAGGATTTCACGCAGCGCGGACCCCTTGGCTGGCTGTGGTACCTGATGTTGTTTTGTAACATCGTGGTACCCTGGAGCATCCTCTGGAATAAGAAATGGCGTCAGACTCCCTGGTTGATGGCGATCGTAGGTTTAATCATTAATATAGGCATGTGGATCGAGCGCTATGTAATTATTCCTGAAGCCTTAACGATCAATCGCATGCCCTTCACATGGCAGATCTATGTTCCAAAACTTGAGATCTTCCTGACCATCGGTACCTTTGCCTTATTCTTCCTGCTTTACCTGCTGGCCTCACGGCTCATTCCATTGATCCCGGTCTGGGAGGTGCAGGAAGGTCAGGAGAGTCACATGCTCCGCAAGATTGGTAAAGCCCACATCTCAACCGTAAGCGAGATCGATTGAGCGGAAGGAGTGTTATGTCTGATTCCACGGTGTTGTTAGCTGTATTTGAAGATATTGAGCCTGCATCCAAGGGCATCGGTGTGTTGCAGAATCTGGGCCTGAGTGATGACCAGATGAACGTAATTTCAGGCATCCCGGTCAAGGAGGCCATCCTGGGCCGTCCGGCGGGGCGCACGCACGTCGCTCAAATTGCCATGGGGGGAGCCGTTTTGGGGCTGCTGCTGGGTTTGTTCCTGATTTATGGGATACCGTACTTGTTCCCGCTGGATGCCGGCGGGCAGCCGTTCTACCCGATCCCGCAGGGCCTCATCATTTGTTTCGAAATGACCATGTTGGGCCTGATGGGTTCCGCCTTCCTGGGCATGTTCCTCGACAGCGGCTTCCCTTCTTACACTCCCAAGGAATATGTTTCGGAAATCAGCGATGGCCGGATCGCCGTGCTCTTTCATTGCCCGAGTGGAAAGCAAAAGAGTTTTACAGAGGCCTTGATAAAGGCGGGCGCGCGCTCGGTCAGCCCGGCGGAGGCCCGTCATTTATGAGCACCAGTTGGAATATCATCCTCAAACGCCTGGGTGTGATCTTTGTGGTTGTCCTGATTCTTTTGGGGATAACGATGTTATTTACGTATGATGTGATCAAGATCCAATGGGTGAGTTTCATGGGTCTTTCCCCGGCGATGCAACAGATGGAACATCCACTTCCGGTTGCAACGCAGTCCATCCCGATCGAGGGACCGGCATTCATCCCCAACGAGGGCGCGCCGAAGGACCCTGTTCCGGCCGATCCGACATCGCTCGCGCGCGGCGCGGAACTTTTCCGGATCAACTGTTCCGTATGCCATGGGTTGGGCGGAAAGGGTGATGGCACCGTTGCTTCTTTCCTCCAGAACAAACCGGCTGATCTGACCAGCCCCGCGGTTCAATTTCTGAGCGATGGAGCCATTTTCGTGACGATCACGAACGGGATCCCTGGTTACATGCCTCCGCTTAACGAAAACCTGACCGTCCGTGAGCGCTGGGATGTGGTCAATTTTGTCCGCACTTTAAAGTAGGGAGGAAGCATGGATGATTTTCGAAAAGTATTCTATGGCGTGATCCTTGGGTTTATTGCTGTGATCGTGGGGTGGGTGTCTTTTGTCACGCTGTCCGGATGCGGCTTTTCTTTGAATAACTGCAATGCAGCTGTGCCCAAGGTGGAACGCACCTCCGTCCCCACGTTGGTTCCGGCCACACTACCTGCGCCGGTTCGTTTTCTTGCAGCGGCTGCGACAGCCACTGGGCCTGCTCCGACGGGACCCGCAGCCGCGCAGGGGGCGGCGCGCCCGTCGAATCCCGGCGGGCCGGGGGATGCAGTCAACCTGACGGGGGATGCGAGTTCCGGGGCTCAGATCTTTGCGACCAACTGCCAGATCTGCCATGCGGCCCAGGGCAAGGGCGGCAATCCCAATCCGGGTTCGAGCGACGGGACGATCCCGGCTCTCAACCCGATCGATCCGACGATCGCCGATGCGGAC
>DATJBI010000219.1:0-26618 GCA_035515435.1 Anaerolineales bacterium
GTGGATATCAAACTCGGTGGCGAACTGGCCGAGGAAGTCATCTCGGCAGTCAATCGGGTTTTGCGCCGCGCCGGTTATGAGGATCCGTTCGACATGCCGCTCGAAGAGCGGCGTCAGGCTTTGCAAAAAGTTGATCCATCACAATATGGACTCTATGAGGCCGAAGTCAAACATTTCCTTCAGTACTTTGAAGATATGGAACGCGTCAAACAGCTCGGCGGTTTGCATGTCATTGGCTCGGAACGTCACGAGGCGCGCCGCATCGATAACCAACTGCGCGGCCGTTCCGCGCGTCAGGGCGATCCCGGTTCGTCGCGCTTTTATCTTTCACTCGAAGACGATCTGATGCGGCTCTTCGGCGGCGATCAGGTCAGCGGCCTGATGCAGAGACTCAAGGTGGACGACTCGCTCCCGCTGGAAGCGCGCCTGGTCAGCGGCATCATTGAGAACTCACAGCACCGGGTCGAGGGTGCGAACTTCGATGTCCGCAAGCACCTGCTCGAGTACGATGATGTGTTGAATAAGCAGCGCGAACAGATCTATTCACAACGCGACCGGATCTTTACCAAGGAGGATCTGACCGAGGATGTGGATGACATGTTGCAGTCCGAGGTCGAGAAGCGCGTCGAACTCGGATTGAGCGATGAAGAAGGTCCGTGGAAATTGATCGCCTGGTTGGAGCAGGTCCAACCTCCGTTCGAATCGCAGGGCCGCCTCATTCCGACCTTCGGGCTGGCTTTGATCCTCGCCGAGTTGAACAAATCTGAGGATGTTCGCGCCGCGACCATGGATATCGTTTCGCGCGCGATCGAGGTCGAGCAGTCTCACACCCTGCGCGCCATCGAGGCTTTGATCGAGCATACCGAAGAGAGCCTCGATAATCAGATCTCCGAACGCAGCGATTCGCTGGATGCCTACTTTCAGACCCTGCGCGAATCCGAAGAACCGATCCGTCCGCAAAAGGCGGCCGAGGAATTGAGCGGCCTGATCCATGTTCCGCTGCGATTGAGCGTCGAACAATCCCGCTTGCTGACCGATGATCCCGCTGAATTCAAGAAGTGGCTGGAGGACTATCTTGGGACGAATTTGATCGGCATCCACGCCAGCCGCGTGATCGGCGCAATTGAACGCCGTTTGAATGAACCGCTGGGATTAAAGGTGGAGACTTCAAGCTGGGATGAGGCGGCCGATCAAATCCTGGCTGCCGGACGTGAGCTGATGAAACGCCAGCGTGAGCAATTGGCTTCGCAGGTTGAGCGGGATCTGGCCGCCCTGCTCCAGCGCGATCCGGCGGACGATGATACAGGCAAACTGCGCGTCTTGCTGTCGCTTTCGCAGGGCGTGCGCACCCTCTTCGATCAACGAACCCACCGCCAGCTCCGGCAGGTCTTCAATCGCTTCACTTACATCTATCTTGCCGCGCATTTGCTGGAAGGCCGCAGCGCGGACGATGTGATCGATGCCGTGCTGGAACATCTCGAGGGGGCTGAATCAGCATTGCAGACCACCTGGGGCCAAAGCGAGTTCGCCCGGTTGAGTCAGAACGCCACCAAGCTGGCGGACTTCGGCCCCGCCGCGAAAGTATTCGGTGCAGAAAGACAAAGCGCGGAGGCCTCCGCGCTGAGTGAGTCTGAGCGAGAGCAGTTAATCCAGGCCATTGGATCGTACATTCTCAATGAAGTCAAGCGCCAGTTGCTGTTGGGTGCGATCACCGAGTTGTGGGTGGAGTATCTGACCAAGGTCGAGGCGCTGCGCATCGCGATCGGACTCGAGGCTTACGCCCAGCGTGACCCGCTGGTACAATATAAGGGCCAGGCTTCAGAGTTGTTTCAGCAATTGCTGGCGGATGTGCGCGCCGCCGTGATCGGACGTGTGTTCGCGTATCAGCCGCGGCGCATCGAGGTCACGCCCACGGAAGTCGGCGAGCTGCCCCCGGAAGCCCCGAGCGCGCAGGTTGAAGGCGGCAAGAAGAAACGCCGTCGACATTAATTACAGGTATGGCTGAACGAGTCACTGCAATCCTCAAGAATTATCGCGCCCTCCCAAAGGTGGAATTACACCGCCACCTGGAGGGCACGCTGCGTTTGGATACCATGCTCGATATTGCGCGCCAGCACGGGATCACCATCCCCGCCGACATTTTGCGCCTGAGCTCTCTGGTGCAGATGCAGGAGCAAGAAAAATATTCGTTTCAGAATTTCCTTTCCAAGTTCAATACGCTCCGCTTGTTTTATCGTTCCCCGGATGCGATTCATCGGATCACGCGCGAGGCGGTTGAAGACGCGGCCAAGGATAACGTGAAATACATGGAATTGCGCTTTACCCCGGTGGCGCTCAGCCGGGCCGAGCGTTTTCCGCTGCACGATGTGATCGATTGGGTGATCACCAGCGCCCAGGAAGCGGCGAAAGAATTCGGGGTGACGGTGCGGTTGATCGCGTCGGTCAACCGGCACGAAAGCCACGAACTGGCGGAACAAGTCGCGTGGCTCGCCGCCGAACAGAGGGATCGCGGTCTGATCGCGATGGATCTGGCGGGGAACGAGGCCGAGTTCCAGTCGGGGCCGTTCTACGGCGTGTTCAAGGAAGCGCGGCAGGCGGGATTGCGCATCACCATTCATGCCGGAGAATGGGGTCCCGCCGCAAATGTGCGCGAAGCCATCGAGGAGCTTGGCGCGGAACGGATCGGTCACGGCGTCCGCGTGCTGGAGGATGACCGGGTGGTCGCCCTGGCCAGGGAACGCCATACTGCGTTTGAAGTCTGCGTGACGAGCAATTATCAAACCGGCGTTGTGCCGGCTCTGGAAGCACATCCATTGGGGGCCATGCTCGAAGCGGGACTCAATGCAACCATCAACACCGACGACCCCAGTGTTTCGCGCATCACGTTGAGTCAGGAATATCACGTGGTTTGTGATGAACTGGGTATCTCCATGGAGACCCTCAAGGAGCGGATTCTGGCCGCCGCCCGCGCCTCCTTCCTCCCGGATCACGAGCGCGGGAAGCTTGTCACGGATCTGGACAGGGAGCTTAAGTCGTAACACCACCACAGAATCAAGGATAGCAAAGGCGCTCCTTTGTGTTCTTCGCAGAAATGTGGTGTGAGAAATATGGTCATCCCGGCGATGCCATAATATTTCACACTCAAAGGAGACAACATGAAAGACTTCTTTAATTCGCGCAGTCGCCTCAAGGCCGGCAGGAACACCTACGTCATCTATCGTCTCGACGCATTGGAAAAAGCGCAGCTGGCGGACCTGAAGCGGCTCCCGTTTTCAATCCGCATCTTGCTCGAGGCCGCCCTCCGTCAATGCAATGACCAGGAGATCTCGCAGGAAGATGTGAAGAATATTGCCGCCTGGAAGCCGCAGGGCAGGAGACCCGGCATTCCCTTCTTGCCGGCGCGGGTCGTGATGCAGGATTTCACGGGAGTGCCCGCCGTGGTCGATCTGGCGGCGATGCGTTCGGCCGTTGCCCGTCTGGGCGGCGACCCGAAGAAGATCAATCCGCTGGTTCCGGTGGACCTTGTCATTGACCATTCCGTCCAGGTGGATTTTTTCGCCACCGCCGATGCGCTCAACCGCAATACCGAGGTGGAATTCCAACGAAACCGCGAGCGTTACGAATTCTTGAAGTGGGGCCAAAAAGCGTTTCGTAACTTCCGGGTTGTGCCGCCGATGACCGGCATCGTCCACCAGGTCAATCTTGAATACCTGGCCGAAGTTGTGAGGACCAAACAGGATGGGGAAGATCTGCTTGCGCTTCCCGATACGCTCGTCGGAACCGATTCGCATACCACGATGATCAATGGCCTTGGCGTGCTGGGTTGGGGCGTGGGCGGCATCGAAGCGGAAGCCGTGATGCTTGGCCAGCCGATGGATCTGCTGTTGCCCGATGTGATCGGCTTCAAACTGCACGGCAAATTGAGGGAGGGGGTGACCGCGACCGACCTGGTGCTGACCGTTACGCAAATGTTGCGCAAGAAAGGCGTGGTGGATAAGTTCGTGGAGTTCTGCGGCCCGGGCCTGGACTCGATGTCCCTGCCGGACCGCGCCACGATTGGCAACATGGCTCCCGAATACGGGGCCACGCTGGGATATTTCCCGGTCGATGCGGAAACGCTTCGTTACCTGAAGCTGACGGGTCGTCCAGATGACGTCATCGAGCGAACCGAAGCCTATATGCGCGCCCAAGGATTGTTCCGTGATCCCTCCACGCCCGAACCTGAATTCACCGATACGCTCGAACTCGACCTTGACACGGTCGTGCCCTCCCTGGCCGGACCCAAACGCCCCCAGGATCGTGTGCCGATGTCTGAGCTCAAAGAGACGTTTGAGAGGGCCCTGACCTCTCCGGTCAAGGAACGCGGCTTTGAGTTGAAGCCGCAGGCCTTGAATGCCGAAGCGACCTTCGTCACCCCTGCTTTGCCGGGGCAGGCGAACGGCGGCTCGCACACGCTGAAGCACGGCGCAGTGGTGATCGCCGCCATCACCTCCTGCACGAATACCTCCAATCCATCGGTGTTGATCGCGGCCGGATTGGTTGCCCAGAAAGCGGTCGAAAAGGGGCTGATGGTTCCACCCTTTGTCAAGACTTCGCTTGCGCCCGGCTCGCGCGTCGTGACGGACTATTTGAAGAAGGCGAATCTGCTCGACCCGCTGGCGAAACTTGGATTCAATGTCGTGGCCTATGGATGCACGACCTGCATCGGCAACAGCGGCCCGCTTTCAAGCGAAGTCTCGCGGGCGGTGACCAGCGGCGATCTGGTTGCCGCGGCGGTGCTCTCGGGCAACCGCAACTTTGAAGGACGCGTCCATCCGTTGGTCAAGGCGAACTTTCTCGCCTCTCCGCCGCTGGTGGTGGCCTACGCCCTGGCCGGCACGGTGGATATTGACCTGAATAAAGAACCGCTTGGGGCTGATTCAAAAGGCCGGCCGGTCTATCTCAGGGATCTGTGGCCCAGCCGGGCCGAGATCGAAACTGCGATTGCTGCCAGCCTGGAGGTGGGCATGTTCAAGGAGCGTTATTCCAGCGTGTTTGAAGGCTCGGACATGTGGAAGGCGATCAAAGTTTCCGGCGGCGATATCTATAAATGGGACGGGGCCTCGACCTACATTCATCATCCGCCTTATTTCCAGACTTTGACGTTGGCAGTACCTGCGGTCCGTGATATCAAGGGTGCGCGCCTGCTTGGACTTTTTGGCGACTCGCTCACCACGGATCACATCTCACCGGCCGGCAACATTGCGGTCGATTCTCCTGCCGGCAGGTTCCTGCAGGAACGAAATGTTCAGCCGAAGGATTTCAATCAATATGGTGCACGCCGCGGCAATGACCTCGTGATGGCGCGCGGCACGTTTGCGAATATTCGTCTCAAGAACCTGCTGGTGGCGCCGAAGGAGGGCAACTGGACGAAGCATTTCCCGGACGGTGCCGAGATGCCCATCTATGAGGCGGCGATGCGATACCAAAGCGAAGGCGTGCCGGCAGTTGTGATTGCCGGCAAGGAGTACGGGACCGGCTCCAGCCGCGATTGGGCCGCCAAAGGTCCGCTGCTGCAAGGCGTCCGCGCGGTGATCGCAGAATCGTTCGAGCGCATTCATCGTTCCAACCTGGTCGGCATGGGCATCCTGCCGCTTAAATTCATGGACGGACAGAATGCTGACTCGCTTGGCCTCCAGGGCGATGAAGTCTTCGAGATCGCGGGCCTGAGCGATACGATGAAGCCGGCGCCGACCCTCAGGGTGCAGGCGAAGAAGCCGGACGGCAAGGTCGTCGCGTTCACGGTCATCGCGCTTTTGAACACCGAGGTGGAAGTGAACTATTATCGCAACGGCGGCATCTTGCACACGGTGCTGAGGAATTTGGTGAAGTAGCCGGGCGCGCCATTGCCGGCTGATCAAGGCGGGTTGTCATTGACCCGGCCCGAGGTCATGCTGCTCTCACCCAACCTTTCAACGCATGCAAACGCGCTTCCGCCAAACCGGTTAAAGTCTCGAGCGGATAGAACGCGCCGCTCCCCTCGACTTTCAGGGAGGCCGAGATGTTTCCATAGAGCGCGGCTTGCACAGGGTCATAGGTTTTTTTATAACCCGCCAGGAACCCGCCGCAGAATGCATCGCCGGCGCCGGTTGGATCGGCGAGGCGGGATGAAAAGGCAGGCACTTCCCATTTATGTTTGCCGCCCACATCGTATACCATTTGTCCGCGTGCGCCGCGCTTCACCACGATGATCTCGCATCCGTAACTGCCAAGGGCGGAGGCCATTTCCCACAGGTCGTGTGTCTCGCCCCAAAAGAGGGCGCGCAATTCCTCTTCGGATGGAAGAAAGGCGGTTAATCCCGAAAGAATGGAGCGCAATTCCTTATAAAACGAGGGGCTCATGTAGCCCGGGGAGGGATCGAGCGTGATCGTGCCGACCGATGCGGTCTTGAAGATATGCGCCAGCTGGTTGTGACTCATGAAATCCAGCGGACAAAGATGGACGGCGCGCGCTTCCAGATAGTCGCGCGGAATCTCGACCGGCAGCGGTGCAAGCGGATCGGGCTTCTTCGCATCCTTCTGCACCTCGGGCGGCCTCTGATATCCAAGCAGACTCTTCGGAAAAGGCAGCCCGCGCCGCACAAACTGTGAGACCGGCGCGCCGCGCGAAACTTCAAACTTTTCGTTATAGGCGATAAAACTGCGAAGATCGATGCCCTGCGGCAGAATCCGGATGCCTCGCAGATCCAGGCCGCGCCCTTCCAGCACCTTCAACCAGGCACGCGGATAATCCTCGCCCACGCGCCCCAGCAGGCCGATCTCCTTTTCCCATACGGTCAATCCGCCGGCCGCGTAAAGCAAACTGCCGCCGGCGACGTCAAGCAACGGCGGACCGGCAGGGGGCAGAAGAAACTCGCGCGCCAGGCGGCCGGCAATGATGAAAGTGGGCTGCATAAGATCTTTTCGCTATCGACGCAGAGCGTGGTCACAACTCCGGGCGGCCTCCCGGGCGCGAAGGGATATCAAGGCAGGAAGACCCGGGAGCCAGCCTGGGCCTGCGCCGGGTCGACGGGCAAAAGGAAAGTGAAATTACTGCCTTTTCCTTCCATGCTTTCTGCCCAAATGCGCCCGCCGTGCATCTCGATCATCACCTTCGCAACGGAGAGTCCCAACCCCATGCCGCCATGCCGCCGCGTCAAGTGCGACTCCACCTGGTAGAAACGGTCGAAGATGCGCGCCAGATCCTTGGCCGGGATGCCGATGCCGTCATCAATCACGGAGACCTTGACATGCCCTGGAATGAGTTCGCCGGTCACAAAGACATGGCCGCCGTCATCCGTGAACATAATGGCGTTCTTAAGCAGGTTGCTCAAGGCAATTGCAATCTTGCCGCTGTCCACCTCAACCAGCAGCTCGTCGCGGCCCGGGTCGGCCTTCAGTGTGATGTTTCGCTCGGAGGCCAGGTCGGAAAAGGAGGCAGCGACATCCTCGATCAGGCGCGCCATGGAAACCGCGCGTTGCCGAATGCGGGCCGCTCCGCTCTGAAAGTTGTCCACGCTGGCGAGGCTCTCGATGATCTCCTTCAGCTTGGAGGCATTCTTGATGATCGCATCAATCTGCTCGTGATATTCCTCGCCGAGGAGTTCATGCAGAAACGTCGCATGCCCGAGGATCAATCCCAGCGGCGTGCGCAGCTCATGGGAGGTGATTGCAATAAAGTCGCTTTTGAGTCTGTCGAGGTTGGCGATTTCGGATGTGCCCGCTTCGATACGGCGCTGCAGGCCGGCGTTGTGGACTGCCAAGGCGGCCGGCGCGGCCAGCGTCTCTAGAATTGTAATGTCATCCTCGGTATAATGGGTATCGCCTATCTTATTGACGACTTCCAGCGCGCCCAGGGGCCGGCCCTTGACCATCAGCGGTACTGCCAGAATGGAACGCGTTTCAAAGGCGGAGGCGAAATCCAGGGCGCTGAAATGTTTGGAGTCGGCCTTGCAGTCCGGGACGTGAAGCGGCCTGGCTGCGTGATAAACCCAACCTGCCGCGCTTCCTTTCAGTGGTATCCTTATGCCTCGCAGGGCATCCTGATAATGCCAGGGCACGGCGAGAAATTCAAGTTCGTCGCCCGTCTCGTCATATTCCAGAATGCAGGCGGCTTCGCTGTCGGTGAGGCCGCAGGCTTCCGAGATGACGGTTTTAA
The DNA here is from genome assembly GCA_035515435.1 of Anaerolineales bacterium. Taxonomy (GTDB): domain Bacteria; phylum Chloroflexota; class Anaerolineae; order Anaerolineales; family Villigracilaceae; genus Fen-1038. Next base: position 8,177 of record DATJBI010000219.1, read on the forward strand.
GAAATGGATCCAGATCGAGCGAGGCGCTGAGGTTGCGCGTGACTTCCAGAAGTCGTTCGAGGCGAATCATCCGTTCGCTATCCATAGGCAATGAGATTATACTTCGCAAATAATTGGTTTAAAGGAGACAGTGTATGGCTAAGAAAAAAGTGCGCGTTGCGATCATCGGCGTTGGGAACTGTGCCTCATCGCTGGTGCAGGGTGTGCAGTTCTACAAGGACACGCCCGAGGATGCCACGGTGCCGGGACTGATGCATGTAAATCTCGGAGGCTACCATGTACGCGATATCGAATTTACGCTGGGGATTGACATCAATGCGACCAAGGTGGAGGAAGACCTGGCCGATGCAATCTTCGCCGCACCCAACAACACCTACAAGTTTTGCAACGTGCCGAAGCTGAACATCCCCGTGGTGCGCGGCATGACGCATGACGGCCTTGGCAAGTATCTTTCACAAGTCATTGAGAAAGCTCCCGGTCCGACGGCGGATATTGCCAGCCTGCTCAAGGAGACCAAGACCGACGTGGTGGTCAACTTCCTGCCCGTTGGTTCGGAGGAGGCCACCAAATGGTATGTGGAACAGGTCATCGCGGCGGGCTGTGCCTTCGTCAACGGGATTCCGGTCTTCATCGCTTCGCAGGACTATTGGGCCAAACGTTTCCGCGAGGCCAAACTGCCTGTGCTCGGTGACGACATCAAGTCGCAGGTGGGTGCGACCATTATGCATCGGGTCCTCACCACGCTGTTCGTGGACCGCGGCGTTCGGATTGACCGCACCTACCAACTCAACTTTGGCGGCAACACCGATTTTCTGAACATGCTCGAACGCGAGCGCCTCGAAAGCAAAAAGATCTCCAAGACCGGCGCGGTCACCAGCATGATCCCGTATGACATCGGCAAGGATAATGTTCATGTCGGGCCAAGCGATTACGTGCCGTGGCTGACCGACCGCAAGTGGTGCTACATTCGCATGGAAGGCACCACCTTCGGCGAAGTGCCGCTCAATCTGGAGGCGAAACTGGAAGTGTGGGACAGCCCCAATTCGGCGGGCGTGATGATCGACGCGATCCGCTGCGCGAAGATCGCCTTGGATCGCGGCCTCAGCGGGCCGATCGTCGGGCCCTCGTCCTATTTCTTCAAGACGCCCCCCAAGCAGTTCCGCGACAGCATCTGCCGCGATATGGTGGAGGCGTATATCAAAGGCGAAAACAACGAATAATCCATAACCGTGTTCCGCAGCCCATCCGAGACGTTTGCATTTGGCAAACGTCTCGGATGTTTTCGGGTAGAATTCAGAGCATGCTTCGACACGGGTCCCTGTTCCTTTCCATTTTCATTCCGGCCGTTGTATTATTAAGCGCCTGCCAGCCTCAAACTCCGATTCCCGACCCGGATGCGGTCATGACCCGGGCGGTGCAAACCGCCCTGGCGTCCGTTCAACAAACCGGGCCCGCCTCCACTCCAATCCCAACCAGTACCCGTACGCCAGTTCCCACCGTTCCACAAACACCGCCCGCGTTGCCCGGGGTATTCAGCACCACGGCGCTTAATTCGCTGGATGCGCCTCATACCTATATTAATGATGAATGCCAGTACCTCCAGGCCAAGTGGACTTCGACCAATGCCGTGCCCGGAACCATTGTGATGGTCATCATGTTTCATACCATCAGCAAAGATGTGGCCTCCACCCCCAACGAAATCAGCGCCCAGGATTTCGCTCAGTTGATGAACGATCTGCATGGGATGGGCTTTCAGGCGATCAACACACAACAGCTGGCGGGCTTTCTCTATGACAATACCAGGATCCCCCCGCGTTCCGTCTTGCTGGTCCAGGACGACCGGCATGCTGCGCAAAACTTTACCGATCATTTTCTTTCCTATTATAAAAAATGGGGCTGGCCGGTGGTCAATGGCTGGATCAGTCTGAACGATTCGATCGGGCAGTCCATTTTGCCCGGCAACGTGGCCTTATCGGCTCAAGGCTGGGTGGACTATCAAGCGCATGGCGTAATTCATAACATTCCCATCTCGGAAAGTTCAGGCGATGATTACATTCACAGTGAATTATACGGGTCCATGCAGGCCATCCAGCAGAACTTTGGCAAGGCACCGATCGCCTATATCTGGCCCGGCGGGGGATTCACGCCGAAGGCAGTTCAGGTGGCGCGCCAGGCCGGATATCAATTGGGATTCACGACGAACCCGCGCGGCCCGATCATGTTCAACTGGGTGCCCCAGGCCGATCAAATCGATCCCCAACGCCCGCTCTTGATCCCGGAAGGTCCGGCCAACGATCCGTTGATGACCCTGCCGCGCATCTGGGACACGGATGCGCGTTCGCACCTGGACGCGATCCGCACCATCGGTGATGCCGCCGCGGCCTATGCCCAGCAGAACAAAGCGGTCGAGCTGCAATATTACAACATCGTCTGCGCGGCCAAAGATGGGCCGATCCCATGACCGAGTGTGTCTTCTGCAAAATCGTCAAGGATGAGGTCAAGGCCTCGATTGTTTATCGGGATGAACAGGTGACGGCATTTCGCGACATTCATCCGGTCGCCCCGACCCACATCCTGATCATCCCGAACAAGCACATCGATTCCCTCAATCAATTGCAGGTGGGGGATGAGCCATTGATCGGTCATATGTTCATGGTGGGACGCCAGATCGCGGCGCAGGAAAATATTCATCAGGGAGGTTATCGGATCATCGTCAACACGGGACCTCATGGCGGACAGACCATATTTCATCTCCACCTGCATCTGATCGGCGGACAAAGGATGAGACATCCCATGGGTTAATGAAACGAGCGCGGCCCGCGCGGGCCGCGCTCGTGGGGTTTTGCAGCTCACTTCTTCAACAATCCGCTTTCTTTCAGCCTGCTGGCCGGCCGGCGCTGGCGCAGCCCATACCATCCCAGGCCGAGGCCGGCCAGCAAAAGCAGGCCTCCGAAGATCCCCAAAAGCGGCGAGGTGTTGGTTTCATTTTCCGGCTGGGCAATGGTCGTATCCTTGGACTGCGCGCCGAAATCAATGTAGGCGCTGTCCCCGGCGCTGACTTGCAGCGTGTAATTCAATGCCATGGTCGGATTGTAATTATCCGGGATGGCGGCGCTGATGTTGTAGTCGCCTTCGGGCAGACCGGTAAAACAAAGGGGATCCGTTCCGGCCAGGGTCGGAAGCGTCTTGGAATACTTCCCGCCTTTCTCGGTCACACTGATCGCTCCGCCGGGAATCATGGGCTCGGTGGTTTCATGGATTCCATTGCCATTCAGGTCGTTGAAGAGCGAAACACAAATCTGCGTGGTGCCGTAGAAGGGCGTGGGGGTGATGGTGGGAGGCAAAGGCGTGGGCGATGGGCCAAGGGTAGGCGTTGGATTGGCCGAGGCGCCGACTCCCAGCAGCAGCAGATCGCCGATGCTCAGTATGCAATTGGCATCCAGCTTGGGGTTAAGCTGGCGGAGCTGGACCTCGCTGATCCCGTAAAGATATTCGATCCGGAGACAGGTATCGTTCGCTTGCACCTTGTAAAGGATGCGTCCATCCGGCAGCGGCGTATTGGTGGCATACTGGACACCTTGCGAAACCGGCGCGGCCTGGGCCGGGAGGGATAAGACCAATCCCAGCAGAGCGATAAAGAGGCCGGCAATGATTATGAGCCTGAGTTTCATCGCCAAAGATTATAACAGAATCAAAATCCTCTCCTTAATCCGGACCGTCGAACTCACTTCCCATAGCGCCTGCGAATCTGCGGCAGAAAATACCGATTGAAGAACGCCTCCTCATCGTAATCAGGCTTCCAGCCCCAATCCTTGCGCGCCAGTGAATCATCCAGGTCTTCCGGCCACGAATCAACGATTCCCTGCCGCCTCGGATTTGGCTCAAAGGTGATCTGTTCGCCCGGGAAGGCCTGCCCGGCGCGGTCGCGGAATCCGCCCGCCGTCAGCGCAAACGCTGCGACGTTATAGATCATATGGCTTAAATTCTTGCGCGGCGCATCGGTCAGCATCAACATCGACTTGATCGCGTCCGGCATGGCCATGAAGGAGATCTTCGTATCTTCGCGCACGAAACACGCATACGGTTTCCCCTGCGCCGCGGCATGCAGCATCTCGGGGCCATAATCGCTCGTCCCGCCGCTGGGCAGGGTGAAGGCGGAGATCAGGCCGGGGAAGCGCAGCGCACGAAAGTCGAGCATGACCGGCGGGTTCGGGTCCAAATGGCGCTGGCCATAATAGCGGCTGTAGTACATCCCCAGCTTTTCACAGTAGAGTTTGTTGCAGCCGTACATCGTGTGAGGCGTATTGTATTCGTCCTCTTTCACACATCCGGCCGCTCTTTTTATTTCAAGATTGGACATCCCATAGGCCGCGATCGAACTTGGAAACAGGAACTTGACCGCCTTTTGATATTTCTCGGAACGGTACGCCCCCAGCATCAGGAGCTGCATCGTCCCCTCGACGTTGATGCGATGCGCTTCTTCCGTTGCCACTTCGGCCTTGGATGAAAGGGAGGCCGCCAGATGAAAGATGATGTCAAAGTCATAGTCGTAAAAGGTCTTGATCTTATAAACCAGATCCCCCTGCACATGCTCCGCGGATAAATCCTTGATGGTGTCCGGCAGGGGCATGATGTCCGCCGTCACAATGCGATCGTCGCCGCGCTTCGATAATTCCTGCACCAGTGCCTGACCAATCTCACCACAAGCGCCGGTCACGAGCACAGTTTTACGAGTCATCGTCAGCTCCTTGTATGCTAGAATGGGAACGCGGATTGATTGTACAACAGCTCGTGAGTTTTTGATATGAATCGAATGTCGCTCGTTTTTTTGCTTGTCTGGATACTGACCGGCTGCGCGGGCCAGGCCAATGATTCGCTCCTGGCCGTTCCCACTGCAACGGAAACGCCGCAGCCGACGCCGACCATTGTCTGGTTCCCTGCCTCCGCCACGCCTCTGCCGCAGGAACTGGCCACTCAAGTTCCAACGCCTGACCAGAAACCCGGCATCGGCGCCGTCCGCCTCACCGACGATTTCTCCTCGGCCGCGCTCTGGACCCCGGCTTCTTCCGACGAGGGCAGTGCGGTTATCAGCGGGAGTGGGCTCACATTGGCGGTCCCGCCCGGCTCTTCCATACTCAGGCTTCGCCCCGACCTGGTTCTCAGCGACTTCTACGCCGAGATTACGGCGAGCCCCAGCCTGTGCAGAGGGCAGGATGAATACGGGCTGGACGTCCGTGCTTCGTTCGCGGCTTATTACCGGCTGGTGCTGCTGTGCAACGGCACCCTTCGGCTCGACCGGGTCGGCAGCACTTCGCATCAGCTTCTGCAACCTCCCCTGGCCAGCGGCGATGTTCCAACCGGTGCACCCGGGGAGGTCCGCATGGGGGTATGGGCTGTCGGACCGGACCTGCGCTTCTTTCTGAACGGCCGCTATCAGTTCAGCGTGAACGATAAGAACTATCTCAGCGGGACGATCGGTGTCTTTGCTCACTCCGTGGCAGATACACCGGTCGCGGTCACTTTTTCCAACTTAACGATTTATGATGTAAACTATTCACCGCCAACAAAAACGCCGCAGCCTTAGCCTGGCGCGGCCCGGCCGATCAAAGACTATGCCCAATAAACTCAACGACCTCGAACCAAAGACATGGCTTAAATTCCAGAAATCGTGGTTCATCCATAATCCGCCGCCGCGCCGCAAAGGCGTGCTGGTTCATCCCGCCAAATTCCCCGAAACCATGGCGCAGGAGTTCATCGGGTTCTTTACCAAGAAGGGTGAGACCGTCCTGGATCCGATGGCCGGTACGGGGTCAATGCTGGTGGCGGCCCTGCGGGCGGGGCGCAATTCCTATGGCATCGAATTGAATCCCAAGTATGCCAGGATCGCGCGGCAGCTTATTCAGGATGAACGGACCGCCCTGGGCAAATCGGTCGAGAACTTAAAATCAGAAATCATCCGGGGTGATGCGGCCGAGGCGGCCAGCTATCCACTGCCCGCCATCAACTACGTTCTGACATCCCCTCCCTATTGGGACATGCTGCATGCCAAAGGGGCAGAGACTCAAAGGAAGCGCCGCACCTCTTCTGAACTCGATGTTTTTTATTCTGACGACCCAAACGATGTGGGCAATATCCACGATTACGAAATGTTTTTGCAAAAACTCGTCTTGATCTATGCCGGGCTGAAACCCGTGCTGCACGAGAAGGCCTATCTCACCATCATTGTCAAGAACGTGAAGAAGGGCGGAAAAATATATCCGCTGGCCTGGGATCTGGCGCGTGACCTCGGCAAAGTCTATACGCTCAAGGACGAAAAGATCTGGTGCCAGGATAATCAACCGCTCGCGCCCTTTGGACTGGGGAGCGCGTGGGTCAGCAACACGTTTCACCATTATTGCCTGCAGTTCAGAAACGAAAACTGAAAAAGGATGGCATGAAAGGATTTCCCGCTCCCTGGAAGTTCGGCGGCATCGTCCTGCTTTTCATCGCAGGGATGGTGTTGCGCGGGCTGGCCCTTCCAGCTATCTCCGGAGATATGCGCTGGGCTTATTTGCCCTGGTACGATTTTCTCAAAACGCACGGCGTGGGGGGGATCGGCACGAACTTTTCCGATTACACACCGCCCTACCTTTATCTCCTGTGGCTCGCCACGCTTACTTCGAACTATCTGCCCAGCGTGGCGGCCATCAAGGCCATCTCGATCATCGCCGATATGGTGAACGTGGTTTTGGTCTATCGCATTTTGCGACTCAGATATCCGAGGGGCCCAAAACCCCTGCTGGGGGGCGCGCTCTTTTGGATCCTTCCGACGGTCATGATGAACAGTAGTCTGTGGGGGCAGGTCGACGCCTTCTACACTTTGTTTTTGCTGCTATGCCTGTATTTTCTTTTGACCGATGGGCCATTGCTGGCCGTTTCCGCTTTCGGGGTGGCCGTTACCATCAAGGCCCAGGCAATCTTCCTCGCGCCCCTGCTTGCAATATTGCTCTTCAGGAGGCGCATCGCATGGCACTATTTCCTCATGGTTCCGCTGATCTATGTCTTGCTCGATCTGCCGGCTTTTCTGCTCGGGCGGCCGCTGCTGGGGATCTTTACAATCTACTCGTCGCAGGCAACGATCTTTGATTCGCTTTCCAAAAATGCGCCCAATCCATATATCTTCCTGTCCGCGGTTCCATACAATCTGGGACTGATGGTCGGCCTGGTCGCGGCAGCTCTGGTCGTGGGCTATTGGATGTGGCTTGCGCTGCACGCCGAATGGGATTCCGGCCGTGGCAGCCTCGTACTGATGAGTCTGGTCTCTGCCGCGCTGGTACCATTCGTGCTGCCCAAAATGCATGACCGCTATTTTTATGCGGCGGATGTATTGTCGTTGCTGGCGGCGTTTTACATGCCGGAGCTGTGGTTCGTGCCGGTCCTTTGTCAAATCATTTCCACGCTGGCCTATGTTGTATTTCTCTTCAATGCACCGGCCTTCCTGACGCAGATTGCCGCCGTCCTGAACATGCTGACGATCGGATACCTGATCTGGAAGCAGCTGCGGGGGCCCGCACCCACATCTTCCATGCAAACCCTGGAAGAATCGTCGGATTGATTTCTCCTGCGGGCTGCTCCGCGCCTGCGATGTACCTCCCATCCCATCCACTCCCGGCCGGGCGCAGGAGGGTGCCTCGCCCGGGCAAATCGCTCCCTGCCGCACTCCCGTGATCGCGTCGGCGGTTCGCCGTTCGCCCGGCGCGGCTCCGGACCGGCTTCCGAAAGCCTGGTCTTGCTCCCGCCGCTCAGGATTCTCCGTGGATGCCTCCTGGATGCCGGGCCTCTGCCCGTATCGAAGCCAGGCCGCGGCGCAGCCGGAAAGGGAACAGAGGGTTTCAAGGCTCATTCAGACAATGCCTGGGAATCTCCCTACGGAAGAGCGGCATTTTTGTTTAACAAACCGCTCATTCAAATCTGGTACACTTTTCTCCATGCTTAATAATAAGAAGAAGATCTTTTTCGCCCTGGCGGGCCTCGTGGTCCTGGTGGGGGCGGCCGGGGCAATCTATCAGATCCCGGCGATAAAGAACCGCCTCGAATGGCGGCTGATCGTTTGGAGCACATATGTCCATAACACGATCGATCCCGTCGGCAAAATGCCCACGCCCCTGCCATCCACGCCCTTTGCGACTTTTCCGCCGGTTGCTTTTACGCCGGCCTCTCCGGTCATGCCGACCTCTCCTGCCATCACGCCCAGCGTGACGGCGCAGCCCCTGCCATCGCAGGTTTCGTTGCCCTCCCCAAAATATGAACTGCAGGGGATCAATAATTGCGGTCCGGCCACCCTCACCATGGCGCTCCGCATGTACGGCTGGCAGGGAGATCAGAATGATATTGCCAAAATCGTCAAACCGGTCCCGCAGGACCGCAACGTCAACCCCGATGAACTTCGTTATTTTGTTCTGACGCAGGCAGGCTGGCTGCGCGCCGAATTCCGCGTGGCGGGGGACTTGAGTCTGCTCAAACAACTTCTGGCTGCCAATTACCCGGTCATCATAGAAGAAGCCTCCAAGCTGGACCCCCAGGATGCCAATGGGCCCGCGGATGATCTATGGGACGCGCATTACCTGCTGATCACCGGGTATGATGACACTGCGGGTGCCTTCACTGCTCAAGACCCGCTGCGCGGACCCGACCAGAAGATCCCGTATGATAGGTTATGGACGGACTGGAAGCCTTTCAATTATTTGTATATGGTCATTTACCAGCCGCAGGATGAGAGCGAGCTCAAATCCATTCTGGGGGGGAACTGGGATCCGGATCAAAACAGGCGAAACGCTCTGGCCGGATCGCAGGCCGCGGTTACGGCAGATCCCACGGATCCCTTTGCCTGGTTCAATCTCGGCAGCAGTCTGGTCTATTTTGGACGCTATACCGAGGCCGCCCAGGCCTTTGATAAAGCCTTTACGATCGGCCTGCCTCTGCGCATGACGCGCTATCAATTCTGGCCCTTCTTCGCCTACTACAATGCCGGCCGCATAGATTATCTGCTGCAGATGACGGAGAACACGTACAAGTCGATCAGCGGCGAATACTCGGAGGAAGCCCTGCTCTGGCACGGCTATGGACTTCTGAGCCAGGGCGATGCCGCCGGTGCGCTGGCAGACTGGAACAAGGCGCTCAAAGTCCATCCCAACTATTGCGATGCGGAGAAAGCCATCAATACCTATATTCAGCCAACCTACCAGTTGACCAACCCGCCCTGCAGCCCGTAAAGAAAGGCTAGGTTTCCTGAAAACTATATCCGCCGGGCCAGGTTTGTATGAGATACGATGCTCTGCTGGACTCCCCCTCCAATTTCTTCCTCAAGCGATAAACGACGTTTTTTAGGACTGCCAGGTCGCCTGCCGTGCCCCAGACCGCCTGCATGATCTCTTCGTTCCTGAAAACATATCCCGGGCGGCTCATCAGCAAATGCATCAGGCGAAATTCCAGATTTGTCAGCTTGATCTCATTCCCCTTGGGTTCGATCGCGGAGCGCCGTGCCGGATCCAGTTTCAATTTTCCGGCCTGGACCGGAGCCATGGGAACCGCCCAGCTGCGGCGCGTCCAAGCCATGATCTTGGCGAGAAAGATGGCCGGGCTGATGGGCTTGATGACGCATTCATCCACCCCGTTATGATACGACTCCAGGATTTCGGTTTCATTGTTGCTGGGCAGGAAAAGCAGGATCGGACTGGCGCTGAGAGCCCGGAACTTCTTGCACAGTTCCATCCGTTGAAGATGGGAGGCATTGACGTCGATCACGATCAGGTCCGGGATCTCCTCCATGGAACGTTCCATGGCCCTCTGGGCGGATGTCTCGAGGATCGCGACCAAACCTTTTTCCCGGATGATGTATCCCCAGATGGGGGCGGTCGCATCTTGATCACAAACAACAAAGACGCGCAAAGCGCTGACGGCGTCCGACGAAGAAGGTATCATAAAATCTTGCCCTTTCTCGTCGGAAATTATATGCCAAAGCGGCCCGTCTGGTAATAAAAAATCTCATTTTTTCACTTAAATATGACCTTTGGGGGATAGGAATTTTGTACTACTGCCGTATACTACACAGTAGCAGTCGAAGCAAAGGAGGCTTACGATGAAGAAAGTATTTCCTATACTCGCTGTGCTCGTATTGATCAGCACTGCCTGTCAGCTGGGCGGTCAGGCGCAACCCACACCGATCGCCGTTGCAACTGCCGCTCCAACCAGTACACCGATTCCCTTGAACGCCCCTGCGGCACCTTCGGGGAAACAAGCCCCGGGTTCGACACGTACTTCCGTGGACGGGATGACAGAGATCTACATTCCGGCGGGCAGTTTCCAGATGGGAGGGGTTGATCCGAACGCCACAGATGTGGAAAAGCCGGTACATCCTGTTACGATGCCTTCCTTCTGGATTGACAAATTTGATGTCACGAATGCCATGTATCTGGCCTGCCTCACCAAAGGTGCCTGCACCCCTCCGCAGGCAATCACCTCCAAGACCCGGACCAGTTATTTCAATAATCCGGATTTCAACGATTATCCCGTGATTGAAGTGACGTGGAGCCAGGCGGATGCCTACTGCAAGTGGGCGGGCCGCCATCTGCCGACCGAGGCCGAGTGGGAGTATGCGGGGCGCGGCAACACCATCAACACCTACCCCTGGGGCGACCAGCAGCCTGACAGCACCCTCGCGAATTTCAACTACCAGGTCGGCGACACGAGCAAGGTGGGCAGCTATCCGGCAGGCGCCAGCCCGTTCGGTGTTCTGGACATGGCCGGCAATGTGGCCCAATGGGTCAGCGATTATTTCGATGGATCCTTCTACAGCAAGGGTATAAACAACAATCCGACCGGCCCCGGCGCACGCACCAATTTCTTTAACCGGGTCGTACGAGGCGGTTCCTGGCAGGATGATGCCGCCCACATCCGGGTTTCGCTGCGTGCTTCCGTCCTCGGCTCCAATCCGAACGCGCCGCTCGGATCGGACGCCTACCTCGGAGAGTTCTCTCCAAAGATCGGCTTTCGCTGCGCTTCCGACAACTGACGGGTAGTTCATGGATCAACCGCCGGGCAGCCGGCGGTTGATTTTTTTAATTGACGCATCTCCAACCGTGTGGTATTATCCGCCATAATCAAATAGCCCCAATCGGCACTCTTATCCAGAGAGGCGGAGGGAACGGCCCTGCGATGCCTCGACAACCGGACGGTTCAGACCGACACGGTGCCAATTCCGACAGAAGGATGTTCTGGAAGATGAGAGGGCAGCCGTGCTTCGTGCGCAAATTGCCCTTTCGATACACCGAAGGGCAATTTCTTTTTCTGAAAGGATTAACAAAACACAATGAGCACAACTTTCATGACCTCCCCCAGGCTGATGTTCACTTCGGAATCAGTGACGGAAGGTCACCCCGATAAGATCTGCGATCAAATATCGGATGCAGTATTGGACGCCTGCCTCGAGCAGGATCCGTATTCACGCGTCGCCTGCGAAACAGCCACCAAGACCGGCTACGTGATGCTGCTGGGGGAAATCACGACGCGCGCCAATTTCAATTACGATGACCTGGCGCGCAAGGTGATCACCGAGATCGGCTATGACTCCAGTGAGAAAGGTTTTGATGGGAATTCCTGCGGCGTGCTGGTCGCCATTGCCAAGCAATCCGGCGACATTGACATGGGAGTCAGCAGATCGCTGGAGGCCAAGGGCGGAGACGACGAGGACATCGACAAGATCGGTGCGGGCGATCAAGGCATGATGTTCGGCTTTGCCTGCGATGAAACGCCGACCCTCATGCCCATGCCGATCTATCTCGCGCATAAACTCACGCGCCGGCTGGCCGAGATGCGCAAGAACGGCACCATGCCGTGGCTTCGTCCCGATGGCAAGAGCCAGGTTACCGTTCAATACGCACAGGGCCGGCCCAAACGCATTGACACTGTTTTAATTTCCACGCAACATGCACCGGAGGTCTCCCATGCGGAGATTACCGAGCAGGTGATTGAAAACGTGATTCATCCATCCATGCCGAAGGAGATGGTGGATAAGGATCTCAAGATCTTTGTCAACCCGACCGGGCGCTTTGTGATCGGCGGCCCGATGGGGGATGCCGGCGTAACCGGCCGCAAGATCATTGTCGACTCGTACGGCGGCATGGGGCGGCACGGCGGCGGCGCCTTCAGCGGCAAGGATCCGACCAAGGTGGATCGGTCTGCGGCGTACGCGGCCCGCTACGCGGCCAAGAACGTTGTGGCCGCCGGCCTGGCGGACCGCGTCGAAGTCCAGGTGGCTTATGCGATCGGCGTCGCCCATCCGCTCTCGGTCAATGTGGAGACGTTTGGCACCGCGAAGATCCCCGACGAAAAAATCGCGCAGTTGATCAGCGAGCATTTTGACCTGCGTCCGGGTGCGATCATCCGCGACCTAAATCTGCGCCGGCCCATCTATCGCCAGACCGCCGCCTACGGCCACTTTGGCCGCGACGATGTTGAATTCCCGTGGGAAAAGACGGATAAGGCGGAGGCCTTGCAGAGGGCCGCGGGGCTGTAGCATGGACAAAAGCGCATTCGCAGGGGGATGCGCTTTTTATTCGATCGGGCGGGCATGAAAATGGGAAAGATTACAACGATGCAGCAGATTATGGTCGTTCAGAATGTCGGGGGGCTTGCCAGAAGCGACGATCTGATGATCCTCCGAAAAGACGCAAATGGTGCTGGCAATTTCCTCGGCCACGGACAGATTGTGTGTGGCCGTGATCATCGTCTTGCCTTGTTTGTGCTGCTCCAGGATGAACTCGATCAGCCACGATTGACTGCGCGGATCAAGGCCTGTGCTGGGTTCATCCATCAACCAGACATCCGGCTGAAGGGTTAACAGGGAAGCCAGCGCGACGCGGCGCTTCTCTCCGCCGGAGAGACGGTGGGGCGCGCGGTCCCGCAGTTTTTCGATTCGAAGCGCTTCGAGCGCCGAATCAACCCGGCGGTTGACCTCCTCCCGCGCCAGGCCGAGCTGGAGCGGTGCAAAGGCAACTTCATCCAGCACGGACGCCGAAAAAAGCTGGACATCCGAATCCTGAAAGACCAATCCGACCCGGCGGCGAAACGCAAAATTGAATTCGTCGTCGCGCAAAGACTCTTCGGTGAGCGGTCTGCCAAATGCAGAGATGGTGCCGCTGGATGGAAAATAAAGGCCGTCGAGCAGATTCAGCAGCGTGCTTTTGCCGCTGCCATTTGCGCCGAGAATGACAAGCGACTCACCGGCCTGGACTTTAAGGTCCACATGCTCGAGCGCGATCTGCCTTTCCTCATAGGCAAATGACACATCCCGAACATCAAAGGCAGTTTCTTCTTTCAAAATGAGCTTCCTTTATCGCCCGACAAAAATGGCGAGAGCCGCGATCCCGAGCAGGATAAAAAGCCAAAGCCAATCCTTGGATTTCATCTTGAACGGCTTCAAGGCAATGGTGGAACCGCGAAAGCCGCGCGATTGCATTGCAAGGTAAACTTCCCCGCTCAGATTTAATGATTTGTTTAAAAGCGTTCCGCTGATCGCAGCCAGCATCCTTTGATTTTCCGCGGTGCTGAGATATCCGACGGCCCGGCTCTTCCGTGAGAGAAACATCTCATTCGCCGTACGAAGCAACAGATAAATGTAACGATAGGTCATTCCCAGGATCAAAATCAGGACATCCGGCAGACGCAAAACGCTGAGAGCACTTAAAACGGTATTCCAGGGTGTCGTCAGGATCAGCAAAAGAGTTAAGGAAACCGAAGTGCTGACCCGCAACAATAAAAAGAGGACTGTATTTGCGCCGGTGGTTGTGATGACCAGTCCCAGAGGCAGATGGACAAGCGCAGGACCGGGAGTAATGAACAAAGCTGGGACGACAATCAAACCGGTAAAGAATGGAAGCGCCAACCAGACGCGCTTGATCAAGTAATCGGCCGGGATCGCCGAAGTCCAGCCCAGGAGCAACACCAGCAGATAGATCGCAGCGATCACCCACAAGCTGTGTGAAAAGCTCACGCTGATCAGCAATGCCAGGGTCGCGATGACCTTCAGGCGCGCATCCAGGGATTGGAACAATCCTGGGCGGGCACTGATCTCTTCAGCGAACAAGGCCTGCTCCAGAGACTCCGTGATGGCATGCACAGAATGCTCCAAAACATTCCGGCGGCGTGAGGGTCGGGCGGGTGTGGATGTTTCCATAGGAAGATTAAGATGCTTTTCCGGCAGCGGAGGCCTGGGAACGGCCCCGGGCGGCCGATCGATCATCCATTGCCCTTTTTCGATCCCGAACCCGCGGTCAATAGGATCGTGAACAGCCAGACCACAATTGCGATGATCACGACTCCCATGACCGCAGAGAACACATACCCCAGATTGACATTGCCAAGCAGGGGCAGGTCATAACCGGCAAACGGGGCGCCCCACAACCCGGACAGCCTCTGCAGGCCGGAGGGAATGAACGACAAACCTCGGTCGGTTAACTGCCGGGTTCCCCATTCGCCCCAGGCGGTTCCCGGAGCCAGCAATCCCAAGGGCGAGGCCACCACCAGAATGGCCAGGGCCACCCATAGCCAGCGGAGTTTCATTGGAGTTCCTGACTGGGCCAGGAGGGCGGGCCGCTCCGCCGCTTCCAGCACGGGGAGGTTGGACCGCTGCAGGTAGGCGACCACCAGGGCCGCCAATATTCCTTCTGCCACCGAGGCGATCAAGGCATGCGGGATGACCATCGCGGGAATCGAGACCGAGAGCGGATAGGGCGCATATAACGGGGTTCCATCCGCAGCTTTGAAGAGGAGCGGCTGGATGCCAAACTCGACCCCGGCGAAAAAGGAAGCGACGGTCAATCCAAGCCAGCCGCCGACGGCCGCGCCGATCAACCGGCGGGCAGAGGTCAAAGGCTGGTCCCTGGAGAACGCGCGGTAAACGGCATAGGCAATGAACGGGACGACGACCGCCATATTGAAGGAATTTGCACCCAGCGCAGTGATGCCGCCATCGCCGAAGAAAAGGGCCTGGATGAGCAGGGCGATGGATACGACGATCGTGGCAGGCTCCGGCCCGAGAATGATCGCGGCGATGGTCGCGCCGATGGCATGCGCCGTCGTTCCGCCGGGGATCGGGAAGTTGAACATCATGATTACAAACGAGAACGCGGAAAGCAGGGCGATCAGGGGCACACTGCGTGCGCTCAGGGTGCCGCGGATCTTGCGAAGACCGATGATCCAGAACGGCAGGACGATCAGGAACATGACGATGCAGGTCGCCGGACTGAGATAACCGTCCGGGATGTGCATGGCGGTCGTGGCCAACCACAGCAGCAACGCGCCGTAGTAGACAAGGAGCATCCTGTTTCTTGTCGATTTCATAAAAGGTCTTCCGCCTCCTTTTTCTGGCATTTCGGGCATGAACCAAAAAAGGTTACATGGCTATTGATAGAACGATATCCGCTCGATTCCTCCAGCTGGCGGATCATCGGCTCGAGCGCCTCCGGCTTGACCTCGAAACTTGACCCGCAAAATTGGCAGATCAGATGATGGTGGCTCCGTCCGGCAATCTCATAGACGAGTTTTCCGCCTCCCACATGAGCAGGCATCACCACCTGATTCCTTGCCAAAAATTCCAGCGTGCGATACACGGTGGGTTCCGTCAGTCCCGGCGCCTGACGGCGGGCCCTTTTGTAGATCTCGGTCGGTGAAAGATGCGTGCCGGAATGGTGAAGCACGTGCAGGATCGCCATCCGCTGGGAGGTCATCCGAAAGCCGGAGGCGCGAAGTTGAGGGGCATAAAGAGCGGCGCAGGACATCGAAATCCTTATTGCAATTTCTTACAATAACGTACCCTTTATAGTATACAGCGCCCGGGCAGTTCTTACCTTAAAGGCAAGGGGCGGCAGATGTGATTTTCCCGGGCCTCGGCTACGGCTCCCAAAAGAACTGCATGATGGCATAAAGATGCGGCTGACCGTTCACATATTCCATGCCAATCAGCCAGGTGCGCCAATCCAAATTGTTGTTTGCCGGAGTGCCGGGAAAATAGACCGAATAGAAATTGACCCCGGGATGGGCCCAGGCGGCTTCATAACTTGCGCCGCCGATCTGGACCTGGTCGCAAGCCAGCAGATAGTCCCCGTTCAAGACTTTCAGCAGTGCCGGAACGATCACCCCCTTGAACGAACCTTTCGTTTCCAACCCGCTGGGCGCGGCGCCCCAATCGATCCGGTCCGTGGAATCGAAGAGCGTCCGGGCCTGTTGGAGGTCTATGTTGACGACACGGCCATTGCGATACAAGCGCGCCTCCATGCCGTGAATCGGACTGATAAGCGAGGCGAACAAAGGACCGTCCGAGGTTTGCAGGGCAGATTTGAAGTTGTCGATCAGTACCCGGGGTTGAGGATCGGCACAGAAATCAGCAGGCGAGATCTGCGTCGCAGCGCTGACCGGGACTGCTGTCGGCGGCAGGGAGGTTATGGGAATCGAGGTTGATCCCAGGGGCGTTGGAGATGAAACCACCGGAGGGTTCGCCGCGAAAGTTGGCAGCGGGGCCAGAGTGACAATGCTCTCCGCGGCTGGGGTTGGGAGAGGAGCGGGCTGGTTGGACAATCGCAATGTGCATGCGCTTGTAATCACGAGGACCCACAGTACGGCCAGGACCGCCGGATTGGTATATTTGTGCATATTTCCTCTTTTCTCGATGGATGGGCTGCCAACCAATCCCATCATATCACGAGCGATTCCCTTTCCCGGGGCTGGAAGGGGCCTGGACGGGAAGGGATGGCAGGGGAGGGTGATGGTGGTGTGAGGGTGTCACCCCTTTTCCACAGAGGGGGTCCGGCGCGGAATCGTTTTTCGTGTGGGCCGGCAATTAAAGCGGAGATATTGGTCCTGCGGCTATTCTCTGAGTTTCCTCCTTTTCTTCACGATCCAATCGGTCCTGTTCGGGCCGGGCTCACGTGCATTTCCTGCCTCTCCGATCCTTCCGGGGCGGTTAAGAGTCGCTCCGAGTTCAATCCGCGCCTTGCCGTGGGGGGATCCATGGTTGGCAACTTTTCAAGGACTTTCACATCGTTTGCGGGAGAACCTATGTTTTCATGCTGGATGAACCTGTAGACCAACTCCGGCGTGCCGGGTTGGAATGGGCGGAGCGGCAAGGCGAACCTGCCTGGGCACCGCCTGTGGTATACTCAACCTTAACGAATCAGATCGCCTGACCAAAGGAGGGAAAGGTGCATGCTGCTCGCTTAACCACTGCACGGATTTTCGTTGTCGCGCTCATCCTCTGCGGCTGTCGTCTTGGGGCGGTTCCTGTTCCAACCGCTGCGCCAACTGCCACGTTCACCGCGATCCCAAGCTTTACTCCTTCTCCCACTTTGTCTCCAACACCAACTTTTACTCCTTCGCCAACTGTGACCTCCACGCCCCTCCCAGCGGTCGGCACACCCGCTTCGAACGGCAATTGGGAAGTTACTGTGCTGGAGGGTGCAGTAAGTCGTCCGACGCTTTTCTTTTATGGAGGTTCCTACGAATATCCGAGCGACAAGCGGAATATCTTTGTCGACATGGCGGTGAGGATCAGGAATCTCAACCCGATGCAAAATGGACCGATTTCATTGGCATCCTTCTGGGTGGTGGATGAAGCGGGAACTGTGTCGACAGTGTCTGCGGTTGGGATTCAGCCCGCGACTTCCAACAAGAGCATTGACCCGTTTTCGATCGGGGTCACTCACAATCCATATTATGACCCCACCAGGTTCACCGCCCTGCTGCAGAATGACGATATCTACATGAGACTCATATTCATTGTTTCAAAGTCCAGCCTTGACCATCCTCTGCGATTCGATTTCCAATCTGTCATTGTTATTCCTTTCTCGGTCAATTGAGCAAGTTCATTGTCCATCCGCCGATCCCTGCCCAAAGAACGTTCGCCAGGGCCGGTATGACACGAAACATCGCTGAGGCCCGCGGCTCAGCCCCTGCCCGGACGACCTGCACAGACGACCTTGACGGGGAGGGGCTATATGGTTGTGTAGGATGGTAGTTTCATGTCATATCTTATGATTGCGATCAATTTGGCGTTCTAGTGTTACTCTGTTGTGTGCTATGATTTTGCGATTCGAAATGAACGTGTTGCGATTCTTGTTGAATAACTCCGATACAAGCACATACTGATCGACCTCTGCGACCACAAAAGGAATGCGGTGCTACGCATTGACCCAAAAACAGATATTGATTAAAAGCAAGAAGCCCGTGTACTCACAGGCTTCTTGCTTCAATAGTTCACGCATTTGTTATTCTTTCGTTGAAATCTGTTGATCAATCCTATCCAGCAAATCACTTTGTTTCAGGAGTTTGCGCGCCCGCTTCAATTCG
Organism: Anaerolineales bacterium; assembly: GCA_035515435.1. GTDB lineage: Bacteria > Chloroflexota > Anaerolineae > Anaerolineales > Villigracilaceae > Fen-1038. The sequence goes on from DATJBI010000219.1 coordinate 26,555, forward strand.
TTTTTCATGTTCCTCAGCTGCGAATCGTTGGCTGCATCTAGTGCAATCTTGAAGTCATCCTCTG
>DATJBI010000220.1:0-40811 GCA_035515435.1 Anaerolineales bacterium
GAAAAAAGATTCAGGTGCCGGCCCGTGCTCAGGAGATCGCGGAGGCGATCCGGGGTCAGATCGGAAGCGTAGCGGGCATCAGCCGCGTGGATGCAACCAAAGGCTATCTCAATCTTTATTTTTCAACATCCGAATATGCGCGCCGCGTAGTGGATGAAGTGCTCGCCTCCCAGGCGGACTTTGGACGGGGGGCGCCCAGGGGCGAGCGCGTCATGGTTGAATATGCACAGCCCAACACGCATCATTCATTTCATATCGGTCATGCGCGCAACACCATTCTCGGAGAATCATTGGCGCGGCTGGTTGAATTTGCAGGCTTCGATACGATCCGCGCAACGTATCCCGGTGACATCGGCCTCGGTGTGATCACTATTTTGTGGGCCTACGATCGATTCTATAAAGGGCAGGAACCCCCGGGCATCCACCAGCGCGGGCAATGGCTCTTGAAAATCTATGCCGAGGCGACCGCGCTGCTCGAACCCAAAGAGAACGAGACCCCGGAGGAAAAGGCCAGGCGCGAGACCTACGAGGCCGAACGCCGCGAGATGTATCGCAAGTGGGACGCCAATGATCCATACGTGCGTGAGTTGTGGTCGAAGACGCGCGAGTGGAGCCTGGCCGAACTGCGCGACATCCTTCGCATTCTTGATGTGAGGATGGATGTCTGGTTCTTTGAATCGGAAGTGGATGAGCCAGCCAAGGCGATCGTGGACGAATTGATCGCCAAAGGCATTGCCGCGGATGAACGCCCGCAGGGCGGCGCGGTGATCGTCAGGATCGATGAGAAGCTGGGACTCACCAAAGAAAAATACCGTACCAATATTATTCTGCGCTCCGATGGCACAACGCTTTACCTCACCAAAGATCTGGCGCTGGCGAAGGTCAAGTTCGAGCAATATCACGTGGACCGTTCAATCTATGTTGTGGATGTGCGCCAATCCATGCACCTGCAGCAGGCCTTTGCCATCTTGAAATTGTGGGGCTTTCCTCAGGCCGAGAAGTGTTATCACCTGGGCTATGGATTCGTGAGTCTGCCCGAAGGAGCGATGTCGGCGCGACGCGGGCGCGTGGTGCTGTTCAAAGATGTAATGGATGAAGCCGTCAAGCGCGCCCTGGCGGTGGAGTCGGAGAAGAGCCCGGACATCCCGGAGGAACAACGCAGGCGTGTTGCGGAACAGATCGGGCTGGGCGCCCTGGCCTATTCCATGCTGTCGGTGGATAACAACCGGGATATCGTCTTCGACATCAACGAGGCGTTGAATTTCGACGGGCATACCGGGCCTTATATCCAAAACGCTTATGTCCGGGCCAACAGCATCTTGAAGAGATCGGACGGCTTCCCACAGGGGAGCGGTTTCGGTTATGAACTGGATCCGCATGAGATCGAATTGATCGAATTGATCTCGCACTTCCCCGGCAAGGTCCAGCAGGCGGCGGATGAATACCGGCCGCTCGTGATGGCCAATTACACCTATGAACTGGCGAACGCGTTCCATTCGTTCTATCACGCAGTGCCGGTGATTCAATCCGAGGATCGGAAGGTCCGCGCGGCGCGCCTGAGACTGGTCGCGGCAGCCAGACAGACCATCGCCAATGCCCTGCGATTGCTGGACATTCAGGCGCCGGAGGTCATGTAGGAAACAGGCTGAACGTACCCTTTACGTTTCGCCTGTTTTATCTTAGATTTGGAGCACCTTTCATGCCGCACTGAGTAAAACGGAGCGACTCAAAACCAAAGCGGGCCGCATCGGACGGTGTCCTCAGCACGGCAAGACGGAGGAAGCATGCCAATCAAAACCATCATCATGGGCGCGGCCGGACGTGACTTTCACAACTTCAATACGTTCTTCCGCGGCAACCGGGATTACGAAGTCATCGCCTTCACAGCGACCCAAATTCCCGACATCGAAGGGCGGGTCTATCCCAGAGAGTTGGCGGGCGAGCTGTACCCGCAGGGAATACCGATCCGGGCCGAAGAGGAACTGGCTGAGTTGATCGGGAAGCACGCCGTGGAACAAGTCATCTTCGCATATTCGGATGTGCCGCATGAATACGTCATGCACAAAGCCGCCCTGGTGAATTCGCTCGGCGCCGACTTCCGCCTGATGGGAACAAGGTACACGCAGGTCAAGTCGAGCAAGCCGGTGGTGTCGGTCTGTGCGGTTCGCACGGGATCCGGCAAGAGTCAGACCACCCGGCGGGTGTCCCTCATCCTGCGGGAGCTGGGATACAAGGTCGCGGCGATCCGTCATCCGATGCCTTACGGCAACCTGGTGCGCCAGGAAGTCCAGCGCTTTGCGGATTACGATGATCTCGTTGAGCACGATTGCACGATCGAGGAGCGGGAGGAGTACGAGCCGCACCTTGATAACGGCGTGATCGTTTACGCGGGCGTGGATTACGAAAAGATCTTGCGCGCCGCGGAAAAGGAAGTGGATATCGTGTTGTGGGACGGCGGCAACAACGACTTTTCATTTTATGTTTCAGATTTTCAGATCGTCGTGGCTGACCCGCACCGCGCCGGGCATGAATCGAAATATTATCCGGGCGAGACCAACGTGCGCATGGCCGACGTGTTCGTGATCAATAAGGTGGATACCGCCGATCCCGAGAACGTGCTGAAAGTGCGCGAATCCTTGCGCCAGTTGAACCCGAAAGCAATTCAGATCGAAGCGGCCTCGCCACTGTTTGTGGACAATCCGGAAGCGATCCGCGGCAAGCGCGTGCTGGTGATCGAAGACGGGCCGACCTTGACTCACGGCGAAATGGCGTACGGTGCAGGCTTCATCGCCGCCCGCCGCTTCGGGGCAAAGGAGATCGTGGACCCCCGTCCGTTCGCGGTGAAATCCATCGCGGCGACTTATAAGAAATATCCAAAGACGGGACCGATCCTGCCCGCGATGGGATACGGCGAGGCGCAGACCAGGGATCTGGAGGAGACCATCAACGCTTCGGATGTGGACATGGTCGTCATCGGCACGCCGATTGACCTATCCCGCGTGATGAAGATCAAGAAACCCTGGCAGCGTGTGCGCTATGAACTGCAGGAGATCGGTCAGCCGACGCTGCAGGATCTGCTGATGAAGAAATTCGGGAAGAAAAAATAGTCCGGGGTGGGATCGTGAGGCAGCTTGGCAATTGGGAGTCGGGCGATAGAACTCATCCGACTCCCTTTTTTTCATTGTGAGTCGCGCGGAACGGAGAAATGCAGAGTGAATGAAGTCTTCCGCTCGATTAAATGGGGATCTCATAACCTCTTGCTCACGAGCCTGATCTTCCCTGCTCCGGGCTTGGGAAGGAATTTTTCGGTCCAGGAAAAGCCCACGAAGCCAGGAGCAAAAACTAACCTGCGGGAAGTGGATCCTTATGACAATCCCGGAACACGGATCTTCCCTTCCGGCCGGCATCGGCGTTGTTCTGCCGGCGGATTCACAATCACTGACAAATAGGAAACGGGCGGCCCAGTTGGGCCGCCCGTTTCCTATCATTTTGTTTTTGGCAGATCTCCCCCCGGGCGCCTTCGAAACAGGCCGCGCCAGGTGCCCGTCAGGAACAGGACAACCACACATACCACATAAAACCATTCCAGGAAGTGTCGGAAGGCTTCTGCATTGCCTATCAGGGCAACGATGGCCAGGCCCACGCCAATAATTCCAAGGAGGCAGGCGATGACGATCCAAAAGGCGAGTCCCCGTCGTACCCGGCGCTCGGCCGCGATCAAAAGCGCTTCGTTCCGGACCAGTTGGAACAGCAGAACCAGGACCACCACCGCCGCCAGGACCGTGAGCGGGATTTCGTTGGGCGTTATGAAATATCTTTGGCCAAGGATCAGGGCCCACGAGGCAAGTGCAAATGGGGAAAGATAATAACACTGCACATAAAAGGAACGCATGAGGGAAGTGCCCGTGAGCGGATTCCCGCGAAAGGCTTCAATCGCGAGGGTAAACAACAACGGAATGCTCAGGAAACCCAGTGCCGCCAGAAAACCCGGCGTGCCTTCGAGTGCCGATTGCCAGTTCTTGGCCTCCCTGCTGGCAGCAGGCACCGCAGCGCTCGATGCTCCTTGCTGGGGCGCGGGCAGGCTTGGATCGATGACATACACGTCATACTGGTTCTCATAGTACTCCCCCTGATCATTCGTAGCCGTTACATCGATCGTCTTCCAGCCGGGGGTGTTCCAATTGTATGTGAAATAATCTGTCGTTTGATCGGAGTCCCAGGAGCCATAGGAAGTGTAATTATCGCCCGCCCATTCACCCCATTCGTAGTTCGCCTGGTTTGTCTTCGAAATGAAATTTACCGTTGCAGTGAAAGTGACATCCTTGTTGATTTCCGTTTGGGTGGGTCCGGTGAGAACGACATCGGGCACCGGTGTGACATAAGAATAAACAAACGGGATGAGGCTGCATAAAAGGATCAGCAGCACCGGCGAAAGATAATCATCGAACCTGCCTCTCGCATCCTGCTTCAGTTTCTCGGACACATAGCCCGGCGCCCAAGCCGGATGAAAGACGATCTTAGCCAGGGTTTTGGGTATCAGCAATATCCAGAGCAGCAAGTTATAGGCCAGGTCCTCGATGCCTTCGATGATCTTGGTCAGATCAATCATGACAATTTCCTCCGTTTGAGATGAATGTCTGGATGCAGTGCAGATCAGAACACTGATTTTGGGATGAGGGGCGGGATCCTAGCAATTGAAGGCCGAGCACGAATTCAAATTCACTTCCAGTTCCCCACTTCCTCTTCCAGCGTCTCGACCATTTTGACATATTTGTCCAGCGTTTCCGGGGTGCTATCTTCAAAGGCCAGCCGGTTCAAAGCCTCCGCGGCTTTTTCCTCCCCCTCCGGCGAGAGCGATTGCTCCAGCAGGGGATGGATCAAATTCTTGAGCGTGTGGAAATGGCGGTGCATGATCCCAGTGTATTCGCTCGTGGCCCAGATGACATCCGCGCGCCCGACCTCGTCTCCACCCTGCCATTGTTTGGCGGCATCGAACAGGGCCCGGGAAATCTCGCGGCTTTTCTGTTGACTGGTACCCATGGCTCCGATCGGCCCATCGTCGGCCGGGAAACCGCAGTCCGCCAGCGCATCCAGCAGGACCTGCTCCTTTTTGAAATACACGCCTTCCAGATATTCATGAATGAAACCGCTTGCGAAGATAAAGAATCCCGGCCGGGCAGACTTGCCCTGTCCGGCTATGGACAAACCTCGTCCGAGTACAGCCAGAAAGCGGGCGGCGAGATCCTGATCTTCCTGCAATATCTTTATAATTCTCATGAATGCCTTCCTCAACAAAAATTCCGAGGGACAGAAAATATCAAACCCGGATTCCTCTTCTCGCTCGTGTCTCCAGGCCTTAAAGTATATCATGCTGTCTGCCTTGCGAGAGAGTGGCCAACCCGGCGCACGCGGCAGCCTGAAGAGCCCCGCGACCACCACAGTCGTTTATAATGGGTGCGCTCGGTAGAGCACTTGAAATTCCTTTCGAAAAGAGGCTGGCATGCGTCTGACCGGAAAACGAATCGCGATTCTCGTGGCGGAGGGGGTCGAGGACCTTGAGTTTTACGTTCCGCGGATGAGGCTTGAGGAGGAGGGCGCGGAGGTCATCGCGGCAGGCCTGGACCTCAAGCCCGTACGCGGCAAGAACGGCCTGGAGATCGCGCCGGCCGCGGCCATCGATTCTCTTAGGGCCCAGGATCTGTTCGCGCTGGTGATCCCCGGCGGATGGGCTCCCGATAAATTACGGCGGCATTCCGTCGTGACGAATCTGGTCAAAGAGATGAATGCCGCGCACAAACCCCTCGGCATCATTTGTCATGGCGGACTGGTGGCCGTCTCCGCGGGGATCGTGCGCGGCCGGCGCGCGACGGGTTCGCTCGGCATCAAGGATGACCTGGTCAACGCAGGCGCAACCTGGGTTGACGCGCCTGCCTTGCGTGACGGCAATCAGGTGTGGGGCCGGGTCGTTGCAGATATTCCCGCCTTTTGCCGCGAACTGGTCGCGGCGCTTGTGGAAGCCGGCCGCGCCCAGTAGGACCGGATCTGTCAACAGGACAAAGCGAAACGACCCTTCAAAAGAAGGGTCGTTTCGCTGGGAGGATTGCCTATGCTTTTTCTGCAGCGGCCGATCCCGTCAGCATGAGGACGGTGATGAGCCCCGCCACCACATGCATGACCATCAACGTCAGCGCGTAGGGCCAGGCGGCGCCGGGCATGGGCATCGAGGCGGCGGCGATATCCGGCAGAAAGCTGATGAACAAAAACACACCGGAAATGATGATAAAGGTGGGCACGGGGTGCCTGGCAAAACGTACGACCAGCGCGAACACCAGGACCGCCGCCGTGCAGAGCACGAACGTCAAAACGACCGGGATCATGATCATGGCGAGGCCCGGAGCATACGGCGGCGGCAAGAGCATGCGTGCGATCGAACGCACGATCAATACGCCCAGAATCGCTGCAAGAACGGTCAGGGGGCCCAGCCACCAGAGTTTCTTCAATTGGATCGGTGAAGCAGACACGGTTCTCTCTCCTGAATATTTGATGCGAGTCGGGCTAAAAGCCCAATTCTTCTTTGACCAGCACAATGGTAATGCGGTTGGGCACGACTTCGCGGTTGACGATCAAGGTCTTGCCGATGGCGCTGTGTATTCCCAGGGCCCCAAGCAGGCGTGCATCTTCCAGCGGATAACTGTATTCTTCAATGCGGCGGAAAGCCTCGTTCAAATCCCTGACCAGTTTTTGTGCGCCGACCACCCAGATCACTTTCGCTGCCCCGGAGGCATACGGTGCGAGCTGGCTGCCGCCGAAGGACGAGACCAGCACTTTTCCATCCTCGGTGATGGCATGGACGCTTCCCACAATATAATCGGGGATGGTGCGCAATTTGCGAATCTCATTCGACTGTGTTTTCCGGTCAAGCGACATCACTTTTGGCCGAACCGCGTCGTAACGGCCAGACCGGTCGAACTCATCGAACAGGCCAAGCTTCTCAAGTGTTTTCGACTGATTGGTATAGACTTCGGCCTTCTCCGGGACCAGACCCAGGACCACCTTCTTCGCCTCCTCACCATTCTCGGCGATCAGAGTGTGCATGCCATTGGCTTCGAGCGCTTTGGCCGCGCGTTGGATCTGCGCATCGCCGGCCAGCTTGGCAAATTCCCTGTTCGGGATCAGAGTCATATCTGTAGGTACGGCTGCCATAAATTCTCCTTGATCATTTCGTGATCCGGTTAACTCAGGATCTTCAAGGCACTGCCCCAATTCGTGCCAAGTGTGTCTTGCAGGACAATATGCAGAAGCTGCATGGTTTCGATCTGGCGGGCCCGCTGCAGCGGGCCGGCATCGATTGCGTGCATCCCGCCGTCTCTGACCAACCGCGCGACCTTGTCCTTCGCCTCCGCATCGTCTCCGGCGATGAACACGTCGAGAGGCTGGCCCGCCACCTGCCCGGCCAGCAGCGTGCCTGCAAAGGTTGTGTTGAACGCCTTCACCACTTTCGCACCGGAGGCAACTGCCCTGGCGACCTCCTCCGCCGATGAGGAATCGGGGTCGGTGGCGAGACCATCCAATGTTTTATTGAGCGGATTGGCAATGTCGACGACGACCCTGCCCGCCAGCTTCGCACCCAATGCCTGGGCCACTTGGATGTTCGCTCCATACCACAGCGCGAGTACGACGACCTCGCCCAGCTCTGCATCGTCCAGGCCCGCCACGGCGACTTTCGCACCCTTCCGGGCCAGCGGCTTGACGGCGGCGGCGGTCTTCTCCGCTGCCTCGGGAATCGCATCCCGGAAAGTGACCGAATGCCCGCCCGAAACGAAACGGGCTCCCAGCCCACGCCCCATTTGGCCTGCCCCGATGATTGTTACGTTCATCTTGACTCTCCTTGTAAAGCATGATATTATACAGTTGTATTATAAGCAACAGATGTTGCATAATTTACTCTTCTTACCCATCCCGGTCAACCATCAAAACCTTGAATCTGTTGGATAAGCAACACGGGAGAAGAAATGTTGCCAAACTTGAAAGCAGAGAAGCTCGACCCGCGCGTCAGACGGACCCGGGGCTTGATCCTGGCGGCCTTTGAAAGGTTGATCGCCGAAAAAGGATTCGAATCCATTTCCGTGCAGGAGGTGACCGACCGGGCGCAGATCAACCGCGCCACGTTCTACGCGCACTTCCCGGACAAATACGCGCTGCTCGATTATTCGATCGGCGTGAGGTTCAGGCAGGAAATGGAAAGACGCACGCTGAACGCCTGTCATTACACGCCCGACAACCTGCGGAATATGATCCTGGCCGTATGCGATTTCCTCGTCCACCTGCACAGCGACTGCGCCCAGCCGCATCAGCAGTTTGAGTCATTGGTGGAGGGGACCCTTAAGAAGGGGATCTTTGATCTGCTATCGCACTGGCTCAAACAGACCAAGTCCAGGAGCTCCACCGAGATCCCGGCTACGGTTGCCACGTGGGCGATCTATGGACTTGCATCGCTTTACAGCCATAACAAAAAGCGCCCCGCCCTCGAGAAATTTGTGGACGATGCACTTCCGCTGGTTGCTGTGAATCTCGAACAGTTCACCTAAAGTCATTCCGTTATAATGGGGGCATGTTCATTGATGAAGCAGAGATCCTGGTGCGTTCCGGAAAAGGCGGCGACGGCATGGTTCATTTCCATCGCGAGAAGTTCGTCCCGCGCGGCGGGCCCGATGGCGGCGACGGAGGCAAAGGCGGTGATTTGATTCTCGAAGTCAAGGCGAGTCTCAACACGCTGCAGGCATTCCGCCATGTCTCGCACTATTTCGCCCGGGACGGCAAAAACGGCGGCCCCAACAACCTGTCCGGCAAGTCGGCCGAGGATCTGATCGTGAGGGTCCCGCCGGGCACCGTCGTATCCGAGGCGGACACCGGGGAATTCATCGGGGACCTGACCCACGGGGGCGAACGCCTGACGATTTGCAGGGGCGGCCGCGGCGGGCGCGGCAACCAGCACTTCGCGACCTCACGGAACCAGGTGCCGCGCACCGCCGAAAAAGGCGAGCCGGGTGAAACGAAGCACCTCAGACTGGAATTGAAACTGATCGCCGATATCGGCCTGATCGGCGTCCCGAACGCGGGCAAATCCACCCTGTTGTCGGCGTTGACGAACGCCAGGCCAAAGATCGCGCCCTATCCTTTCACAACGCTCGAACCCAATCTCGGCGTGGCGGATGTGGACGATCACACCAGCGTGGTGCTCGCCGACATTCCAGGCCTGATCGAAGGCGCCTCGCACGGCGCGGGACTCGGCCACGACTTTTTGCGTCACATCCAAAGGACGCGCGTCTTGATTCATCTGCTCGATGGCCTCTCGGAGGATCCCCTGGCAGATTACAGCCAGACCAACAGCGAGTTATCCTTGTTCGATCCAGACCTGGCGACGAAACCGCAGATCGCGGTCTTAAACAAGATTGATCGACCCGAGGTCCAGGAACGCTTGAACGACATCCAAGCGAAATTCAAAAAGCGGAAGATCGAATTGATGACAATTTCCGCCCTGGCATCCACCAACGTTCATGAGCTGTTGCGGAAGGCTGTCAAGGAATTGGCCGAAGCCCCGGCGCCGCAGGAGGTCGAGGCGCCGCTTCCCGTTTACCGACCCAAGGTAGACCCAAGGGATTTTCAGGTTGCACGCCAGGGAGCACATGTATGGAGATTATCCGGGGCAGGCATCGAGCGCGCTGCTTCGATGACGTACTGGGAACACGATGGTTCCGTGCGCCGCTTTCAAAAGATCATGGAGGCGCTGGGGGTGGACGAGGCCCTGCGCCTCGCAGGAGTGGAAGAAGGCGATACGGTTGCGATCGGGGATTACGAGCTGGAATGGCAGGATTAAGAATGGCAAAAGGACGATGGGTGCTCTTCACGTCCACCCTTCTGATCTTGGGCTGCAGTCTGACGGCGGCTCCGAGGCCCGTCACTCCCACCGTTGCGCCGTCCATTGCAGCCACTCCGACGTCCGGCCCCTCCCTGCCGCCGGTCACGGGCCCCGAGCCATCTTACCGGGCGGCCGCCTTTTATTATCCATGGTACGGCAATCCAAAGATTGATGGCAAGTGGATACACTGGGAGGAACCGGACTTTCATCCTCCGCAGGACATCTCCAGCGATTATTATCCTGCACTGGGAGCGTATTCCTCGCGCGATCCGGCAGTCGTAGCGCAGCATATGGCCTGGCTTCGGCAGGCGGGCATCGGCGTGATCATCACTTCCTGGTGGGGACAGGGCACCCCCGAGGACGACACCGTGCCGCTGCTCCTGCGAATGGCTGAGCAGTATGGCATCAAAGTTGCTTTTCATATCGAACCTTACAGCGCTCGCACCGCAAGTGGGCTGGTGCGTGACATAAAATATCTGTATCAGCAGTATGGCACTTCTCCGGCGTTTTTCCGATCAACGGCAACCACCCACTACAGTCCCGCAAAGCAGCCCAAGGGCATGTTCTTCGTTTGGTGCATAGAGTTTGTCGGAGAATGCGGCCGGCAGCCGGCCCAGGCCGATTACTGGCAAGCAGCCATGGACGAGATCCATGCCTTGCCGGAGGGGGCACTGGTCATTGCCAACACCCAGCAGGGCAGTTGGATTGACGGCGGGCATTTCGACGGTTTGTATAATTACGTCTCAAACAATTTGGCAGGCGGAAGTGATTTTGGATGGGCGGCCGGCCTGCCCCCGGATTCGCTTTATATCCCAAGCGTCGCACCTGGCTTTTCGGGCAGGCGGATTGCAGACCCTGCGGATACCTATGCCCCCCGCAATGACGGAGCCAAATATGACGAACAGTGGAAGGCGGCGCTGGGCACCGGCCTCCAACCCGAGCTGGTCACCATTACTTCATTCAATGAATGGCACGAAGGCACGATGATCGAGCCCCCCGCGCCGGGAGCCACTAATGGCCAGGGTTACACATACTCTGACTTTGGCAGCCTTCCGCCAGATGGGTATCTGACTCTCACCCACGAGTGGATCGGCAAATATCTGCAGATGACGTGGCCCGCCAGCTATCGCGCCCGCATTCAGATCACGACCACTTCGGATTGGACCACGGTGGCCGCGATCAGCGGCGGAAGGTGGACACGCCCGGAAATGGTCGCAGCCAGCCAGACGGCGGCGCAGTCGACCCTCGATGATCAGGGCCGGTTTGCCCTGCTTCAACCTCTGGCTGATGCGAACGCCGGCAAAAGCGTTGAAATGACCTGGGATGTATCGCTCGCCGGGCTGGATCCGGGCGGGACTCTGATTTTGGAAATTGACCGCGGAGACCTCGGCTCCACGCAGCTCACGATTTATAATTATGTCGGAAACTCGCCCGTGCCGGTGAAGACCTTCCGTTGGAGCGGGATCACCCGCGGACGGAACCCGGATCACGTGGTCATTCCCGCCAGCCTGTTGCTCAACGGGCCGAATCCATGATCGATCAAGGATGCAAATGTCTGTTTCGGAAGTCATTTTAAGCGAGTTGGAAAAGGTCACCGGCACCGATCAGGTCCGCCGGGATCTAAACCTGGACCTGTTCGGCGAAAAGATTCTCGATTCGTTCGGAACCGTGGAGTTGATCGTGGCACTCTCAGATTCTTTTGGGATCGAGGTTTCGCCCGGGGAGATCGACCGCGAACTTTGGGCGACGCCCCAAAAGATCATCGCCTATTTTGAAGAAAGGATCAGATGAACTGCAGGCCCGCCCCGCATCTGACCGCCGCCATCCTTTCGCTCTCTGGATTGATCGCATCCCTCGTCGGCTTCAACGTTTACGCTCAAGCGCTGGAGGCCCGCGATGTCCACGCCCTCATTCCGTTGAACTTAACGCAAATGGAAAATGGAAGCGCATTGCAGCGGGCCGCGCTGCAGAAGCCGGATGTACTGATGGTATACGGCAGTTCCGAATTGACGCTGGTTCCCACGCCCTATCAGGCGAACCAATTCTTCGCGAAATATCCGACGGGTTTCACCGTGGTGGACGTCGCCAGTCTCGGCGTCCTGTCGGTCACGCTGGCACAGGAATTCGCGGCGCTGGGGCCCGATCTGCGCGGGAAAAAGATCGTGCTTTCGATCATGCCCGGCTCGTTCTTTATCAACAAAAAGTATTTTATCGAGAACAATCCCGACCATGACTTTGCGATGAATTTCTCGCCTCTGCGTTCCTACGAGGCGGTCTTCAGTCCCTATCTCAGTTTTGGAATCAAGAACGAAATTTCCCGGTCGCTGCTGGCCTATCGGGATACGATTCGGAAGGATCCCCTCCTGGCCTTTGCCATCCGCGTCACCTCCAGCACTTCCATCAAAGACCGCCTCTTGTATTACCTGATCTGGCCGCTCGGCGAACTTCAGACCGAGATCCTGCGGTTGCAGGATCACTTCGAGGTTGTCTGGTATGTTTGGGCCCATCCGGTCGACCCCCAGGTGCAGAAAGTCCCCCAGGCGATTGACTGGAATACGACGCACGAAAACGCGCTGGCCGAACAGATCGAGAACACCAGTACGAATCCCTACGGCGTGGAGAATTTCATGTGGTGGTATTTCGACAGAATCTCCCTGCCCGAACCAGCAGGATCGAACAATGATCTATATAGAAAGAACCTGCTCAACTCGCAGGAGTGGACGGATTTCAAAATCCTTCTGATCGTCCTGCAACAACTGGGCGCCAAGCCGTTGATCCTCAGCCGTCCGTTGAACGTCCCGCTGTGGGAAGTGATGGGCGTCACCGAAGACACCCAGGATATCTTCTATGATAAATTACACTCGGTGGCGGATCCGTTCAACATGCCGCTGATCGATTTTCGACAGTATGATCACGACAAATATTTCAGCATCGACCAGGGTTCGCACACCAGCCGCGACGGCTGGGTTTACGTGGACCAGATCCTGGACGCCTATTATCACGGACAACTCCAGCCATGAGATCGACCTCCCATCTTCAGGCCGGGATCGTTTCGATTCTGGTTCTCCTTGCGGCACTGATGGGATTCGATTATTATGCGCGTTCCCTTGAACAGCGCTACGTAAATGCCCTGGCGCCATTGGACCTGGCCCAAACGATCAATGGGATCGCCCTGCAACGCGCCGCGTTCGCGCAAGCCGATCTTCTGCCTTTTTTTGGAAGCTCGGAAATCACCATGATTGACACACCCTACGACGCCGAAAGATTTTTCGCAACGTATCCGACCGGTTTTACGGTTTTTCAAGTCGCGAACCTGGGTGCGGCATCGCTGACGATGGCGCAGGATTTGGCAGCCCTCGGTCCGGATCTGCGCGGGAAGAAGATCGTCATCTCGTTCTCGCCGGCCACGTTCACCATGAGCAAACTTCCGCCGGATTATTATGCCGGTAATTTCTCAGCGCTGCATGCCTACGAGATGATCTTCAGTCCCTTTCTCAGCATCACGCTGAAGATTGACGCCGCCCGGCGCATGCTGGATTTTCCAGCGACACTTCAAAGTGACGCGTTTCTGCAATTTGCCATCTTCCAAATGACGAGGCCCTCCAGAGCGGACCGCTCCCTTTACTATCTGAGCTGGCCGCTGGGTGAGCTCCAGATCATGACCATGCGCCTGCAGGATCACGCCGAAGTTGTGTCTTATCTCTGGTCACATCCGGTGCCGGCGGTGGTCCGGAAGATTCCAGAAGCGATAGATTGGCCCGCGGCGTTCTCGTCCGCCCTGGCCGAACAAGAACAGCACACACGCAGCAACTCGCTCGGCGTCGAGGATCAGGATTGGTGGTGGTATCAGCACGTGGTGACGAATCCGATTCCCGCCGGATCGCAGGACAAGGGGTTTATCGCTCGAGTTGAGGCACATCCGGAATGGATCGATCTCGATATCCTCCTGCGCGTCCTGCAAGAGTTGGGCGCCAAGCCATTGATTTTGGGCCGGCCGATGAACGTCCGCCTGTGGGAGGCCTTGGGAGTGTCCGAACGGGCCCAGGAAACGTACTACCTCAAATTGGATGACGTCGTGAATCAATACCACCTGCCACTGGTTGATTACCGGCGCTACGGCACGGACATCTATTTCAGCATTGACCAGGGAGCGCATACCAGCCGCTTGGGGTGGGTCTATGTGGATCAGACCCTGGATGAATTCTTTCACGGACAGATTCTGCCATGAAGGCGGCGCCGCACCTGACCGCGACCGTGCTTGCCCTGCTCGTTCTGGCAGCGGCGCTGGCTGGATTTAATTATTACGCCGTGAGGCTGGAACAACGCTATGTCAATGCTTTGGCGCCCCTGGATCTGCCGCAGACCATTAATGGGACGGCTTTGCAGCTGGCGGCCCTGTTCAGATCCGATCTGCTGCCCGTGTACGGCAGTTCTGAGATCACATTGATCACCACACCCTATGACGCCGAAAGATTCTTTGCCGCCTATCCCACGAGTTTTACCGTGTTCGATGTTGCCAACCTGGGTGCGTCGTCACTCACCATGGCGCAGGACCTGGCAGCGCTTGGCCCTGCCCTCCAGGGAAAGAAGGTCGTCATCTCGATCACGCCGGCGCCCTTCACGTTCAGCCAAATCACCGAGGATTATTATGCCGGCAACTATTCACACCTGCATGCCTACGGATTGATTTTCAGCCCGGACCTCAGCCTGGAACTGAAGAGCGCCGCCGCCGGGCGCATGCTGGCTCATCCCAAAACCCTTCGGCAGGATCCCTTCTTTGAATTCACGCTGAGCCACATGACAGACACGAAAATTCAAAGCCGGCTGGTCTACGGGCTCTTGTGGCCTCTGGGAGAGCTTCAGACAGAAGTGATGCGGCTTCAGGATCATGCGGAGGTTGTTCGTTATGTTTGGGGTCACCGCCCGAATCCCAATGTAGCGCGCCTCCCTCAAAAAATCAATTGGGCCGAGGATTTTTCAGCTGCGCTCGCAGAACAAAAACTCCGATCTTCCAGCAACCCCTATGGCATCGAAGACTGGCGCTGGAAGCTTTTCCAGGGCCGCTCGAAGGTGCCCTACCCTCCGGGATCGGGCAATGCTGCGTTCCTCCAGTATCTGCAGAACTCTGAAGAATGGCCGGACTTCAAAATCCTGTTGGATGTTCTGCAGGAACTGGGGGCCCAGCCCCTGATCCTCAGCCGGCCAATCAATGGTCGCTACTGGGAGGCGGTCGGGGTATCCGAACAGGCCCAGCAGGCCTACTATGACAAACTCCAGGCGGTGGTGGATCCTTATCATGTGACCCTGGTGGATTATCAGCAGTACACCAACGAGATCTACTTCAGCATTGACAGCGTGTCTCACACCAGCCGCTATGGATGGGTTTATGTGGATCAGACGCTGGACGATTTTTTTCATGGACGAATTCAGCCATGAAGCGGGTGCCTCATCTGAACGCCGCAATCATCGCCATGGGCGTGCTCGTGATGTCCTTGGCCGGATTTAGCTGCTACTCCCAATCCCTCGAACAAAGGTATGTAAATGCCCTGGCTCCCCTGGATCTGCCTCAGACAATCAATGGTTCCGCGCTGCAAGGCGCGGCGCTCGCCAGGCCGGATCTTCTGCCAGTCTACGGAAGCTCCGAGATGATATTTAATGATAGTCCCTATAAGGCCGAGAAGCTCTTCGCAACATATCCCACCGGCTTCACGATCATCAATGTCGCCCAGGCGGGAGCGTCGTCGCTCACCATGGCGCAGGACCTGGCCGCGCTTGGCCCCGCCCTCCAGGGAAAGAAAGTCGTCGTCTCGATCACGCCGATGCTGTTCACGTTCGGCGTCCTGCCTGAGGAGTATTATGCCGGCAACTATTCGCGCCTGCATGCCTACGGATTGATCTTCAGCCCGGAGCTCAGCCTGGAACTGAAGAGCGCCGCCGCCGGGCGCATGTTGGCGCATCCCAAAACCCTGGAGAACGATCCTTTTTTTGAATTCACGCTGAGCCACATGACAGACACGAAAATTCAAAGCCGGCTTTTCTATGTTATCATGTGGCCTTTGGGAGAGCTTCAGACAGAAATGATGCGGCTTCAGGATCATGCGGAGGTTGTTCGTTATGTCTGGGGTCACCGCCTGAATCCCAATGTGGCGCGCCTTCCCCAGGAGATTGACTGGGCCGGGGATCTTTCGACCGCCCTCACAGAACAGAAACTGAGTACGCTCAGCAACGCCTACGGGATCGAGGATCCCATATGGAACAGCACGCAGATCCGGTACATGGCACTGCCGCTGGCTCCCGGATCGGGCGATGCCGCATTTTTACGATTCCTGCAGGATGCCAAGGAATGGCCGGACTTCAAAATCCTGCTGGATGTTCTGCAGGAACTGGGGCCCGGCCCCTGATCCTCAGCCGGCCGGTAAACGGTCGCTATTGGGAGGCCCTCGGCGTATCTGAACAAGCTCAGAACGCTTACTACCTCGAACTACGGGCTGTGGTAGAGCCCTATCACATGACCCTCGTGGATTATCAGCAGCATACGAACGATATCTACTTCAGCAATGACAAGTTCAGTCACACCAGCCGCTATGGATGGGTATATGTGGATCAAACACTTGACGATTTTTTTCACGGCAATCTACACTAATCCGACCGGGCGGGTCGCACTGTTGACGTTGTACTACCTCGCCATCATCGCAGGCTTGATCATCATGTATGGCCGGGGCAATTTCACCACGCCCAAGTTTGTCTACCAGGGATTCTAATGGACTTGCTCGAACGCATTGACCGCTGGAGTCGCGAGACACCGGAACGCATCGCGCACATCAGCGGAGTGCAGACGTTGACATATGCTGAACTGACACGGCAGTCCAACGCGCTGGCGGCCTCGCTGTCGAGGCAGCTGTCCGAACCTCACTCGCCCGTTGCAATCCAGGGGCACAAGGAGCCGGAAATGCTGATCGCGTTCCTGGGCGCGGTGAAGTCCGGCCATCCGTACATTCCGTTGGACAGCTCACTGCCTTTGCAGCGCGTGGAGACAATCCTGGAAACAGCGAAAGCTTCCGTGCTGCTCACCCCAAACAAGGTCAAAGAATACGCAGGCCGATCGACATCAGATTCAGCCCCCTTGCAAATTCAGCGGCCTGCGCTCGATGATGCCTGGTACATCATCTTCACCTCCGGCAGCACGGGTGAACCCAAAGGCGTCGTCATCACCCGCGGCTGTTTGGAGAGTTTTATCAATTGGATACTCTCCGAGCACAATTTTATGGAAAGGCAGGAGACCTTTCTCAATCAGGCACCGTTCTCCTTTGATCTATCGGTGATGGATCTGTACTCCAGCCTGGTCAGCGGTGGAACGCTCTTCAGTTTGACGCAGGACGTGATCGCGGAACCGAAGGCTCTCTTCCACGTTTTGGGGCACTCCGGGGTCAGCGTTTGGGTTTCGACCCCGTCCTTCGCACAATTTTGTCTGGCAGAACCCTCCTTCAGCGCGCAGATGCTGCCCCGGGTAAGAAGATTCTGGTTCTGCGGCGAGACGCTCGCCCCCGAGCTGGCCGGCAGCCTGCTGGCCCGTTTTCCAGCGTCCGAAGTCTGGAACACCTACGGTCCAACCGAGGCCACGGTGGCAACCTCATCCATTCGGATCGACCCGGAAATCATCCAGCGCTACAGCCCGCTGCCCGTTGGCAGACCCAAGCCCGATACCGAGATCCATATCCTGAATGACGGGGTCGAGGCTCAAGCTGGGGAGCGAGGCGAGATCGTCATTGCCGGACCGAACGTCAGCGCGGGATACATTCATCGTCCCGATCTGACCGGCCGGGCCTTCTATCAAATCAACAATAGGCGCGCCTATCGCACCGGCGATCTGGGTCATTATCGGGACGGCTACTTGTTCTTCGATGGGCGGATCGATTTTCAAATCAAGCTTCATGGTTATCGAATCGAAATCGGAGACATTGAAAGCAACCTGCAGGCGCTGCCCAATGTGCGGGATGCAGTGGTGATCCCGGTGATGAAAAATGGCCGGGCGGATCATTTGGCCGCCTTTGTCATTCTCAAAGAACGGATGAGGGGGTCTGCATTTGAAATCACGCGCACCCTCAAACGCGAATTGAATGGACGATTGCCCGATTACATGATCCCCCGCAAATTCATTTTCGTGGATCAATTCCCCATGACGAACAATGGCAAGGCAGACCGGCGAAAATTATCTGAGGGACTCAAATGATTCCATACACCAGTTTTCTTTACTTTGGCATTTTGCTGATCTATGTTGTGATCCCAGCCGTCTTCGCCGGTTTCTTCAATCGGATTTTGAAGGTCTGGGTCGTGCTGGCGACCCTCCTGATGCTGGTCATCCAATATTATGTTCCACAACAAATCACAAAATCCATATCGGTCAATGAGATCGAACTGGTCGCCATTTATGCGGTCCTGCAGTGGGCGATCGCGATCGTCTTTTTGCTCATCCGCAGACGCGGCAAGAATCAAGCTGCGTTTTATGGGGCAGTGGTATTAAGTCTGCTGCCTCTGCTCGCCGCGAAATTCGTTCCGCTGTTCCAGCGCGATTACCAGATCTTCTTTCTGGGATTATCGTACATCACCTTCCGCAGTCTGGATGCGATCATCGGCATCCACGACGGGCTGATCGCCTCCCTCCCGCCGATTCAATACCTGACGTTCCTGCTGTTCTTCCCCACGATTTCATCCGGGCCGATTGATCGCTACAAACGCTTCGGGGAGGACTGGCAGCGCGAGCGGACGCGCGCCGAATTCCTTTCGGACCTCGATGGAGCAGTCCACCGCGTCTTCACCGGCTTTCTCTATAAATTCATTCTCGCCTCCCTGATCCAACAATACTGGCTCACCCCGATGGCGAAGGGCGCCAGCCTGCTGCACATCGGCTCCTACATGTACGCGTACACGTTTTATCTGTTCTTCGACTTTGCCGGTTACAGCGCCTTTGCCGTCGGACTCAGTTATCTGTTCGGCATTCACACGCCGGAAAATTTCGACCGTCCCTTCCTTTCGCGCGACATCCGCGACTTCTGGAACCGCTGGCACATCAGCCTATCATTCTGGTTCCGCGATCATGTTTACAACCGTTTTGTGTTTGCCGCCCTGAGAAACAAATGGTTCAAGAATCGCTATACCGCTTCGTATGTGGGATATATCGTCACCATGGGATTGATGGGCCTGTGGCACGGCACCGCCTGGCATTATCTGGTTTATGGGCTGTACCATGGGGTTCTATTGGCGGCCACGGCCTGGCTCGACCGCCGCTTCAAAGGAAACCGATTGCTCAACAGCAAGGCGTTCATCTGGCGGGCCGCCTCCATTCTGATCACCTTCCATCTCATTGCATTCAGTCTGCTCATCTTCTCGGGACGATTGTTCTAGGTCTATGCGCACCGCGCCTCCCGATGCTTCGCCTCGCAACCAGCTGATCGAAGTCGCCGCGCTTTTTCTGCGTTTGGGAGTCACCTCGTTCGGCGGACCGGCGGCATACATCGCGATCATGCACGATGAGGTGGTCAAGCATCACCGCTGGGTTACCGATCAGGAGTTCCTCGATCTGCTCGGCGGGGCAAACCTGATCCCCGGTCCCACCTCGACCGAAATGGCAATCTATCTGGGCTATCGCCGCGTGGGTTGGCTGGGTCTCGTTTTGGGCGGAGTCTGCTTCATCCTGCCAGCCATGCTGATCGTCATGGCCCTGAGCTGGGCCTACCTCCGTTATGGGACGACCCCGTTGGCAACCGGCATCCTTTACGGCATCATGCCGGTGGTGATGGCGATCATCGCGCAGGCCCTGTGGGGACTGGGGAGAAAGGCGGTCAAGAATTGGCTGACCGGTGTCATCGGGCTGGCCACGGTCATCTCTTACATGCTTGGCGTAAACATCCTGCTCATTCTTCTGATCGCCGGCCTGGCGGCAATGATCGGCGGGAACCTCTCGAGAATAAAAAGGGTTCCCGTCCTTGGAATTCTTCTGCCGCTCGCCGGATTCAATCTTCTCGCGGCCCCTGCCCCCTTCAGCTTGACCCTCTTGTTCCTTAATTTTCTCAAGATCGGCGCGACGCTGTATGGAAGCGGCTACGTACTGCTGGCGTTCCTGCGCGCCGATTTCGTGCTGCACCTGGGCTGGCTGACCGATAAGCAATTGATCGACGCGATCGCGGTGGGTCAGGTCACGCCCGGGCCGGTCTTCACGACCGCCACGTTCATCGGCTTTTTGCTTGGGGGCCTGCCCGGTTCGATCCTGGCCACGCTGGGAATCTTCCTGCCCTCCTTTATTTACGTGGCCATCAGCAGTTTGGTCATCAAACAGATTCGAAATTCGCCGTGGGCTTCCCGTTTTTTGGATGGAGTCAACGCCGCCTCGCTCGGACTGATGCTGGCGGTTTCCCTGCAGCTGGCATCCACCGCCCTGATTGATCCCATCACCATCGGCATGGCGGTGATATGCCTTATCATCCTGATCCGATTTCAGACGAACTCCACCTGGCTGATCGCATCCGGCGCAGTGGTTGGGCTGCTGCATACCGTCCTGTAGCGAGGGGCCCCGCCGCCTCGGGGCAGTGCTCAGCAGGTCCTATTCCTGCGCCAGCAGGAACTGGGCAAATACAATCACCATGAACGTGCCGATCAAGGCCACAATCCACGCAAAGGCGGCCAGCCCCTCGGCCTGGGATTCGCGTTGCTCAACCTCACGCAGGCTGCGGCCGGCCATGACAAAACCATCCTGCCACGGAACGACCACGGATGCGATCCGGACCAGCGAGTTCGGCTGCCACGTGACGCGGTTTTCACCGCCCTGTTTCGCCCGGTCCAGGGCCCCCTGGGGATAATCGGGCAATTGGCCGTCCAGCAGGCCCGACCCGGCATAGGGTTTGCCATCCAGGTCATAAACAACAACAAACGGCGCCAGGCTGCGCGACATCTCAATCTGTGGAGAGGGGATCACCGCGGCCAGTGCCGCGCCATGGTTGAGAGCATAAGCCGCGTCCTCCGCCATTTGGATCTGCGGATCGTTGGCGCTCTGTCGCAGGCTCTGCTGCATGGAGGCGTACGCCAGTGCACAGCAGGCCGTGATCAGCGCCGCAAATGGAAGCCAGATCCTGAAGATGTTGCTCCATTTTCTCATCGACGATCCTCCTTTCCATCTCACAGGACGAATCCCCGTCTGGTTTGCTTGCAGAGACTCTCGGAATCAAAAACCTCGGAGATTTTCGAGATCTCCGAGGTCCGTCCCGGCGCCTTACGTCCTGCTTTTCACCTTCTGCCCGGCCAATTCTTCCCGTCCCAGCGCGTCCATCACTGCCACGGCCGCGATCTGAACGATGTTGTTGACCTCATCGCCTGTCTGCAGCACGTGGACCGGCGCGCCCATTCCGAGCAAGATCGGGCCGATGGCCTTGGCTTTGCCGAGCTGGGCCAACAACTTATAGGCAATGTTCGCAGACTCGAGGGATGGGAAGACCAGGACATTGGCATCTTTCACGGTGCTGAAGGGATAACGCTCCTCCACGATATTCGCGACGACCGCCGTATCGGCCTGCATCTCGCCATCCACCGCCAATTCCGGCTGGCGCGCCTTGACCAGTTCCACGGCCCTCCGCACCTTGTCCGACAGCGGATGCGGGGTGGAGCCGAAGTTGGAAAACGAAAGGAAGGCCACGCGCGGGTCGAGTTCGAGGCGCTTCGCAAAGTTCGCGGCCAGGCAGGCGATCTCCGCCAGATCTTCGGCGCTCGGGTCAATATTGACCGTGGCATCCGTAAAGAGATAGACCCGGTCTTCAACGATCATGATGTAGACACCCGCGGCGCGGGCCGCGCCGGGGGAAGTATGATGAATCTGCAATGCGGGCCGGATGACCTCGGGATAATCATAGGTTAAGCCGCTGATAAAAGCATCCGCATCGCCCATCTTGACCATGAGCGAACCAAACACGTTTGGATCATGGGCCAGCTTGAGAGCCTCCGCCATCGTCAAGCCCTTGCGGTTGCGAAGCTCATAATAGGCCGCGGCATATTTATCCAGACCCTGGAATTCGTAGGGATCCACGATCTCGGGCCGGTCCTCCAGTCCCAGAATCTTCAACTGCTGCCGGATCGCGGACGGGCGTCCGATCAGAATCGGCGTGCCGATGCCCTCTTCCTTGACCTGATGTGCGGCGCGAATGACCTTCGGCTCTTCGCCTTCCGCGAAGGCAACGCGCTTTTTGCCGCCGGAGGAGCGGGCCTTGTTCTGGAAGAAGTAGCGCACCTGTTCGCCCTTCCCCTGACGATAGGCGAGTTGCTGGCGGTATTCCTGGATATCCAGGGTCTTGCGCGCCACGCCTGTTTTCATCGCCATCTCCGCGACGGCGGGCGACTCCCACAGCAACACGCGCGGATCGAGCGGGGTGGGGATGATATATTCGCGCCCGAACTTGAGGCTGTCCCTGCCGTAGGCCCGCAGGACCGAGTCGGGCACATCCTCCTTCGTCAATGCAGCCAGCGCCTTGGAGGCCGCAAACTTCATTTCCTCGTTGATGGCCTTGGCGCGCACATCCAACGCGCCCCGGAAGATGAACGGGAAGCCGAGCACGTTATTGACCTGATTGTCATAATCCGAACGGCCCGTCGCAATAATCACATCCCGGCGTGCCTGTTTCGCCAGTTCGGGTTTGATCTCTGGATCGGGATTGGCCATCGCGAAGATGATCGGATCCTCCGCCATGGATTTGACCATCTCGGGGGTCAGGATGTTGGCAACCGACAGACCATAGAACACATCCGCGCCCCGCACGGCATCGGCCAGGGTGCGGTGTCCCTTGTCATCCACGGCCAGGCGGTCCTTGTATTTGTTCATGCCCTCCTTGCGGCCCTTGTAGACCACTCCCTTGGTGTCGACCAGCATGATGCGCTCGCGCTTCACACCCCAGCGAATCGCCAGTTCGGCGCACGAGATGGCCGAGGCACCCGCACCGGAAATGACCAATCGAATGTCACCGTGCTTTTTCCCAACAATTTCAAGGGCGCTTGCCAATCCCGCCGAGGAAATGATCGCGGTGCCATGCTGATCATCGTGGAAGACGGGAATATCGAGCATCTTCTTCAATTCTTCCTCGATGTAGAAACATTCGGGTGCCTTGATATCCTCGAGGTTGATGCCGCCGAAGGTTGGGGAAATGGCGGCAGCCACCTTGATGATTTCGTCCGGATCATGCGAATTGACTTCAATGTCGAAGACGTCCACATCCGCGAATTTCTTGAACAGGACGCCCTTGCCCTCCATCACCGGTTTGGCGGCCAAGGCACCCCGATCTCCCAGCCCCAGGATGGCCGTGCCGTTGGAAATCACCGCCACCAGATTCCCTTTCGAGGTATATTCGTAGGCGTCTTCGGCGTTCTTTTCGATCTCGAGCACCGGCTCGGCTACGCCGGGCGAATACGCCAGGCTTAAATCGCGCTGGGTATCCATCGGCTTGGTGGGAACGATCGCCACTTTGCCCGGTTTGCCTTTCAAACGGTGATATTCTAGTGCATCTTCGCGCGTGAATTTTGCCATGGGAACTCCTTGTCGAATAAAGGTTGAGTAAAGATTATGGCATATGGGACAGAATCCAGCCAGTCACATTTGTCACTTTCTGATCTTCATCTGTTAATCTATCTTAACCCGTCAGATCGAAAAAGGTTTGGTTCCTGGAATCCCGGCAGGAAAGCCAGTTCCTTAACAGATTGTTAAAAATCATGTATAATATGAAAAATCCGAAAGGATTCATGGTGCTCTGCCGCCTCGGCGGCCTGGAATTGTGAACAGACTACTGGAACCCGCACGAAACTCGCAGATCGATTTCCTTCCAACCGGCTCAGGTGTTTAGAAGGTCGCCGCCATTTCGACGGATAATTTGAGAGAATAGTTTTTGAGATTGATCCATCGGCCCGCATAACCTGATTCTCAGGCTTATCACGTTTCGCAACCCGCCGCATTCGGAGGCGGGGCCGGTTTCTCTAATCCAGATCTTGTTTACAGTCGAGGCCATCACGGCAGGCCATCGGCTGTATTTCGTTTAATGGCAAAGATCACGGCGATTGAACCACAAAAGCGCGATCCGGATCGGGTGAACATTCATCTCGATGGAAATTACGCTTTCGGACTGGCACGGATCACGGCCGCCTGGCTGAAAGTCGGACAGGAACTGAGCGAAGAGCGGGTGGCTGGGCTCCGGGCGGAAGATGACCGCGAGCGGGCTTATCAACAGGCATTGCTCTTCCTCAGTTATCGGGCCCGCTCCGAATCCGAGATACGGCAGAATCTGAGCAGGCATGGATTCCCGCCAGAGGTGATCGAGCGAACCGTCGAACGCCTGCGGGAGAATCGGCTTGCCGACGACAAACAATTTGCCCGCGCCTGGGTTGAGAACCGCAATACGTTCCGGCCCCGCAGCCGGCGTGCCCTGCAGATGGAACTTCGACAAAAGGGGCTTTCCGATGAAGCTGCCCGGCCAGCCCTGGAAGGTCTGGATGAAGAAGCTCTGGCATATGAAGCAGGTTTGAAGAAGGCGCGCCGCCTGCAATCCGAAGAATGGCGCGAGTTCCGGAAAAAGACTTCCGACTATCTCGCCCGCCGCGGGTTTTCCTATTCCGTGGTTACGTCTGTGGTTGCGCGCATTTGGAAAGAGACGCACCCGGAACACCAAATTGACAATGAGGAAAATATATGAATGCGATCAGTATCATCGTAGGCTTTCTGGCGCTGGTGGTCGGGGGAGCGGCCGGCTATTTTTATCACCGCAACCAGAGCGAACGGGCCCTGAAGAACCAGCAGGATAAGGCCGACAATATTTTGAAGGTCGCCAACACCCAGGCGCGCCTGATTGAAACGCAGGCGCGTGAAAGTGCGACCAAGATTGTCCAGGCTGCAGAGAGTGAGATCAAAGAACGGCGCATCGAATTAAGCAAGGAGGCGGACCGCCTCGATAAGCGCCGCTCTGAACTCGACGGCCGGGCCGACAAACTGGAACAGCGCGACCAAAACCTGAACAAACGTCAAAGCACCATTGACAAGCGGACCAACGAGATTGAAAAGCTGTATGAGCAGGAATTGGCCAAGCTCGAACAAATTGCACAACTCTCCTCGGAAGATGCGAAGAAACAATTGTTCGCCGCGGTCGAGAAGGAAGCGCGCGCGGACATGGCCCGCATCTATCGCCAGATCGAGGCGGAGGCCCGCGAAGAGGGCGAGAAGCGGGCCCGCAAGTTGATCGCGGATGCGATCCAGCGCGTGGCCTCGGAGCATGTTGCGGAAGTCACCTCGTCGGTCGTGCCGATTCCCAGCGAAGAGATGAAGGGCCGCATCGTGGGACGCAACGGGCGCAACATCAAGGCTTTTGAACAAGCCGCAGGCGTGGATGTGATCGTGGATGATACCCCGGAAGCAGTGACCATCTCCTGTTTTGACTCGGTGCGGCGGGAGATCGCGCGCCGCGCCCTCACCCGCTTGACGGTCGATGGTCGAATCCATCCCGCCCACATCGAGAAGATCCTTGAGGAAGAAACCAAGGCGATTGAGAAGATCATCAATGAGGCCGGGGAACAGGCCGCGTTTGAGGCGGGCATTGCGGGCCTGCATCCTGAAGTATTACGCATGATGGGCCGTTTGAAGTTCCGCACTTCCTACGGGCAAAATCAACTGGCGCATGCGGTCGAGGTTTCCAAACTCGCCGGCATCCTGGCGGCGGAGATCGGCTCGAACGTTGAGTTATCCAAACAAAGCGGATTCTTGCATGACATCGGCAAAGCCATGGATCACAATCAGGAAGGCACGCATGCCAAGCTCGGCGCCGAATTCTGCCGGCGCTACGGCGTGAATTCGATTGTGGTCAACGCGATCGAATCGCACCACCACGAAGTGGATCAATTGACCATTGAGGCGGTCATCGCCGAAGCCGCCGATGCCATCTCCGGTGCGCGCCCGGGTGCGCGCCGCGAAGATCTGGAAGCGTACATCAAACGCATCCGCACCCTGGAAGAGCTTTCGCAGTCATTTGAAGGCGTGCAGCAGGCGTTCGCAATCCAAGCGGGCCGCGAAGTGCGCATCATCGTCAAACCGGAAAACATTGACGATCTGGCCTCGGCGCGACTGGCCCGCGATGTTGCCAAGAAGATCGAAGAGACCATGCAATATCCGGGTCAGATCAAAGTCACCGTGATACGCGAAACGCGTGCGACCGAGTTTGCAAAATAAAGGAGCCCCGCCCGCCGGGAGGACGGGGCATGCCCCCATCGCGCTGCCCCGTTTTTCTTGATCCACGCTTCAAGCTCTTTGGATGCTGCGCCCCCAAAAGACCGGCGTGACCAATACCAGGATGATCCCAAGCAAGACGGCCGTGAGCAAGACCGCATGCGGCGCGCCGTGGATGCCGCCCAGCCACTCCGCCATCGCGCCGCTTCCCAGCGCGCCCAGCGACGGCAGACCGATCAGCGTCACGGTATAGTAGCTCATCACGCGGCCGCGCAACTCGTTCGGGATCATCACCTGAATGAAGGTCGCAATAATGGTGGCGAAGATGGTCGACGTGACTCCCACGACGAATAGCAGGATGGCCGCAAGCCAGAGCGACGGGCTGAGTGCAAACCCGATCAGGGCCAGACTGAACAGGAGCCCATTGGCCAGCATCACCACGCCGTGACGCGGAACATGCCGCACCGCCGCCAGCCCAAAGGCCCCCACCAGCGCCCCTGCGCCGGCGGAGGCCAGCAACAATCCATACCCCTGCGGACCCGCATTCCACACGTCGCTGAATGCCGGCAGAAGGGTCTGATACGAACGTCCGAACAAGGAACCCAGCGCCGAGAGCACGAGCAGGGCCATGATCAAGCGATTATTCCAGGCATAGACCAGTCCATTCCAGACGGAATGGTGCCAAGGATGCTGTTGGCCGCCGCTGTGGGTGCGGACATCGCGCATCGCGGCCAGCGCCAAGATCACAGCCAGGAAACTGACGCCATTTACAAAGAAGAGTGTCCCGGCCCCGAACGGAGCCAGCATCACTCCCGCCAAAGCCGGACCCACCAGGGCCGCGCCGCTGTAGGTCGCGGAATTGAGCGAGAGCGCGTTCAGCAGATCCGGCGGGCCGACCAGGTCCGGTATCAGGGCCTGCCGGGCCGGATTGTCAAACGCGAGCATGGCCGCGCTGATGAACGACACCGCCAGGATGTGCCAGACCCGAATGGTTCCAAACCAGGTCAAGGCGGCCAGCACAAATGCGCCAAGCATTTGCATGCTCTGCGTCAAATACAGAAGTCTGATTCGATTCACCCGATCCACCACCGCACCTGCCAGCGGCGGCAGCACGATCATGGGCACCGCAAAGCTCAAACCGAGCAGGCCGAGCCACAGCGGGGAATTCGTCAGCTGCAAAACCAGCCAGCCGTTGGCGACGTTTTGCATCCAGGTGCCCATATTGGAAACGATCAATCCCGACCAAATCAGCTTGAAGTTTCGATAACCCAGAGCCGGGAAGCGCAGGGGCGGGACTCTTTCCATGATTTTCCCTAAAGGTCCCGTCCCGCTGCAGACAGTCCGACAAATGGGTTGAATCGTTTTTCCCGGCCGACCGTCGTTTCAGGGCCATGACCCGAAAGCAGGCGCGTTTCATCGGGCAGCGTGAAGACCTGGGTTTTGATGCTGTTCAGCAACGCGCCCCAATCGCCGCCAGGCAGGTCGGTGCGGCCAACACTATTTTGAAAGATCAGATCCCCGCAGAAACAGACTTGTGCCGGTCGAACGTAAAAGATGCAATGACCGCTGGTATGTCCGGGCGTGAAGCGGACCTCAAATTCGACCTGGCCCAATTTCAAGATCTGGCCGGGATAGAGGTCGATGGTCGGTTCGGGGCCGGGGTCAATTTTGAATCCAAAGAGCGGGGCGCCGCCTTCGGCGCGCCACAGGACATGATCGTTCGGATGAAGCGCGACCAGCGGCAGTGGATTCAATGCATCGGCGATGGCCCCCGCGCCGCCAATATGATCGAAGTGGGCGTGCGTGTACCAAAGATGGGCAATGCGCCAACCGCGCTTGCGTGCCGCCGCCAGGATGATCTGACCATCCCAGGCGGGGTCAATGACCGCCGCCGCGCCGGTCTCGGAATCGGCAACGAGGTACGCATTGGTTTGTACGGGGCCGAGGGTAAAAGGGGCGATTTCCAACATGGCGGGCTCCAGTCGGGTTCGGGACGGCAGGACCATTATAAGTCAGGGGCCCGTTCGATATGATCGGGTGGAAATCTCTGCGACTGCGGCACAAGGATCAGGCTGAGAACGATTCCAACTCCCATCAAAACCAGGCTCATCGGATACATCATCCGCGGATCCAGCTGATAAAGATAGCCGGCCAGCGGCGGCGCCAGCAGAACGGTTGAAGAACCGACCATTTCGGTCACGCCATAGGCCAGCCCCATCTGCGATTCATGCACAAGGGGCCGGACCTGCGCAACGCCCAGGCTGCGCAACGCGCGAAATCCGCCCAGCAGAAAATAAGCCAGCGCGAACCAGCCAAAACCTGAGCCGCGCCAGAGCAGGACAGCAAACAACGATACACTCATCTGTCCCAGAACAAAGCCGGTCCGTGCTTCTAATTGACCGAACAGCAGATTGAGGGCGGTATTGCCCAGGCTTCCGATGGAGAACAACTCCCCGATCACTTCCAGCGAAAGTTGGTGCTGGTTGCGCAAAAAGTTCGGCGTGAGCGGCTGAGGCAGATAGGTTGCAAACGCGACCACGAACAGGATGGAAAGAAAGCCCAAATAACGTCCATTGGTCAACAAGCGGGGGGGCGGAGCCTGAGGATCGTGGCGATCGCGCGGCTGGGAGGCGATAAAGAAAAGCACACCGGTCGACAGAACAAAACTTCCTGCGGAAAAAAAGTACACCAGCCGCAATCCGAAATGATCGCCGATCCAGCCGCCGCTGACCGGACCCAGGACTGCGCCTGCATTGTAGGTCATGGAGATGAATGTAATGGCGCGCCCGACCGACCACGGGCCGCGGGCCGCGGTCACATAACTATCGAGCGGCGAAGCAACAAAGGCGGTGAAGGCATAGATCAAGATGCCGACGACGAAACCCGAAAGCGTTGTGGCAAGTGCCATCAGCAACGTGGCCGCGATGCCAATCACCCAGGCTGCGATCAGCATCGGGCGACGGCCGATCAAATCAGAAAGATGACCGGCCGGGATATGCGTCAACGTCATCACGGCACCGAACGAACCCAGGATCACCCCGATCTGGATCGGATCGGCACCCAGCTGTTGCAGGTAGATCGGCTGGAACAGAAGGAACATGCTCTCGCCCAACCCCCACAGGAACATGGAGGCGCCCAGCCAAAGCAGGGAACGATTCACTGCGGCGGCCTCCCCACCCGAGGCGGGAACGGGGCCAAGACTTCAAAGATCGGATGCCCTGCCGTGCAAACCTGACCGTCCTGATTCATGACGGCACCCCCGGCAGCTGAGCCGGTGCTCCTTTCAGGGCGCGGCTCAATTGATGATAATGGAGAGATGCGACGGTCCCCAACCCCACGGCCGTCCAGCGGACCAATTCATTGTTGGGGAGGAGGGGCACCGTCCACACCAGGGCCACCAACAACACCCAGACCCAGATCCGGTCAAAGCAAGCGCGCCGCGGATTGATCTTGGCCAGATAGAGCAAGATCAGCATGGTGATCCAGGTCACCGCAAATATCAGCAGCCACATCAAGAACGGATGATGTTTTATCAAAGGGACTTTGACTTCCCACTGCAATTGCAAACTAAAAAAGGCGATCGCCGCGAAATGAACAAAGAGAAAAAGAAGCGAATTCTGTCCAAAGAACAGGATCGGATTGAAAGGGGAGGGCCGGTTCAAGACCTTGAAGTTCAAGAAAACGAGAAATAAGGCAAACGCCAGAATGCACGAAAGAAGAAAATATCCGAGCGACATATCAAATTTACTGCGATACTCCAGATTGACGCCCGACATCGCCAGCGCGACAAAAATTAATGTCGAGACGGCCGCCCAGCTGAAATTCCAGCGCGGGCCGATTCGATAAACATACGCACCCAGGAAGAACAAAAACAACCACGGGATTACAGGAAACGTCCCGCTGTAGGGAAGCAGGATGCCCGCCAGCAGGGGATGATCTTGAACGGGCAGGAGCACATCCAGGGCGGGTTTCAATAGAAAACAGAGCACCCCCACAATCAGGTAAAGCCAGACAGGCGGTTTGAAGCAGCGTTCGAACAAATAAACCGCAAGGGCACCCATGGCAATGACCTGAATAATATCGAAGTGGATGACTGGGGGCCGCAGAAAGTCCGGACTATTAAAACCGTTCAGGGCGAAGCCGAGGAAGAACAGAACAAGATAATTCAGGATCACGGGACGCGGAAGATATTTCTGTGCCTGAAAAAAAGCGGTGACGCCAACCACCGCATAAAATGGCACCGGAGCAAACCCTCCCAAAAACGTAAGATCCTTGTACCAGCCCAGCTTGAACGGCATATGCGCCATGATCATCAGCAGACATCCCAGGCCCTTAAGCACATCGAGGGACAGGTCTCTCGTTTTTGGCTGGACGGCATTCTCCAAAGAACTCATTGCATCCACGCCGGATTCAGAGCGGCTACGGTTTTGTAGACCGGACAGCGCTTCGCATGCGCTCCCGCCAGATACCCCGTGCTGACCAGGAACTCACGCACGATCTCCGCGCCGGTGAATACAAACATTTGCCTGAACAATTTTGTCCATTCTTCCAATGGCAGCGACCGATTGGCATCCAGCCAATCCTTGAAGGATCGATGATCCTGCCGCAGGGCCTGGATGCGTTTCGCGTTTTCAATCGCGGCGTTGATCTTCAACCGGTTGCGAACAATGCCGGCGTCCGAGAGCAGACGACCGACCTCCCCCTCGCCATAGGAAGCAATTTTATCAATATCGAAGTTGTCATAGGCGCGGCGGAAATTATCCGCCTTCCTTAAAATCGTAAGCCAGGACAGGCCGGCTTGATTAATCTCCAGCACAAAACGCTCAAAGAGCAGATGGTCCGCCGATATCGGAAACCCATATTGGGTATCGTGATAGATACGGTTGAATCGGTCTTCCGGATGGAGGCGGACGTACTCACAGTAACTGGTCACAATTCCAACTCCATGACCGGTAGGAGGCGCGCCTGTCCTTCCACCTCCGAGTGTCGTTCACCAATTTGGTGCGCCCCCATTTTTCTATAGAAGCCAACGGCATTGGGGTCGGATTCAAACCGCAGGACAGGATAGCCGCGCTCCTTCGACAATTGCCGCGCATGTTGGAACAGGGCGCTGCCAATTCCGCGCCCCATCTGGGCGGGCCTCACCCAAAGGTTCTCCAGCCAGGCATGGTCCTCCTTCCACAGCAGGGTATAGAAGCCGGCGGGCCGATTCTCGACCAGGGCGGTCCAGCTTTCGTACCTTTCAAGATACGCCGCGTCAAAAGTCAATTCCCCTTTCCAGGCTTGCATCCAGCGGGCGGGATAGCCCCAATGGCCTTTGGCCGCAATCGCAATCTCGGTTAGCACTTCCGCGTCTTCCGGCAATGCGCGTCGAATTTCCATATTCATGACGACCTTGATTGTATCCCAGAGTGTTCGCAAATCAAAAGAAGAATTTGACCTCTTGTATTCTGCAGGCATTGTTATATACTAGGCGATTGAGATTTTCTTACCAAGGAGCAATCAAAGATGCATACGATCAAGGAGCCTGGCGCGGACCAGCCTCCCAGTCACCGGCTCAAACGTTACTGGCGGGTCGCGGTGCTGGCAAACATCAAGGATGAAAAAGTCCCTCTGCCTCCCGGTGTTCCGCCGGATGCCTACGCTGATTTTGACCATATCGAGACGATCCAGCATATACGCAACGCGATAGAAAGTGACGGCCATGAAACCAGGTTCATCCTGGCCGATCAAAACCTCCCGTTCGCGGTGCGCGACTTCAAACCCGATATTTGCTTTAACATCGCGGAAGGACTGGGCGGCGATGCCCGCGAGGCCCAGATCCCCGCCTTGCTGGAAATGATGCGGATCCCCTATACCGGCTCGCGCGTCTTGACCAACGGCATCTCCCTCGACAAGACTCTCACCAAACGCATCTGGCGGGACCGACGCCTGCCGGTCGCGCCCTTTCAGGAATTCATCCTGGGCGACGAGTCTCTCCGCCCGGATTTGAACTTTCCGCTGTTCGTGAAGCCCGCCCGCGAAGGGACGGGCATGGGGGTGGACCTGAAAGCCATCGTTCGGAATGAAAAGGATTTGCGCGAGCGCGTCAGATGGGTGATCGATAATTACAATCAGCCCGCGCTCGTCGAAACGTTTCTGCCGGGCCGCGAGTTCACGGTCGGTATCATGGGACGCCCTGATGTGAAGCCTTATAGCCGCCATCCCGAATGGTATGAGAAAGATGGTTTCCATCGTTTCCCGGTTCTTGAGTTGGACAGCAGCCGTTCCGTTACCCCGCAAGTGTATAGCCAGGCCGCGAAATCCAAATCGGTGGGAGAAGAAGGCGCGCCCGGATATTTCTGCCCGGCCAAGATCGAACCGGAGTTGACAAAGAAACTTCAGTACCTCGCCTACCGCGCCCATATCTTGCTCTAT
The DNA here is from genome assembly GCA_035515435.1 of Anaerolineales bacterium. Lineage (GTDB taxonomy): Bacteria > Chloroflexota > Anaerolineae > Anaerolineales > Villigracilaceae > Fen-1038. The sequence goes on from DATJBI010000220.1 coordinate 32,571, forward strand.
GCGCTTGATATTTCGCGCACGGATATCCGCCTCGATGCCGAGGGCAATCCGCGGTTATTGGAGATCAACACTCTGCCCGGTCTCACGCCGGCCTATAGCGATCTCTGTCTGCAGGCGAGCGCGGAAGGCATTGCCTACAACGATTTGATTTTGGAGATCCTCTATATGGGTGCGAGTCGCTGGGGGATGCTGGAGCCGCGCCCCCTTGCCCAGGAGGCAAGCAGGCGCAGATAAAAGCCAGGGCAAAAGCCTCGTGAGCAAAGTGAGGGTGTGCTCTGAAAAGCACACCCTCACTTTGCTTAACTTGTATATACATATGTGGTAATTTTCATTCACAATATCCACACACCCTTATCAAAAGTTCTTCACGCTCATATACTATATTTCGCTTGCTAAATAAGATTCTCAAGAAGGAGTCGCATTTCATGTCACGCATACAAGATCTCTTTGGATCCCTGTCCGCACTCAGCCACAAAAGAAGTTTTTGGTATATTGCCGGCTCGGTCCTAATTATCCTGATCCTTGCCGGTGGATATCTATATTATCAATCGGCGCAGCAAAAGAGGAATAGCGCGGCCGCCGCTGCGTCGGCCCTTAAAACCGCAAGAGTAACCCAGGGCAGCATCGTGATCAGCGCCAGCGGCACCGGTACGGTGGTCGCGGCAGCCACGGCAAATCTGGCATTTTCCAACAGTGGTTCGTCCAGCAGCGCCAACGCGACGCTGACGAAGATCAATGTGTCCGTGGGCGATCAAGTCACAGCCGGAGAGATATTGGCGCAGGAAGACAATACGACCCAGGGGCAGGCCCTGGCGCAGGCAAAACTGAACCTGGCGCAATTGACTTCGCCGGCGGCCATTGCGACCGCCCAGGGAGCGGTCGCCACCGATCAGGTCAATGTAACCAATGCTTTGCAAGCCTTGGAATTTGATATCAGCCCCGAGGTTTATCACTGGCAACAAGAAGTAGCTCTTGCGCAACAAAACCTGACCAATGCCCAATTGGATGCCCAGGCCTCTCCGTCTGATGCCGCCACCCAGAAGGTCCAGGACGCGCAGAAAGCCCTGGATTATGCCAATCAAGAACTGGCGGGAGCCCAGTATTGGTATCAAAAGGTATATGTTCCGGAGTACTTCACTGTCACCAATAAAAAGAGCGGCTCGAGAACCATTACCGCTCCAGCCGACACAACCGTTGCCAGCGCCCAGGCCGCGCTTGCGCTGGCGCAGGCCAACCTGGTGCAGGACCAGGATCTTGTAACAGCGTTAACCACCGGTGTCATCCCGGATACTGCCACCGGGGCGAGCCTGGTGGCTCTCAAGCAGGCACAAACGGCCCTGCAGACCGCGCAGACGAATTACGATAACACTGAGATCATCTCTCCCATCAATGGAACGGTGACCGCTGTCAACAACACGGTCGGGGATACGGTCGGCACCTCGACCGTGATTACGGTCGCGGATCTGTCCAAGCGCCTGTTGACCGTTTATATCGACGAGACAGATTTAAGCAAACTTGCAATCGGTGAAGAAGTGGATGCCACCTTCGATGCGATACCCAATCAGACCTTCAAGGGGAAAATCACCGAGATCGTTCCGGCGCTCACCACGGTGGACAATGTCCCGGCCGTGCAAGCCCAGGCGACATTGGATGATTCGGCCAGCTCTGCCCTGTATGTCGGACTCAATGCCACCGTCAACGTGATCAATGCCCAGGCCAATAACGTATTGCTGGTGCCCATTCAGGCCCTGAAGGAACTCGAGCCCGGAAAATATGCTGTCTTTGTGGTTCAGAACGGAAATCTGACGCTTCGGCTGGTGCAGGTCGGTCTGATGGACCAGAGTTATGCGGAAATCAAATCCGGGCTGCAGCTGGGCGAAGTCGTCAGCACCGGCCTGGCGCAGACCGCTCAAAATACAAGTGCGACGACTCCGTAAGGAACAACGAAATGACGTCTGAAAAAAAGATCATCGAGATCAACGACCTCACCAAAGTCTATCAAATGGGTGAAGAGGTCAGCGTCACCGCGCTGGATCACATCAACCTGGAAATCAATGAAGGGGAGTTCGTTTCGATCATGGGGCCTTCCGGTTCAGGCAAGAGCACGTTGATGAACATCGTGGGCTGCCTCGACCATCCCACGAGCGGTCAATATATTCTGGACGGCGAGGATGTCAGCCACCTGAACAAGGTCCAAACGGCGCTGATCCGCAACAACAAAATCGGCTTTGTCTTCCAGTCGTACAACTTATTGGCGCGGGCGACGGCCCTGCATAATGTCATCCTCCCGATGATATACAGCCGCTTCAAGAAAACCACCTGGGCAGAGCGGGAGAAGCGCGCCCGGGAGGCCTTGGAAATGGTGGGGTTGGGAAAGCGTCTCTCTCATCTGCCCAAAGAACTATCCGGAGGCCAGCAGCAGCGCGTGGCGATCGCCCGGGCGCTCATCAACGATCCGGTGCTCATCCTGGCCGACGAGCCCACCGGCAACCTGGACAGCCGCTCGGGGGAGGAGATTCTTGAGCTGCTCCACACCCTTCATCAACGAGGCCGCACCATCGTCATGGTGACGCATGACCCGGAGACGGCTGTGCATGCGGATCGAGTTCTGCATGTGCGCGACGGCCGAATCGCAAAAGATGAAACCAATCATAATGGTGTCCTTAGCGTTATCCCCTGAGCAGGCTTGGAAAGGAGTTTGATATGGATCTATCGGAAATAATCGGCATCGCCTGGGACGGTGTCACCAATAACAAATTGCGCTCCATCCTGACGATGCTGGGCGTCATCATCGGCGTGGCAGCCGTGATCATGGTGATCTCGGTCAGCGCCGGCACCGAAGCGAACATTGCCGCGCAAATTGAAAACCTGGGAACGAACCTCCTGTTTGTGACCCAGAACTTCACGGCGGGCGGACCGCGAAATCGGACCAATGAAACCCAAAACTCATTGTATTACCCCGACGCCGCGGCCATCGCAACCATACCGGGGATCACGGGCGTGGAGACCGAACGAAATGCAAGCGAAACGGTTCAGTACGGGGATAACACCGTTGATTCGGTTGCCGTTATAGGCACCACAGCCGACTTTCCAACCGTGCGCGACTCTCCGATTGGCGAGGGCCGCTTCATTGCCCAAAGCGACCTGGACCAGAAAGCGACGGTCGCGGTCTTAGGCTCCACCCTGGCACAAAATCTTTTCGGCAGCACCGATCCGATCGACCAGAAGGTGATCGTGGGAAATTTCCAGATGACCGTGATCGGCGTCCTCGCTCCACGAGGCGTCGTGGGCGGCACCGATTACGACGCTCGGATCTATCTGCCGATCACGACGGTATTTCAACGCTATACACCGTCCCAATTCGCAAGAGTGATCGGCGATCGCATCAATACCATTGTGGTTCAGGTCGCGGATCAAAGCCAGATGGATAACGTTATTCTGCAAATTCAACTCTTGCTGGCTCAGCGCCATAATCTCTCTATAGATTCGCTGCCGTTTACCATCCGCACCCAAAGCGATGTCATCACGACCCAAACGGCGACCACCTCTGCATTCGGCACCTTGCTGGCGGCCGTCGCGGCTGTCTCGCTGGTCGTGGGAGGCATTGGAATTATGAACATCATGCTGGTCAGCGTGACCGAGCGCACCCGTGAGATCGGGGTCCGCCAGGCCATTGGGGCCACGCCCTTCGACATTCGCTGGCAGTTCCTGGCAGAGGCTTTGATGTTGAGTCTCACCGGCGGATTGCTCGGTGTGCTGGTCGGGGTGGGCGGCTCCCTTATTTTCAATGCCACCGGCATCGCAAGCACGGTGGTCGTACCGGGTTCCATCGTCTTGGCGTTTGCCTCCGCGGCGGCAGTCGGCATTTTCTTCGGGTATTACCCTGCCAACACGGCCGCCCAACTTGATCCGATTGATGCGCTGCATTACGAATAAGAGACGCCGGTTTCAGATCATTAATCAAACCAACAGAAGGAGTCTTGTGGATGAAAGCAAAAATCGTTGCAATATTTAGTCTGGTCCTGGGCGCGGCCCTGATCGCCGGTTGCGGCATTATCCCGGGTTTGAATAATTCGTCGACGCCGCCCAGCACGCCCGTGGGTCCGATCAATTCAAATTATTCCAATGCCATTTCGCCTGCCCAGCAGTTGATCCTGGGTACCATGAATCTGCAGGGTAATCTGACCGTCACTCCGGACGAAGCCACCCAGCTCCTTCCGTTATGGGAAGCCTATCAAACACTCGCTACCAGCAATACGGCCGCACCAGAGGAACTGCAGGCCACTCTGATGGGTGTCGAACAGGCCATGACGCCCGATCAGATCCAGGCAATTGTGAACATGAAACTCACGCGTCAGGAAATGGGAACCATACTACAGCAACAGGGAATAACCTTTGGTGCCCGCGGGACAGGTACACCGCGCGCGGGGGGCGGCGGCTTCGGCGGGGGCGGCTTCGGGGGCGGCGGCTTCGGCGGCGGCGGCTTCGGGGGCGGCGGCTTCGGGGGCGGCGGCTTCGGCGGGGGCGGCTTCGGCGGCGGCGGTTCGACGCCCAACCCTCAAGCGATTGCTACCTTCCGGGCCAGAGCCTCGTCCGGCGCTGCCTCGAACGCCGGCCTGGTAAGACTCTTAATTCGATTCCTGCAAGAAAAGAATCCCGCTCTGGCACCATCGGCAACGCCCTCCACTGCAACGACTCCCATACCGTCCGAAACGCCGACACCTTAATCACAAGGAGACAGAACAGGACGTTGTGCTGGCCCATCCAATCGGATCCATATCCGATTGGATGGAGAGGAGAATAATGTGTCATGACGAAAACAATCTTGGTCGTTGATGATGAAGAGCGGCTCGTGTCTCTTTTGAAGGCGTATCTTTCCAATGAAGGATTCAGAGTCGTCACGGCGAAGAACGGCCGCGACGCGCTGTTCGAAGCCCGGAATGAGAAACCCGATCTGATCCTGCTGGACATCATGATGCCGGAGATGGATGGCTACGAGTTCATCCGCCTGCATCGCAAGGAGCGCGAGACGCCGATCATCCTCTTGACGGCCAAAATAGAAGAAAGCGACAAAGTGGCCGGATTGGAATTGGGCGCCGACGATTATGTGACCAAGCCTTTCAGCCCGCGGGAACTGACTGCGCGCATCCGGGCTGTCCTGCGGCGCGCCGGCCAGGAAATGCCCAAGGCGGATGTGTTGCGTTCCGGCGGCATCGTTCTCGACCGCGCCAATCACTTTGTGACCGTCAACGAACAAGCCGTTGACTTAACGCGTTCAGAATTCGACCTGTTGGCAGCCTTGATGTCATCCCCGGGCCGCACCTATACCCGGCTGGACCTGCTGGATTACCTGCAAGGTTCGGCTTATGAAGGGTACGAGCGCACGATTGATGCGCACGTAAAAAACCTGCGGGCCAAGATCGAAGACGATCCCCGGGATCCGCGCTACATTGAAACCGTGTATGGCATCGGCTATCGTTTCAAAATAGAGAACTCAAATCACAGGAAATGAGTCTGCATGTCCATCTTCGAAAAGGTCAAATCAGGAATCCAAAGCCTGTTTCCCAACCGTTCGTTGGCAATTAAGCTGGTGCTGTCTTTTTTAGCGGTTAGCCTGGCTGGAATTGCTTTGATCGGCGTGCTGGCTTCCAACGTTTCGGCTCACGAGTTCGGCAGGTTCGTCAATACCCAGCGTCCGACCTCGCTGGCGACCAGCCTCACAGATTATTATGCAGAACACAATGGCTGGAATGGCGTCGAAACCATCATCCAGAGCGACAATACCACCATTGCGACGGACACCATCCGACCCATTGTTTTGGTCGACAACCATGGCAACGTGGTCTTTTCGACAGATAGTCAATTCCAAAATCAAAAGCCCTCCGCCGACCAGGTGGCTTTCGGTGTGCCGATTTGGGCCGGTGGGCAGATCGTCGGATTGCTCATCCCCACCTTCCCGCCGCGCGGCGCGGCGCCGCGCCCTCCGGCCAATGATTACATCGCCCGGATCAACGAGGATCTGCTCGTGGGTGTGTTGGGCGCGGTGGCCCTTTCTCTCTTGCTGGGGTTGTTCTTCTCTTCCACCCTGACCCGGCCCTTGAAGGATCTGATCAATGCGACGCGCGATGTGGCCCAGGGCAACCTCGAGAGGGAAGTCCCGGTCCGCTCGAAGGATGAACTGGGGGATCTGACCAAATCGTTCAACCAAATGAGTTCGCAGTTGAAACAAAGCCGCGACCTGCGCCGCAACATGACCGCGGACATTGCTCATGAACTCCGCACCCCGCTCAGCATTATTCTGGGGCATACCGAGGCGTTGAGCGAGGGCAAGCTGGCTCCGTCGCCCGAAACCTTTGATATTGTATACGATGAAGCCAAACGCCTCTCACTTCTTGTTGAAGACCTGCGAACGCTTTCCCTTTCGGAGGCCGGTGAATTAACCCTGACGTTACAACCGGTGTCCCCAACCGATCTGATCGACCGCGTTGCCGGCGCCTATTTGCCAAAAGCGCGCTCAGCCGGCATATCTTTAGAAACCGACGCGGATGCGAATCTTCCCGATATCAACGCCGATTCCCATCGAATTATCCAGGTATTCGGAAACCTGCTGGAGAATGCGTTGCGGTATGCCCCCTCGGGCGGCCACATCAGATTATCCGGCCGTTCCGTACCGGATGGGATCGAATTTCGCGTCCAGGACAGCGGGCCGGGCATTCCCGAAGTCGATCTGCCGCATATCTTCGACCGCTTCTATCGCGGCGACAAATCGCGCAGCCGGCAGGATGGCGGCTCGGGTTTGGGCCTCGCAATTTCAAAGTCAATCATCCAGGCGCATGGCGGCCGGATTTGGGCTGAAAGCGAACCAAGCGAAGGTACAACCATCGTGTTCATCCTGCCGGCATTCAAGAACTTGCAGCCCTAAGCAAGCATTTCAAGATTGCACCCTCATAACCAGGAGTTATAGAATGAAAAGAATTTTCCTGATCCTCATCGTCTCTGTTTTGCTGACGGCCTGTTCCCATACCGCCTCCAATAGTGCCAGGAACAGCCGACAGACGCCGGTGGCGCAGCTTCCGGTCCAATCCAGCCAGCCGCTCGCGACCGCGCAGCCGTCCGCCGCAGATGCCTCCTCGCCGACCCCCGTCCCGACCATCGCCGCCTCTGCCATTCCTTCCGTTACACCCGCGGCGACCGCAGATCCTTCCGAGCCTGCCGACCTGGATGTCTTAAGCAGTCAAGGCTATGCCCTGAACAACGGATTTTACATCGTGGGTGAGCTGCTCAACAACACCGCGACCCCGATGGGAAACATAAAGATAACAGCGACGTATTATTATCTACGGGCAGGCAAACCGCTCGAGCTTGGGACCCAGGCTGGAAGTACCTTATTGGACGTGATCCCTGCTTATGGTAAAGCGCCCTTCGTGATCGGTCCCTATATATTGACCAGCAACAATACGGGCCCCGTCAAGTTGTATGATTTACATGAGGCAGGCCAGGCCGCCGCACTCCCCAGGCAGGATCTGGTCGTGCAACAGGGTGCTAACTCCTATTCCACCGGCAGTTGGTTGTATGTGCGAGGTGAGGTACTAAACAAGGGAACAACGGATGCAAAGTTTGTAAAAGCCGTGATCACCCTCTACAACCCGGATGGCACGATCGTCGGCGCCATGTCCACCTATACCGATCCGAGCACCATCCCCGCGGGGGGGTACGCGCCCTTCTCGGCCTCCACAGAATATTGGCCAAACTTTGATCGCTTTACAGTGGAAGTTCAGGGACAATAAGCGTGACCTGCTGAAAAAAGTACGGTATAATTCCGCCCGCTCTGAAGGCAATGGAGAGGTCGCGTAGCTTGGTTTAGCGCGCACGCCTGGAGAGCGTGTTTCCCGCAAGGGAACGCGGGTTCAAATCCCGCCCTCTCCGCTGAATATAAAAAACGTTCCTGCCCGCACCAGGACCGTTTTTTTATTTTAGGAACGCAGGCCCCCTGCGAAAGGGAAAGAAATGAACACCCCCCTCTTGACCGGAGATTGTGTCGGGTCAGCCCCGCAGGCCGCCTACCGATTCAGACTGATGACGTAGGCAATGACATCCGCGATCTGCTGCTGTGTCAGTTTTCCAGAATCACCCCAGGCAGGCATCGAAAAGGTTGGGCCGGGGCCCTCGGGCGTGGATCCATGCTGGATGAAAAGATCCACGTTCGTCGCAAAGGTCTTATAATCCGCATCGGCGATCGTC